>DAITNB010000007.1:0-126243 GCA_036834845.1 bacterium | reverse complement strand
ACTTCGCGTCGAGGCAGCTACACAAACCACGTGGAAGTCTGTTACCGTGCCTCACTTCGAGAACACGCCTGCCAACTCTATCACCCAACTCGCCCCTAATCGCACGCTCATTACGTTTGGCGACGAGAACTTCAAGCCCTCTCGGAACTATGAGGTGCACCTCTCTGCAAACCGAACGGGCGTTGAAGTGGGGACGTTAACGTATGTGCCGGTGCCGGCAGATTCCTTTGGAACCGAGCCCTTCTTTTTGTCGTGGGTGTTGCCTCCAGACGAGAATGCTCGCCCCCTGCCTCGATCGATTGTTGTTACTGCCGACGTTTCATCGAGCATGGAGGGTAAACGCATAGCCCAACTGCGTTCAGCTCTGCATGCATTCCTCGACGGGTTATCACCCGATGACTACTTCAACATCATCACCTTTAGTACTCACGTATTGGGTTTCCGCGCAGACGTTGTGCCTGCTACGCCGGAAAACATTGCGCTTGCCCACGAATTCGTAAGAACCCGCAGCGCGCTTGGTCTCACAAATATCTCCGAGGCCCTCAAACTTGGGCTCTCCCAATCGTATCTCCCTCAAACCGCCCGCGTGAATGTGTTTCTCACAGACGGCGAGCCATCGTGGGGTGAGGTACATGAGCAGAAGATAGTCGACTCCGTAAAGGTGTGGAACACGCGTGATGTACGCGTGTACCCAATTGCCGTGGGCTCTGATCTAAAACTGGCGCTTCTGCGCTCACTAGCAAAGATCACAGGCGGCTTCTTAACACAGATTGAGTACGATGATAGCATTACGGTTCTCGTTGATGAACACCTGCGCCGGATATCGATGCCCAACATCACAGATCTACAGCTTTCGTACGGTTCGTTGGAAACACTCGACGTTCTGCCTGCAGAGCTGCCAAATGTTACTGTTGGCGGTAGGGTACTGCAGCATGGTAGGTATCGCACGGGAGGTTCCTACCCTGTAACGCTCACCGGAACGCTTCTCGAAGTGCCGTTCTCCCTGCAGTCCACGGTGTTCTTCGGTGATGAGTCTATTAACAATCGCGCGGTGGCAAGACTCTGGGCACGCGCGAAAGTTGAAGCACTGCTCGAAGAGATAAAGCGCGTTGGAGAGGCGAAGGAGCTCGTGAACGCGGTGATAGACCTCTCAATCCGTTTTAACATCCTTACAAAGTACACTGCACTCTATGCCGACCCCGACGAACCTGGTCCCACCAGTGTGCCGGGAGACGAACGTCCGGTTGAATCACTCGGTATTGCTGCTTCGCCTAATCCCGCTATAAACAACGTGCGATTTACCATCAACCTGCCTGCATCGGTACACTATGCTCGCATCCAACTCGAGGTTCGCGATGCAATGGGGCGGGCAGTTGCAAGTTTCGATGTAGACGCCGTTGGAGGCATCATCGAATTCCCATGGAACCTGCGCGACACATTGGGGATGCCCCTTGCACGCGGACTCTATACCGTAACGGCCACGGTTGGCAACATGGTCGCATCAACCACAATCATCGTCATCTAACCTGTCGAAGGAGACCCATCATGAAAACCCAAACCAACACAACATCGCAGATCATCAGTCTGCTTGCCATCATCTTCTGTTTGATGGTACCTCAACTTGCATCTGCAAACGGGGTCTTGGAGTATAGTAGCGGTTTAATACGTGTAGGCGTACGCCCCGAAAGAACGGCCATTGCAACCCGAATTCAGGAGCAAATCGCCGTTACCGTTCTCACACAAAGATTTTCGATTACAGATTCTATTGCAACGAGCGTCCGTTTTGGAATGCCCGTTTCCGAGGCCGTAACAATTACAGGCATTCGGTATCGCTATGGCGCGGAATGGCGCACCGCGGTAATTGCTTCTTCAGACACAAACATTCACTCGGGATCTACGGGTGGCCCCAGAAGTTCGCAGAATTTTCTCAATGCCGTGGGTACAACCGGGTTTGTATTTCCATTGCGCGACACATTGCGTGGCCCAATACTGTTCGAGATCGAAGTAACAATGGTAGAGCTCCTACCGCAGACCGCGGGGCGCGTGCAGTATCAATTACCGCTTGAAACCTTGCGAATGTACTATGTTGACTCGCTCTCCTGGAGTTTGTCGATACGCACAAAAAATGCAATGACCAACGTGGACGTAGTGCCGAACGCAAGGGTTGTTCATTCGAATACCGGAAACGAGTACGTTATTCAAGAACGCAGAATTAGCTGCAGGACCAACCCCAAGGTATCGTTTGCGCTCACACACGAAGCATTTTCCGTAACAATGCTTAGCGCAAAGCCAGCCGGTGATGATGGATATGCACTCTTGCTTGCAACACCGGCCACGGACTATGCCTCGAGCATTCTTCCTAAGAGATTCACCTTTGTTATCGATCGCAGTGGCTCTATGCAGGGAAAGAAGATGGAGGATGCGAAGAACGGGGCGCTGTATTGTCTTCAACGTGTTAGCCCATTCGACGAGGTGAACGTGGTAGAGTTTGATGACAGGGTTACCTCCGTTTGGATTCGGCCCCAACCGGCAACGCCTGCTAACCTTAGTTCGTGTGTCAATTTTGTTTCCGGGCTCTTGCCACGCGGCGGAACCAACATAATGAACGCATTGATAACGTCCTTTCGATCATACTCAGATACCAACTTTGTGAACATCATCATTTTCCTCACAGACGGTGAAGCACCAATCGATCATGCGGAACTTCTGAGAGAGAATACGAAATCCACGCGCGTATTTGTATTTGGTGTGGGTGACAAAGTGAACTACACGTCGCTCCAGCGCATTGCAGTGGATCATGGAGGTGAAGTGGTGTTTGTGGGCAACGGGAGCGCATCAACAGCAATTGCTACTCTGTTTCAGCGGATTAAAGATCCACTCTTTAAGAACCCAACCCTGTCGTACTCTCCCGATGTGTTGTTTGATTTTGCGCCACTGAACATCCCAGACATCTATGCTGGCGACCAACTTATAGTTGCCTCGCGGTATCGCACACCGGGTCTGGTGGATGCCGTACTTGCAGGAAGTAACATCATCGGTAGGCACGAAGAGCCATTCAGGGTTGTGCTGGCAGACGAAGACACCACCTCTGCGTTTGTTCCCAAACTTTGGGCTCGTATGCGAATCAATGTGTTGCTGGGCCTAATGTCTACAACCTCTCCAAACAGCGACCTCTGGCGTGAATACCGCGACGAAATCATTCGCCTAGGCAAATCGTTCGGGATTGTAACCAAGTTCACAACATTTGAACAAGGCACCGACAACCCCAACACCACGTCTGTAATTGCAACAGATGGACCCATTGCCGCGGCGCCCGTAGTGGCATTTCCGAATCCAATGCGCACCTACACAAAACTTTCTACAACGTTCGACTACGAACATGCCGATGTGCAAATCAGCGTTTGCGATATCCGTGGTGCAGCTGTAGCAGATATCTCCGCTGGGTATTGCGCAGCAGGCACGTGGAACTTCGAACTACGTATCGATGCATTCGCCCGTGCTCTTGCGCCCGGAATCTACATCATTACCGTCCGCGCCGGAGACGAAGTGCGCACCATAACGATCACCGTGGAAGGTTAACGGCTATTTGCCGTATTTTCGCCCTCCACCTACGCGTACATCACACGAAAGTATCATGGGAATTGCTTGCGGAATCGTGGGCTTGCCAAATGTTGGTAAGTCCACGCTGTTTAATGCACTCACATCAAACGAGGCAGATGCTGCCAACTATCCATTCTGCACCATCGATCCCAACGTTGGAATCGTTAACGTGCCGGATCCACGGCTTAAGAAGCTGGTAGACATCTATCAAACAGATAGGGAAGTGCCCACAACAGTAGAGTTTGTGGATATCGCAGGTTTGGTGAAAGGCGCGTCGAAAGGTGAAGGCCTTGGCAACCAGTTCCTTGGAAACATTCGTGCGTGCGATGCCGTTGCCCATGTGGTTCGGTGCTTCGATGACGATAATGTTGTGCACGTTCACGGAGGTGTTAACCCTCTGCACGATATCGACATTATCGAAACCGAGCTTATTCTAAAGGACGTAGACTCCGTAGAGAAGCGCATGCAGAACGTGCACAAGCTTGTTCGCGCAAACGATAAAGATGCCAAGGAGGAACACGAGCTCCTTACCGCGCTGCAAGCACATCTCGATAGTGGCAAGCCCGCTCGCAGCTTCGAATCCGATGATAAGGGGCGGGCATGGATAGCTGCAATGCAACTCCTTACAAACAAGCCGGTAATGTATGTGGCCAACACCAACGAAGATGGCGTAAAGAACGGAAACACATATCTCGATGCAGTAAAAGCCAGAGCTGCTTCCGAAGGGGCTATTGTGGTTCCTATCTGTGCCAAGATCGAAGCAGAGATTGCATTGCTGGATGCGGAAGACCGCGAATTGTTCCTGGCCGACCTCGGGATGCAAGAACCCGGCCTAGACCGAGTTATCCGGGAAGCCTACGGCCTATTGGGCCTGATAACGTACTTCACGGCAGGAAAGAAGGAGTGTAGGGCTTGGACCGTGCGGAAGGGCTCTACGGCCCCCCAGGCAGCCGGGGTAATCCATACAGACTTCGAAAAGGGCTTTATCCGCGCCGAGGTTATGTCCTACGCCGATTGGGAGCGCCTTGGTACGGAACAAGCCGTTAAAGATGCCGGACTCTACCGAGTAGAGGGTAAGGAGTACATTGTAAAGGATGGCGACATTATGTATTTCCGGTTCAACGTTTAGAAAAAAACATACAGCTGACCCCTTGGTCAGTATAAAAAGGATATTTTCGGCCCAATTCACAAACAGATTGGGGCAATGGTATGAAGCGTTCTTTACATTTTTTACTCCTTCTCATCGTAACCTTTGCGTTTTCGATGGACCTGATAGCTCAAGATCCGCCAAAGGTGCCAAACAGGTGGGGAGCACACCTTGGATTGAACTATAACCTATCGGGTGTTGGATACGCATACTGGGTGAATGACCCGATTTCTTCGCCTGGTGGAAACTTTACAGAACTGGTTCTCAACGACGGTTCCGGTATTGGGCTGTACGGTGGTTTGAGCTACCAAATGGCACTGACGGATGGACTCCATCTCGGTGCTCGTTTGTCGTATGATAATCGTAGTCTATTAGCAAAGGACGACCGTTCCTACCGCAAGCCAGACGGCTCGTTCTTCTCCCACGAGTTCGACTTCTCAAACAGCTTTGTTTCCCTCGAACCGTATGTAAAGCTCTACCTCGGACGCCAGTTCCACCTCACGGGTGGATTAGGCATGGGCATCGCTCTCAACCAAACCTTCGATTACCGTCCTGAAGGTGGCACAGCTCAAACAGGTCTCGAAGTTGGTAAGGCAGATTCGGTTAAGCATAGCATTACCTGGTCTGGCTTCGCCGGTGTTGGTTATGACATCTATATGTCCGATCCACAGGCAAAACAGCAGTGGATTCTTACACCGTTCCTCGAAGCCGGCTACATGGTAAGCCAACGGGGTGTAGATCTTAGCGATCAAAGTTCATTTGATGACGCGCTGTCTACCGTAACGATACGTGCAGGCATCGCGATTGCATTTGGTGATGCACAGCGTGATGACGCGGCTGCTCTTGCAGCTCCTGTCTCGAAATTCTTCCGTGTTACTCCGCCCGCTGATGGGATCTACTCCAAGCGCAACGAAAAGGCAGAGTTCCCAATGCGCCCGTTTGTCTTTATCGACAAGGATCAAACAACAATCCCCGGTAGGTACGTTGCGCTCTCGGCCAGTGAAACGGCGGATTTCGGTCGGAACACGGGTCTTACCGCAGAAGACATTCAGAACCTCGAGGAACGCCCATACATCCAGAAGGAGATTTACTACAACATTCTTAACGTAATGGGATATAGGTTGAAGAACACACCTGGTTCGAGCATGGAACTGTATGGCTCAGATCCAGATGGAAAGGATCCTCTTCCGTATGCCGAGAATGTAAAGAAGTACTTGGTAGATGTTTGGGGTGTAAATCCATCGCAGTTAACAGTTGCCAAGGGCGAGCCCAATCCTCGTTCCGGAACACCGAGAACACCAGCCGAAGATCGTCCGTTTGCCGAAGAAGAGAATCGCCGCGTTCACCTTCGTAAGATGAATCCGGATAATCTTGGAAGGCGAGTGCCGATTCTTGTTAAGCGCGAGGCAGAAAGGGAAAACCAGATCTTCACGGAAATTGTCACAAACGAGAACATCACGTCGTGGCAAGCAACAGTAAGCGGCAATGGTCAGCGCAGATCATTCGGTCCGTTTACAGACAGAAGTGCATACATGGACCCAACAGGTTTGCTTGCCTTGAACCAACCATCGGGTCAGTTTACAATGGAAGTGGTTGCACGCACGGCAGATGGTAGAACCCTGAGCGACACCGAGACGTTCACATTAACTCGTACCGTTAGCGAGGGAACATCGCAGCGTTTCCGCTTGATCTTTGATTATGCCGAAGACGATCCTGTTGGACGTTCCACAGAGTACTTGAAGAAAGAAGTTGTTCCGGTTATCACGCCAAATGCGAAGGTGTATGTTTATGGACATACAGACAACCTTGGTAAGGACCAGGCAAATCTCGACCTATCAGTTGCCCGCGCTACTGATGTGAAGAAAATTCTCGACAGTGAATTGTCTTCTAAGGGTATCAAGGGTGTGAAGGTTGTTGCAAAGGGCATGGGAGAAAACGAGCCGCCATTTAGTAACGATGTTCCAGAAGGCCGTATGTACAACCGCACCGTTATCATCGACGTAATTCCGTAAGGAAGGCGTTGGTTCAATCGTAATTTCGAGACCCTGCTGTGACTTCTCACAGCAGGGTCTTTCTTTTCGTCTCACATCTTGCCACGCCTATGTCTCTCCTTGGTCATACCGCCCGATTTGTTCTTTCATGCCCGAACCCCGAAGAATCGCGGCAGCAGTGGGAGTTCCTTGGATTCGAAGATGTTGGCAGTGCAGCCGGATCTGTCCGCCTTTCCGACGGACAGATATTTCTCACTCTTGTTAGCGGAGATGTGCGCCCCCTTGCCTGCGCCTACTTTGCCCCTTCACTTCAGAGTGTTGGAGACAAGCTTGTTGCAGCGGGAATAGCCATAGAGGGCAATGCAAGCACGCAATGGCGCGTTGCCGGACCCGGTTCTTTGGAGTGGTGGATACATCCGGCACATCCCTCCGATATGCTTGTACGTACCGGCGAGGGAAGTCCGCTCCTTGGATATTTTGATGCCTTGGTTTGCGCCGTTCCGGATGCAGAGCAAGCCGCGGAGATGGCGCAAAAAATGGGCTATGTTATCATCGATGCTTGGCCGGAGCCGATGCCCCAGGTAGACCTCACCGATGGCTTGTTAACGCTGTCTTTTCGAACACAGGCCGCCGCGAACCCCGTTTTGCACTACACTGCAGATCTCGATGAATATTGGATATCGGAAGCAGTAGAGGGTCTTGGAGAATCGGTTGTAATACATCGAAATACTGCGGGCCAAGCCGTGTTGGCCGTTATTTCTATGCCCGATGGCGCTACGATAATGGTTACTCCCGACATGTAGCATCGTATCGTACACCCACTGGACTATCTTTGCGGATATGACACCAACACTTGCCCTCTTCGACCTTGATGGAACCCTCGTGGACTCGCGTCCGGGAATTGTTCATTCGCTTAAGCTGGCACTTGCTGGTTCGGGCGTTACGCTCGAAGATGATCACGACTTTACGTGGTGCATCGGCGCGTCTCTGTGGAAGATTTTTGAACACTACCTTGGCACATCAGACCGTATAGCCCTCGAAGCGGCAGTTGCGCGCTACCGTCACATCTACCGAGACGGACCCATGTTCGAATACGACGTGTACGACGGCGTTTTAAACGCACTTACCGAACTAAAGCAACAAGGGGCGCGCATTGCTATTGCCACAGCAAAAGTTCATGAGTATGCGCGAGAAATCATTTCTGTATCGCCCTTTGCCCCCTTCATCGATCATGTCTATGGCTCTGAACTCGACGGCAGAAACGTTGAGAAAAGAGATCTGGTGCGGTATATCCTGCGAGAGGAGCGCGCCGATCCTGCCAACGTAGTTATGGTAGGAGACAGACACCATGATATAGACGGTGCAAAGGCGAACGGTTGCGCATCCGTGGGAGTTCTCTACGGCTATGGTTCGCAGGAAGAACTTGGATACGCCGATGTGTTAGTGCCGCATGCGGCGTTTCTGGTTCCTGCAATTGCATCCCTGCAGCCGGTGCCCCGCTAATGGTTGCAGTCCACGTCAACACATCGCTGTCGTGGGGTGGACTAGAGCAGTACACCGTGTATATGATGGAGCTTTTTCGCGATGCGGGTGTAAACGTATCCCTAATGTGTGTTCCGCAGTCGCGAATACACAACCACGCCGTTGAGCTCGGCTTTGCTACTATCCCTGCTGTTCGTGGAAAACACGTAAACCTTCGCAACATACTCCGTCTGCGCAAATCACTGCGCGGCCAGAGAGATGTTGTAGTGCACTCGCATACCCGCATTGATGTGTGGTTGGCATCGTTGGCATGTATGGGTACACGTGTTCCTCACGTGCACTCGGTTCACATGATCCCAGTGAACAAACGCGACCCGCTTCATGCCGTTATCTACGGCAGAGTGGATGCTACAGTGAATACATCCGAAACGCACGTGCAATCAATCGGCCGGCTCTTCCCTGTAAAGCCCGGCAGTGTGCATCTTATCCGTCACATGCGCAGTCCCGCGCTGTTTCAGTTTAACGCAGAAGCACGCAGGAAGTACAGAGCAGAATGGAACATCGCCAATGATACTCTGGTGGTTGGATACGTGGCGCGTATAGACCCGCTGAAAGGAACTCGAGAGTTTGCAGAGAGTATCGAACACCTTATAGAAGAACACCGAAAACGTGTTCGACTGGTTGTAATAGGGGAACCCAGCATGAAGGGTCAGGGGGCAGATGGTACATCTATACCCGAAACCGCGTCGGAGCAGCTAGCCCAGTGGCTACAAGGACGAGCGGCAGATCCACGGAACCAGTTGATTGTTCGCCCCTTCACAACAGACGTACCGGGCGTTATGTCGGCCTTCGATGTGTTTGTGCTTGCAACGTATGGCGAGATGTATGCTCTAACGGTTCTCGAAGCAATGATGGTGGGCATTCCGGTGATTGGCACGAATACGGATGGCACGCCCGACCAACTCGCCAAAGGTCGTGGTGTGCTTGTTGAGTCGAGATCTTCGGCCGCAATCGCACATGGCATAGAGATAGTTCTTGGAGATGAAGATCAACGAAGGCAGATGGCTTCCCGCGCCCATGAGTGGGCTGTACGGGAGTTCGACCCCGCGAATGTACTTCCGCAATGGCTGAAACTCTATCACGATGTATTAGAGATACGGAACAGAACATGATCATCCTCCTTCATGGCGCACTTGGAAGTGCGCATCAGTTTGCGGGGCTCTCGAGTGCTCTTCATCGAGTTCCACACCAAATCCTCGAGTTTCCGGGTCACGGTCAAACGGACGATATCGCTGCGCCCTGGACCATTGAATTGTTCTCGCAATGGTTGCAAACGCGTCTGCAAGAGTTCGAATCTCCGGTAACAGTGTTTGGCTACTCCATGGGTGGCTATGTTGCAATGGACTGCGCACTGAGAAATCCGCAGTTGTGTAGACGTATCGTAACCTTGGGCACAAAACTGCGATGGAGTGTGGAGGGGGCTAATCACGAAACAAAGATGTTAGACCCGGATAGAATTTTGGAAAAGGTGCCTCGGTTTGCAGAGGATCTCCAACGTAGGCATGGTGCCGATCGGTGGCGCACAGTGCTCGAAAAAACAGCATCGCTCATGCACACCCTTGGTGCGGCACCGGTACTAACTACGGAGCGGATGCTGCAGTGCACAACACCTATCAGGTTTGGCTTGGGCGACCGGGACGAAATGGTATCACTTGATGAGACGCGTGAGTTCTTTGCAGCAACACCGGGGGCAGAATTCTTTGTATTGCCTGCTACAAAACATCCAATCGAAAAAGTGCGTCAGGATTATCTTGTGCCAATGATTCTCGGATAACCTGTTGAGTGCCACCGCAGCCATAAAGAGAGCCGCTCTCGAGCTTGGTTTTGATGCCGTTGGTATTGCCCGTGCCGAACCCCTTACCGAAGAGCACGAGCGGTACTCCGAGTGGATTCGGCGAGGGTATCACGCTACGATGGGCTACATGGAGCGCAACGCCGAGGTCCGAAGAGATCCGGGTTTAATTCTGCCGGGCGCTAAAAGCGTTATTGTGGTGGCGCGGAATTATTACACACCCTACCAACGCACCAACGGAGAGCGCGGTAAGATTGCACGATACGCGTGGGGCGATGACTACCATGAAGTTCTGCCGCCCATGTTGGACGCATTGTGTGCGGCGATAAAGGAAATTGTGCCGCAGTCAGAAACAAAACGATACACTGATACAGGTCCAATACCCGAGAAAGTGTGGGCGGCCAGAGCGGGAATTGGTTGGATGGGGAAAAACGGCAACATCCTCCGACGCGACATCGGCAGCTGGTTTTTCTTGGGAGTGGTGATTACGACGGCAGAGTTTGATGTGGATAACCCTGTGGAAGACTACTGTGGCACATGTACTGCCTGTATGGACAAGTGTCCAACGCAAGCCATTGTAAGTCCGGCAGTTATCGATTCCAATAAATGTATTTCCTACTGGACCATTGAGGCCAAACCCGATGTGGATATCCCGCTGAACATCGTTGATACCATGGATGGGTGGCTGTTTGGATGCGACGTATGCCAGGACGTTTGTCCATGGAATAGGTTTGCAACGCCAACCACGGAAGTGCGCTTCGAACCACGCGAGATGGCAACGTATGTAGACCCGGCGAACGTTGTAGATTTGCAGCCCGCAAGATTTCGGGAGCGATTTCGTGGTAGCCCCCTGAAACGTCCAAAGCTTGCCGGATTGCAACGAAATGCAGCCGCATTGTTGCGGAAACAGCCTCCTCAAACACAACAACCATCAAACGATTTATGCTCGACATCGCCATTATCGGATCAGGACCCGCAGGATTCACCGCCGCTCTCTACGCCAGCCGGGCCAACCTAAATGTAGCGGTGTTCGAGGGTACTCAACCAGGCGGACAGTTAACGATTACCACCGAAGTGGAGAATTATCCCGGGTTCGAGCATGGAATTATGGGACCCGAACTGATGGACGTGCTTCGGAAACAAGCACACCGGTTTGGTGCTACATCGAGGTACGAAACGGTAACGAAGGTAGACACTTCTACGCCGCCTTTTGTTCTTACCAACGAACGGGGCGAAACCACTCAGGCCAGGTCGGTTATCATTGCAACTGGCGCCAGCGCTAAGCTGCTTGGAGTGCCGGGCGAAACGGAGTACATGGGATTCGGCGTAAGTGCATGTGCAACGTGCGACGGCTTTTTCTTCCGCGGTTTACGTGTTTTTGTGATAGGGGGCGGAGACACAGCCATGGAAGAAGCGAACTACCTTACCAAGTTTGCCGAAAGTGTTACGATTGTTCACCGAAGAGAAGAGTTTCGGGCGTCGAAAATCATGGTCGATCGCGCGAAGGCCAATCCAAAAATCTCGTTTCTTCTGAATTCAACGGTAGACGAGTATGTTGGAGAGTCGGTTAACGGTGTAAAGAAGCTTACGCATCTGCGCGTGCGGAATACGGTAACAGGCGAGGTTACGGATGTGGCTGCGGATGGCGCGTTTGTGGCCATTGGCCATCAACCGAACACAGCGCTCTTCGATGGTTTGGTTACCATGGATGATGTTGGGTACATCATAACCGAGGGCAAGAGTACTCGCACGAATGTTCCCGGACTCTTTGCTTGTGGCGACGCGCAGGACAGTATATATCGTCAGGCAATTACTGCTGCGGGCTCTGGGTGTATGGCCGCAATCGACGCCGAGCGCTGGCTAGAAGGTCACTGAGACGAAGCCCCGAACTGCGCTATTCTACAATGGCGCTTTTTGGTTTAAATCGCGCAATAGATCGAACATCCTTGCGCGCATCTTCCGGCGTGCGATAGCCCCATAACTTTACGCGGTATGCCGGTGCGTTGCCTACTACAACTGGTTCGAAATACGCCTTAAATCCGCGCTGCTCCCAAACGTCGGCCTGTTTGCCTGCCTGCTCCTCGGTTGCCACTTGGTCTACGGTTATGGTGTAGGGGTGCTCGTCGGGATACAGGAGTCGGGCCTCTACCCGATTGTTGAGTAGTCGCTGCGCACCATCGAGTTGGATGTAGTAGAGTGGTCGCCGCGACCCATCGGATCGCGTAACGATTTGCGCCTTTTTAACGCCGTAGGCAACAAGAAAACCACGTACAAACTCGGCACGTTCCAAACCCCGTTCATCAGCATTTGTACGGATATCTCCGCTTACATGACCCGTAAGCTCAACACGGATAGTGGAATCGGTCATGAGCATTTCTGCCATCGACGCAAGGATGGGGTAAAACGCCTGCAACCCAACCTCGGTAGTATCTCCAAACGTTGCAACAATAGATGGGCGTGTTTGATACGATCGTTCTACGGTTGGCAGTAGCAGAGAGTCGTACACCAATGCAGAGCTCTTTCCGCCTTCATATTGAACCCGTAGCCAAACGTCTTCGCACGTTACTCCCTGCAGGGCATCGCTCGGAATGGTGATTTCCGAATACTGCCGTATACTCAACAGCAGCTCTCTAATGATGCTACCCACGTCTGCAACATCGGCCTCGGCAACGGTGTACAGTCTGCCACCTGTTGCTGCACTGATGTAGCGATATGGATAACCACGTGTTGAATGTCCAACTCGAACTACCGAAATGTGAACATCAAGCTTTTTGGCAAGACGCACTAAGTTTTCTGTAGAAGTCCCAAACGAGGCGTTGTCGTCGCTCGTAGTTACAATCACCAAGGACCGTATTCCGGTGTGCTCGCCCAACATTTGGAGTGCCGACATTGTTGAGGTATATACTGCACTCAATCCCGATGGTGCGGGCACAATGGCGGGATCTGCAGCTTCGGAAATCTGCGCTGTTGGCACAAAGGGCGTTACAACGTCTAATACATGCGAATACGTAACCACACTCACGGAGTCTCTGCCGCTCACAGACGGCACCACATTTCGCACGGAGCGCACAACTTCCTTTGCCGTGTTTGCAGACAGCATGGAGTTATCGCAGAGAATTACCATAGACTGCCCGGCCCCTTCCAACATCCACTTACGCTCTTTCGTTACAGCGGTGCTGCAACGAGTAAAAGGCATGTCTCGGCATCCCACATCTACAGTGAATCCAGTATTATCCGGATTGAGCGGTACATGATTGCCTGAAGAATCAAGCACCACAACACGGGTAACCAATGCACCGTTGAGACCCGCCATGGTACCGAGGATTTTCAGTCGTGCCGGCGTCGCGCCGCCGGTTTGCGTAACACCACGCATATAGGTGCTTGGTACGTCGGACGTTCCAAGAACAGAGGGTCCGGTAGATACATCGTTCTGGGCAACGCTTGAATGAGATACTGCGAGGAATGTCCAAGCAAGTATTGCCGAGGTAACGATGTGTCGTGTCATGGGCTTGAAAAAGTAATCCGTCCGTTATCGTCGCAGTCCGCAGTTATTGCGTCGCCGGCACGAACTTCCGCAGACAGCACCTTTAATGCAAGTGGATCGGCCAGATATCGTTGTATAACACGTTTTAGGGGGCGTGCACCGAGTTGTACATCGTAGCCGCGTTTGCCAAGCCACTCAACACACGCATCGGTCACCGTAAGTGAGATTCCAAGCTCGTGCAACCTACCAGCCACGGCGTCGATCTGGATTCTCGCAATCTTCTGCACTTCAGACGGTACGAGCGGTTTGAAGAGTATTACTTCGTCTATTCTATTGAGAAACTCCGGACGCAGCTTTTTTCGAAGGAGGTCTACAATCTCCAACCGAACACGCTGCATTATGGTGTCTCTGTTTTCTTCGGTAACCTCCAGTAACTTGTCCTGAAGCACGTCGCTGCCAAGGTTCGACGTCATGATAATGATGGTGTTTTTAAAGTCTACAACCCGTCCCTGACCGTCTGTTAGTCTGCCATCGTCGAGCACCTGCAGCAATACATGAAACACATCGGGGTGCGCTTTCTCTATCTCGTCTAGCAGCACCACTGCGTATGGACGGCGGCGAACGGACTCCGTAAGCTGACCTCCTTCTTCGTACCCCACGTATCCCGGCGGAGCTCCTATCAAACGCGATACGGCATGTTTCTCCATGTATTCACTCATGTCTATTCGCACCAAGGCGCCGTCGTCATCGAAAAGGAATTCGGCTAACGCTCTGGCCATCTCCGTTTTCCCCACACCTGTAGAGCCAAGGAAGATAAACGAGCCGATAGGCCGTTTGGCATCCTGGAGTCCGGCTCTCGATCGGCGAATGGCGTTCGACACCGCAGAAACGGCGTCTTCCTGACCAATCAGTCGCTCGTGCAGCCGATCTTCCATGGCGAGCAGTTTTGTGCGCTCTGTCTCGAGCATCCGCTGAACGGGAATGCCGGTCCACTTTGCCACAATCTCTGCAATGTCTTCCGCATCAATCTCTTCCTTGAGCAGCGGCTTGTCTGCCTGTAACTCCAGCAGACGTGTGTTGGCCGCTGCAAGCCCCTTCTCAAGCTCGAGCAGTGCTCCGTACCGGAGTTCGGCCACCTTGCCATAATCGCCCAAGCGCTCTGCGTCTGCAGCCAGCGTTTTTGTTTCTTCGATCTGCTGCTTTAAATCGCTGATGTGGCGGATCTGCTGCTTCTCGGTTTCCCAGCGGGCTTTGAGTGTTGCATGTTCTGTCTGCAGTTCTGCCAGCTCGTGTTCAATTTCTTCGAGGCGACGCTTTGTTACCAATTTTGTGTCATCGGTCATGGTGCTATTCCAATGTGTCTAGAGCCCATAAGACGAACCATACGTTATCCTATGGTATACGGCAATGTTCCAGCGAATGTGTTTTGTAACTTTGGGTTGGTTTTTCACAAGAAGAAGGTGGATGTATGGATCCGGTCCTGAGACTGATCATCATCATCGTTCAGAGCTACATCATTGGTTCCATCCCCAACGCCCTTATCATCGGTAAGAGGTTCTTTGGGGTAGATGTGCGTAGCGTGGGTAGTGGCAACATGGGAAGTACGAATGTTTTCCGCACACTTGGATGGAAGGCAGGCGTAGTTGTTCAGATTCTTGATGTGGCTAAGGGGCTAGTGGCGGTTCTCCTTGTTGCATACTTCTTCGATTCCGAAATGCCGTTTGTGAATAGAACACCATTCGAAGACGAAACGGTTGTTGGACTTATCGCCGGTATCTCGGCAGTGCTTGGTCACATGTTTAGTGTGTTTGCGGGCTTCCGTGGTGGTAAGGGAATAAACACATCGTTAGGGATGCTCATCGCCGTTGCACCTGTTGAGGTTGCCGTTGGATTGGGGATCTTCCTCATCATACTTTTTGCGTCGGGCTATGTATCGTTAGGGTCTATCGGTGCAGCCATCATTATTCCCAGTACCTTGGCTTTTCGGTACAATGTGTTGGGCGTGTCCATAGAAGGGTACCACACTCTTGTGTTCTTCCTCATTGCGCTGTCGCTATTAGTGTTGTGGGCGCACCGCTCGAACATCCGCCGACTCCTCATGGGTACCGAGAGTAGGTTTCAGAAACTGATGATCTTTCGTCGGAAGCACGCTCAAGGATAACATGCGTATTGGAGTTATAGGCGCCGGCGCCTGGGGAACAGCCCTTGCGGCGGTTGCCGCAGAAAACAACCACGATGTACTGCTTTGGGCGCGTGAGCCGGAAGTTGTAGGGGAGATAAACAGTTCTGGAACCAATCGTAGGTTCTTACCCGACGCGCAGTTATCGTCTCAAGTAAGGGCAACCCAGGATATACAGAGTTTGGCCGGCAGCGGCGTTCTGGTGCAGGCCACTCCAACACAATATGTGCGGTCTACACTCGATGGCGCCGTGGCGCAGGGGGCAGTTGTTGTAAATGTTGCCAAGGGTATCGAACGTGGTTCCCACCTCCGTGTGTCGGAGGTGATTGCGCAGGTTGCTCCAGAGGCAAAGGCATTTGCGGTGCTATCGGGACCAAGTCATGCAGAAGAGGTTATTCTCCGAATGCCCACAACGGTGGTGTGTGCTTCGGCCAATCCGGATGTTACACAAATGGTGCAGGGAATCTTCGGTACCGATGCATTCCGCGTGTATGCCAGTACAGACGTGCGCGGTGTAGAGATAGCCGGCGCATTAAAGAACGTAATTGCCATTGCAGCCGGTATTGTAGATGGATTGGGTCTTGGCGATAACACTAAGGCGGCTCTAATCACACGCGGCTTGGCAGAGATTGCCCGGCTTGGGGTTGCTCTTGGCGCCGACCATGCAACGTTTTTTGGGTTGGCGGGTCTGGGCGACCTCTACGTAACTTGTGCATCGAGACACTCGCGTAATCGCGGAGTTGGGGAACAGATTGGTAAGGGGGCTTCCCTTGCAACAATCTTAGAATCCATGAACTCTGTTGCAGAAGGTGTGCCTACCACCACGGCAGCGTTAGAACTTGCCGAATCGGTGCAGATAGAGCTGCCGATTACCGAAAAAGTGGCAGCCATCCTCTTTGATGGTGCCGATCCGCGAAGCGCCATCCGAGAGCTTATGCTGCGTCCGGCACGCACAGAGTAGTAGTTACTCTTCTCCGCTAAGTCTGCGTACCGTTAGTTCGGCTTTTTCGAGGTATGCCTTGCACACGTCGGCTATCTTCATACCCTCTTCGTAGATCTTTAACTGCTCGTCTAAGGAGATCTCTCCTCTGTCGAGCAGAGCGCTGATTTCTTCGAGTCTTTTCAACTGTTCTTCGATGGTTGGGGGTGCAGTTTTTGCCATGGAAGTTCCTATTCAATTGATGTTGTTGGAGTAACCGAATCAATGGTGGCAGTGCTTTCGTCGGCCGACCGTCGAAGCACTATCACATCGCCCGGAGAGAGGGCATCGGAGGCGCCCAGGATAGCCCCTTTTCGCTCGATTACGGCATAACCTTTTCGAAGTGGAGTATAGGGGTGATGTCCGCGAAGCAGGTCGCTTTGATGCTCAATACTGCGTTGAATCGACGTGATGTGCAAACGCAGAGCCCGTGAGAACCGAGCTGTTACATCGTCGATGCGTTGCATGCGAAGGCGCACGCGTTCGTCGATCCGTCGAGCGGCACGCCCGTCGAGAAACCGTGCAGCAATCTCCCGTAGTCTCCGCACGGTTGCTGTAATAGCATCCGATAAACGCCAACGCACCTCATTGAGCTCCATGATGAGTTGCGCCCTGGTTACCGGCGTAACAAGCACTGCCGCGGCGGTTGGTGTTTCTGCCCGCCTGTCTGCTACGAAATCGCTGATGGTGATATCAGTTTCATGACCAACCGCAGAGATAATGGGTGTTCTTGCTGCATGGATTGCCTCGGCAACAATCTCTGTGTTAAAGGACCATAGGTCCTCAATGGACCCGCCACCACGTCCGATAACAATCACATCGAGATTGGCGGCATCGAGTTCGGCAATGGCTTTTGCGATGTCTTCTGCCGAGCCATCGCCCTGAACGAGTGTGGGCCGGAAGACCACGTCGATAAGTGGGTATCGAAGATTTATGGTAGACAACATGTCCTGCAGCGCCGCACCGGTAGCCGATGTAGCTATACCAACAGAGGCAGGACGGGCAGGCAGCGGTTGCTTGTTTGCTTCGTCGAAATACCCGCGTACTCGAAGAGTCTCCTTGAGGCGCTCGAAGGCCTGATAAAGGTCTCCACGCCCGGCCTGCTTCATGGCAGCAACGTCTAACTGGTACTTGCCCTGAGGGGGATACACCGATAGTTTGGCCCGAACAAGCACGTGCATGCCATCTTCCGGTCGGAAGTTGAGCGCTCTTGTGCGCCACATTACGGCGGAAATCTGCGCATCAGCGTCCTTTAGCGTAAAGTACCGGTGCCCGGAGCTATGAGCTTTGTAGTTCGAAATCTCACCACTAACGATAACATCGCCTATGCCTTCTTCGAGCAGACCCTTGATTGCATGGGTTAGCTCGGATACGCTCACTGCTTCGTTGTTCATCTTGCAAAGATCGTCAATCCTCATATCCCGTAGATTTGCCACATGATAGGTTTTGGATTCGACGTACATCGCCTGGCTCTGGGCGAAACTCTTGTTCTTGGTGGCGTAACCATTACGTCGGAGGTGGGCACTGTTGCCCATAGTGATGGCGACGTTCTATTGCACGCCCTCGCCGATGCATTGTTGGGCTCCTTGGCTCTGGGCGACATTGGCGAACATTTTCCCGACACGGATCCTCAGTGGAAGGGGGCTTCGAGCGACGTGTTTGTTCGGCGCTCTGCCGAGCTGATTGCCTCCAAGGGGTTTCGTATTGTAAACGTAGACTGCACGCTTGTTCTCGAGGCGCCGAAGATTCTGCCTTACAAAAGCATGATGAAGGAGAATATCTCCAAGATGATTGGTATTCCTCCTGAACGGGTATCTATTAAAGCCACCACGAACGAACGTATGGGATATGTTGGCAGAGGCGAGGGCATACAGGCCTATGCCGTGTGCGAGGTACAAGAGGCGTGATCTTCCCAATGGCAATACGTCCTTGGAAAGTGGTTCCATTTCTGCTGTGCTGCGTTCTTGCTACACAACCTGTTTGCGCCGATGGAACAGATCCTGTGGTACTCGATGTGCACCGGTCTGTTAGGGGAAGAATCATCCCGATGAACGACACCAGCAAGTCTCTGGTGCTGCTTACACAACGTCCGGCATGGAGCGGATCTGTTGCCGCCGTTAAGATATTGAATGCTGCGGGCGATGCGCAGCAAGAGGGATTTGTGGGAAAGGATGTGAGAGACTGCATCCCATTTCGCAATGGTTTGCTGGTAGCAGAAGTAGAGGTTAACGCCGTTTCGGTAACGTTTGTAGACAAAACCCTTGCGCGAACGAGCACCGGCGTCACACTTACGATGATCAACATGGATCAGCATCCATCCGCTCCTGTAGAGTTGCTTGGTATTGTTGGTGCAAAGTCGGTTGTGGTTCGCATCGCAGACGTTGTTGCGGTTCTTCGCATTTCCGATACGGTAATGTCTGCCGAGGTTATCGAGCGAAACGTAAGTGCAGCTACTGTTCTACGCGGTACCGGTGGCAGGTCTGTGGCATTGGCCTATAGCATCGGACCTTCTACGTTCCTTACCACGTACGACTCTACATTTCGGGCTATCTCAACGGTAGCCGTGCCGTCATCGGAAGTGGCTAGGATAGAGTCCGTTGGACCGTATGTAGTTCTCATCTCTGCAAGTGAGGGGGCGGCCGGCAGCATCCTGTCCATCGTTGACCCCACGTCTACTGTTGTTGGTACAAGAACAGCACCCGTACCGGCGTCGCTTCTCACCCTAGGTTGGCGCAACAACATTCTTCATCTGGGCATGATTGTCTCGCGCCGGGGGCGATTCGAAATTGTTTCCATTACATCAGACGAAACATCAGAAGAGCTTCCCCAGGGTCTGCCTGTAGAAGGAGACATGGGCAAGGCACTTTGCCTGAAACACTCGGGTGACACTCTTTACGCTGTGTTTTCCGGTGGTGTAATGCTTGCCAATGTTGATGGAGAACAACTTTGTAGGAGTGTGTTCCCCGTAGAGCTTGCCGGATCTATTGCCGTCTCTCGTGTGAACAGGTCGTTGGTTTTATCGGGACAGAACGGCTCGCTTATTCTGGCACTGAGTGGACAGCCCTTTTGGTGGTTCTATCGCGCCGTAGATGCTGTTGTTCGATATGTTGTTCCGCTTGTGCTTCTGGCCTTGGCTGCACTTGCATGGGTTCTGTATCGCAGGCAGCGTAGGTTCTTCGACGCAGTGATCGACATTCCGGGCGCCGGATTGGTATTTGTTCTGGATGCTAACGGCAGACTCCTTCGAACAAACGAGCGTGCTGCTACGCTGCTGCGTATAACCCGAAACGTACCTATGCGTAGGCTCTACATGGCCTACATGCAACAAGGTGGACTGCAGCAGCTAACGGCGTTTCTCTCTCGGGTGCAATCATCTCGGTCCGGTATCTCGGACAGGGTAGTAATCGAAGAAGCCGAGGAACAACGAGAGTACATGTGTACCTCCATACCGCTTGTTGGACTCTTGGGCAGATCCGCCGGGACAATCATTACCGGTGTAGATATCACAGAAGCGTTGGAGCGACGCAGGTTGGTAAACTGGGCGCAACTCGCCCACGATATGCAAACAAACCTATCAACAATCCGTCTCAACGCCGAGCAGTTGGAGGTAGTAGGAGATCCCAAGGCGATAGAACGACGCAGACGTATCCTCTTCCAGGTAGGTGTGTTGATTCAGCGAGTTCGAGACCTCGTAAGCGTTGGTAGGAGCGAAGATGTAACACGGCTGCCCGTGCACAGCGCAGAACTGTGTACAGAGATCCGGCACGAGTTCGACCCTACAATGTTTCCGCACGTTTCGTTTCAGATGAAGCTCCGTGGCACCATGATGAACGTAGACAGACTCAAGCTGTCGAGAGCAATACGGAACGCCGTCGAAAACAGCATTAAGTCTCTCAGGGGGCAACCCGGCACTGTAGAAATTGCTACGTGGTTCGACCGCGCAAATGTGTTTATCCGTGTAAGCGACACAGGTGTGGGCATGGATGCCGAAACCTTGTCGAACATGATGAAGCCCTATTTTACTACGGCAAAAGATGGAACCGGAACCGGCATTGGAACCATGATTATGCAACACGTGATGAACCTCCATGGAGGATCTCTGCGCGTAACGAGCGAACCCGGCGTTGGTACCCAGGTGATATTCCGTATTCCCATCGAGGTGGCCGAGTGATACCCTCGCATCTCGTTGGTCTTGCCGGCAAGCGCCTCTGTGCACTCGACGTGGGGAAAAAACGTATTGGCGTAGCGGTGTGCGACGAAATGCACATCGTTGTTTCCACGCGGCCTGTTATCGAAATGAACGCATCTGCCGTAGATGCTGTGCTTCAACGGTGCCATGCCGACCGCATAGAAGTGCTTATTGTTGGTATGCCCAAGTTGACAGACGACAGAGAAAGCGAGATTCAGGAATTTATCCGCGGGTTTGTGACATTATTACGGTCTGCCGTGTCTATACCCGTTGTTGAAGTAGACGAAGCGTTCAGTACCAGCGAGGCGCGCAAGCTTATGGTTGCCGGTGGCATGTCCAAAAAGAAGCGACAAGCAAAAGGTGTAAAGGATCAAATGGCTGCAGGAGTAATTCTGAGAGATCTTATCGAAGATGTTCGCACCTATCGCAGGGACGTGCAATGAACGTTGTGCGCATACTGGTTGTGCTTCTCGTGGCATACATTTCTGCCACGTCTCAAACACCGCAGACGCTTGTTAATCGTGCGCAGCTAATCGACTATGGCGATCGGTTTTTTGCCGATGCGTATGTGGTTCCAACCGATCATCCCGATTCTGCAACCCTTGCCGTGTTCTTTCGCATGGCCAATGACTTTCTCACGTTCACGCGTGTAACCGACCCCAATGACGTAGGGGGCAATTATCACGCACCCATGGTAGTTGGTATAGAGCTTCGTGATACACTTGGAGTAATCCGCCAGCGTATTCGGTTCAAGGGAGATGCCTACACGAACACGTTTGAAGAAACCAACAGTAAAACAGCGTTTCATTTTGGGTGGCAGCGCTTAATGGTGGGTCCGGGTACGTACGACATAACGCTCGAGATACTTACCACAAAGGAGAGTCAGCAAAAGAAGCTGCGCCTACCGTCTGTATCATTCACCCCACGCAAGAAGTCGCGCCAGCTAACACCACCGGTGTTCGGTGAACCAACGATTGTGAACGGGAAAGACATGCTTCGGCTGTTTGTGTTCTCCAACAACATTCCGTTCGGTGCCAATAGCGGCAGGGCACTTGTTTTACTGGCAGACACTACCGAGGTGGAGTACGACTATACAATTGTGCAAGCCCCCTCCGACTCGCGGGATATCCGCTGGTGGAAGGTTGAGAACACAGAAGGAACCGTGCGCTCGAAGCGTAATAGGTTCCCGAGAATATCCTCGGTTTCTTCCTCTGATGCCGCCTATCTGGAGATGGTAGACACTACCGTGCCGCGGCGTCCAATTGCCTCCGTAGAGATTCCCATTCCCACTCTGTCGCTCGTTCCAGGACGTTATACGGTGTTCCTTGTTCAGAAGGGAACCACGGACACCATTTCGATGAAGTTCCAGGTGATATGGGAGCTTATGCCGTTCTCTCTCCGGTCTGTAGACTACGCCATTCAAGTACTGGAGTACATCTGCACTGATTCACAGATGGACTCTCTAACAGCCGGATCGGCGGCCGAGAATAGAGAGCGTTTGATGCTCTGGTGGCGAGGTCAAGACCCAACACCGGCAACAGTGTACAATGAAAAAATGGCGGAGTACTACCGTCGGGCAGACAACGCTCGTGTTGGATTTAGCACGATTGCCGAACCGGACGGTGCAAGATCAGACAGAGGGAAGGTGTACATGCTCTATGGTCAGCCCACCACAACCGAGAAGGATTTGATGGGTAAAGCAGCGCGCGAGGTATGGCGGTACACAAGTGGTATCAAGCAAACGTTCACGTTCGAGGTAAACGAATCCGGCAGGTATAAACTCATAAAGGTTGAATAACAACGGCAACTAGATGGGTTCCCAACCTTCGCCTTCACACGGTGGATTCTCGTCTGGCACATGTACATCGAGAATCATGCAGAGCTGATTGGTGGCGTTGAAGTGACGGCATTTGCCACATAACGTATCTGCGTGTATAGCCGTAACGCGCTCGTGGAATCGTTGATATTGAAGCCAGGCGGGGTACACTCCCAATCCCCAAAGACCAACCATAGCTGTCCACCACACGGTGTTAGAACTTGCGTAGCCGGTAAGGAGTAAACATCCAACACCAATGATGGCTATTCGCAGCAATGCAGCAGCCACAATAGAACCCGTGGTGTAGAATGGCATGTCTACTGCATAGTCGGGCTCTCGGGTGCGCAATAAAAAAAGGTCGAGGAGCTTTTCGCCGTTCGAGGGTTCACGCATGATGACTTCCGGAGGTTGAATACGACCTACCCTTCCAATGAGTGCCGGCCTTCGAATAGGCCCATCGAATAGAATTTACTCCAATAACACATGCCCATGCAGCCGAAAGTGGCTGAAGTATGCTGTGCCAAAAAGGCATTTCGAAACAGCGCAGGATTAGCACGCGGATGATGCCGGCAAGAAGAAGCTGTGCACCGGCAAACATGGCCACGTCTGCACGCGGCGCAAACACAGCATACACGAGCATTGGAAGGGGTACTACGAAGGCGGTAAGAAGGTGCAAGAGGAAAAGGAGGGTGATGGGAAGATTATAGCCAGTTGCCGGAAAAAAATTCTTCGAGAATCCTCGTGTTACGTCTGCAGCCGATGTGTACATACGGCAGCGCACCGCGTTTGTGCCGTTAACGAGGGCAATTCTTCCTCCGGATGCCTTTACGGCACGAGCGAGGAAAACGTCTTCCACAAGAGAAGATTGCACAACCCTGTGTCCACGTATCTTTTCATATGCAGCGCGGCGAAAACACATAAACTGTCCGTTTGCTGCCGATAACGAGACACGGGGATTGGAGAGAATCAGATTGTTGGGTAAATACGAGAAGTACAACACGTGCACCATTGGTATTACCACATGCTCGGCAAACGATCCAAGTATCTGATAGGGAACAAGGGATAACAAGTCGGTAGAATGCTGGCCCATGAAGCGCAGAGCCCTAGCAACAGTGTCGGGCCGGTGTTCTGTGTCTGCATCGGTAAACAGCAGAACAGAGCCGCTGGCCTGCTCGCTAAGCTGATGGCATGCCCATGACTTACCCACCCATCCATCCGGTAGGGGAGCCCCCTTCATCACTCGAAGCGCGGGGAACTCCGCTTCCAGAGCATGCAGTATGGAGCCGGTGGCATCGGTTGAATTATCGTCGAGCACAATAACTTCGAGGTTGGGCCACGTTTGGAGGCACAACGAGCGAACACATGCTTCAATACATCGTTCCTCGTTTCGCGCGGGAACAAGCACCGAAACACGGACAGCTTCATCGGGCGCGCTATCCGCCTGAGGCAGTGTGGCAAACCGCCACACGTTATAGATGCTGATGCCTGTAAGCACCACGAGTATAGCCAGAACGGCGATGTTGTATACGTCGATAAGGGGCATGTGCGGAAGTTAGGGTGAAAGTTGTTTCGGATGCAGAACCACGGGGTTAGATTTGTGCATGACCACGGGCCCATTGATGCAACTGTTAACAGGACTTGGCAACGATTCGTGCCATGTGCTCAATAATCCGGGAGCGTATGAGTGGTGGTATGCAGATGCTATTAGTGCAGATGCAGAGTGGGCGGTAGTGATGATTCTCTTTCGTGGCGTTCCGATGTCTGCCGACTATTTAAGAAATCCGTCGGACAGGACGGGTGGGTACGCGCTAAGCGTGTATCATAAGGGTTCGCGCATTGCGTTTCACTTTGGAGGGTATCACGAGCACGAATGTACGTTTGGGGTTGCGCCATGTGATGTGGCCGTAGGACCACATCGAATGCGGTTGTTGCCCGATGGCACCATTCATTGTTCCATAACTCCCGAAAGCATTGGTAAGGGGCAGGGGGCATGCGTAAAAATGACGCTCTCCGGTGGGTGGAATAACACCGACAAAGCTCCATTTACGGGAATGCACGGTTGGGTATTAGCCGCTCCGCGCACGCAAGCGCAGGTATCGATCGAGTTGTTCGAGGGGTCCGAAATGGTGTCGAGCACGCACTTCGAAACTATGGCGTATCACGATCATAACATGGGTTCTCGAGCCATGTGGGCAGACTTTCAGGATTGGTACTGGGGAAGGGTTCACACGCCAGAGAATACATTTGTGTTTCTTGCCACACCTAACGCAGCAGAGCCGTTTGCATGGGCAGGCAGAGTTGCTTCTGATGGCTCGGTTCATCCATGGAATGATGTTCGTCAGCAGCTCTCCGGCACAGGGCTCAGCCTTATGGGGCTTCGTACACACCGCACAATAACGATATCCGGCGAAGACGATGCGGGATCACACGTTTTAACCTGCAAGACCCAAAAGGTTTGCGAGAACGCCCCCTTCTATCAGCGTCTTCTCTCGGAGTGGACACACAATAACCTCCGTCTTGGGATTGGAATGTCTGAATACATGGATGTATCTCGACTACGATTGCCCGCAATTCGTCCATTCCTGCGTTTGCCTTGGGTGTACCACGCGGAACAACTATGAACTCCGAATCCACAATCCGTGTACTTTCCGAACACCTTGCAAACCAGATTGCCGCTGGCGAGGTTGTGCAGCGTCCGGATTCAGTTGTAAAGGAGCTTGTTGAGAACGCTATCGATGCTGGTGCAAAAAGCGTAACGGTTGTTGTTCGGGATGCCGGTAAGCAGCTCATTCATGTTATCGACAATGGTAGCGGAATGTCTCGGGACGACTTGGCAATGTGCGTTGTTCGCCATGCCACAAGCAAGATTACCAGCGAAGACGATTTGCACGCCATCCGCACATTGGGATTTCGGGGAGAAGCAATGGCGTCGATTGCCGCGGTAGCCGACGTGGAGATTCGCACCCGCCGTGCCTCTGATGAAACGGGCTGGGTTCTACGTATTCGACCCGGTATGCCACCCGACATTGCAGCGTTGGCCACCGATGTGGGCACGCAGGTTCTTGTCCGAAGTTTATTCTACAATGTGCCGGCGCGAAGAAAATTCCTCAAGTCCGACCTGACCGAGTTCAGGTACATCTCCGACACTGTGCAAAAGGTTGCGTTGGCGCGCCCGGATGTTCGGGTTGTGCTGTATGATGATAAGACTCTCGTGTTCGATCACCGTCCGTCCGACCTCGCTCACAGAGCCGCCGCAGTCCTCAATGTTGATGCTCAGCGGTCGCTCCTTCCCATTGAGCATGAGGAAGGGGGCATTACCATTACAGGATATGTTGGACTCCCAACAGTATCGAGGCAAAGCCGGAGCGGTCAGTTCATCTTTCTCAACGAGCGCCCCATTCAGAGTAGGAGTATTGCTCACGCTGTAGCATCTGCCTACGAGCACCTCATCGATGGTGGACAACACCCAGTGTTTGTGCTGCATTTGCGCGCAGACCCGCAACGTGTAGACGTAAACGTACACCCACAAAAACACGAAGTGAAGTTCGAAGACGAACGTGCTGTTTATGTGGCGTGTCAGCAGGCAGTTACCAAGGCGCTATCGCGCGCCCAAGTAATTCCAAGTTTCCTTGGAGACGTGCCACTGGCGCATCGTCCGCTGCAGTCGCTTCCAAACGCAACCTCGGGCGGCAGCTTTGTAGTAAACAGACTTACCGGCGAAGTTCTCTCTACGTCCAGCGACATATCTCCGCGCGTACCACCGGCATCGTATACGCCGGCCATGCAACGGTCTTTTGCTTCGATGTTCCCGCCGCGGGAAGACTTCGCGCCCCCTACCGTTCTTCAAGGAGGTTCGCAGTTCCTTGTTACCACTAGCGCCGAAGGTGTTGTGGTTGTAGACAAACGGGCAGCTCACGAGCGTGTGCTCTACGAGCGTGTACTCTCTGAATCCAGCAAGGAGCCCAGAGAGCAGTCCTTGCTCTTTGCCGTTACTCTACGGCTTGGACCCAGCAGGGGAGCCATCCTTCGCGAATACGCTGCTGAACTTGTGGCACTAGGGTTCAGGTTGGATGTTGAGTCAGACGGTACGGTAAACGTGCATGCCGTACCGGCAGATGTGCGTCCGGGCGCCGAGGATAGAGTGCTCGGCGAGATTGTAGAGGAATTAGAGATTTCGGGACGTTTGCCGCTCGAACGCAGACGCGAGGGGATTGCCTCTATTTATGCCTCGAAGCAGGCAGTACGAAAAGGTGATACTCTTTCGGACGCAGAAGCTGCGTCTTTGATACGCGATTTATTCGCGTGTAACGTTCCACACCTTGCTCCGGACGGACGTCCGTCCTACGTTGTTATAACATATGAGGAACTTGCACAGCGATGCGTATAATACTCGTACTGATCGTATTCGCTCTCTGCGGCACCCAAACGATTGCACAAAAGAAAGATACCGACCTGGAAATGTTGGTATCGTGGCTGGAAGGAAGGTTTTCCAGCGAGATACAAGCAAAAAACGACACTACGTTTCAAGACGTGCGGCTTACACAAAAGAGAATTTGGAACGAACGTATGGATGGCTTCTGGATACTCGCAGAGCAGCTCGTACTTGGTACCGACACGCTGCCCGGGAAACAGCAGGTGTATCAGATACGACGCATCGAAGACAATATGATCGAGATGCGGATGTACGAATGGAAGCAACCCAAGGAGCGTTTGGGTGCTTTGCAGGACCCCTCGAAGCTCGCAGGAAGTAGTCCCGATAATCTGCGATTACAACGTGGTTGCGAGCTCTACCTCCGCCTCGATGGTCTGATGTTTGCCGGGCGCACGATTGGAACGGCCTGTTCAAGCAATGAACATGGGGCCTCGTACATGTCCTCGGAGCTGCGTGTGTTCCCCGATGGAATTATCAATTGGGAAAGGGGCTATTCCGCTACCGGCACGCTTGTGTGGGGTGCCGCAAAAGGTGGATTGCAATTACGCAAGCTCGAAGGTTGGTAGCTGAGCCCCCTATCCATAGTTTTGCACCTCGAATTCTCTTCAATCACCCTTCTGCGTTGCATTCATGGCCAACAACCAATACGTTCTCATTCTCGGTGCATCGAGTGGCTTTGGTCGCGCCGCTGCTCGTGCGCTAGCTGCCGACGGGTTTAACATTATCGGTGTTCACCTCGACCGCGCGGCGGGGTTGCAACAGGTAGAGGAGCTCAAGGCCGAGATCGAATCGCACGGCGTACGCGCTGTGTTCTTGAATGTGAATGCTGCCGACGCAGAACGCAGGGCAGAAGTAATTGCTACGGTACAGTCCGAGCTTGCCGCGCACGAAGGTTCGTCTTTGCGACTTCTGCTGCACTCATTGGCGTTTGGAACGCTAAAGCCCTTTATTGCGGAGAATGCCGCGGATGCGCTGAATCAAAAGAACATCGAAATGACGATGGATGTTATGGCCACGTCTCTCATTTATTACACGCAGGACATCGTCCGCAGCGGACTGATGGGTCAGGGCGGACGTATCGTTGGGTTAACAAGTGCCGGATCTACGCGCGTGCTTCCGATGTATGGTGCTGTATCGGCGGCCAAGGCCGCAATGGAAAGCTACTGTAGGCAGTTGGCTCTCGAGTTAGCACCGTATGGTATAACCGCAAACTCTATTCGCGCTGGGGTTACACACACGCCGGCACTGTCGAAGATTCCCGGTAGCGACGTTATTATGAACAATGCGCTTATGCGCAACCCATACCATCGGCTAACAACGCCGGAGGATGTGGCAAACGTTCTTCGGTTGCTTGTGCGTCCGGAGGCGCAGTGGATTAATGGCGAGGTTCTTGGCGTAGACGGCGGAGAAGATGCCATCGACCTTACGTGGTACAAGCCGTAAGGCGATTACAAATAGTCCAACACATCATGGCGGGTAACTACACCTGCCAACCGTCCAAACTCGCTTACCACAATCATGGGCGATGTTTTTAGCAAAACGATTGCCGCCTGCACGTCTTCGTGCGCGTCTACGATTGGAGAGGGGGCATCCATGAGTTCGGAAATTCCTTGTTCGAGAACTCCGCGATTTTGAATCACGGCCGACATGAGTTTGTTCTCGCGGATGGTTCCCACAAGCTGTTCGCCATCCACAACGGGCAGGTCGCTTACCTCGTAAGAACTCATAAGGGACAGTGCCTCGTTAACAGATGCGTGTGACGGCAAGGACACCAAGGCAGGCAGCACGCCGCGTGTGCGCTTGGACGCAATAACGTCTCGAACAAGAAAACGATCGGTCTCTAGAAGGTCCTTTTCTGCTAACCACTCATCGCTATGATGTTTCGTAAGATAACGTTCGCCGGTGTCGCAGATGATGGCTACAACCACGGCCTCCTTTGGTAACAAGCGAGCTACTCGCAGCGCGGCAGCCACATTCATTCCGGAAGAGCCGCCGCAAAAGATGCCCTCTTGCCGCGCTAGTGCTCTTGCGGTCATGAATGCTTCCTTGTCTGGAATGTTCATTATCTCGTCTACTACCGTAAGATCTAAGTTCTTCGGAATACGCTCCTGACCAACACCTTCGATGAGATAGGGCAGAGCTTCAACAAGGCGTCCGGTTTCCTTAAACGTTTTGATTGCCGATCCAACGGGGTCCGCGCCAATAACTTTAATGCCGGGGTTCATGCGCTTCAAGTAACGCGCTGTGCCAGTAATCGTTCCGCCTGTACCGATCCCGGAAATGAAGTGTGTAATCGAACCATCGGTGTCGTTCCAAATTTCGGGTCCGGTGGTTACTTCGTGGATGTTAGGATTAGCCGGATTGTCGTACTGATTAAGCATGATAGCGTTGGGGATCTCGTCGCTCAATCGTTTTGCGGTATTCCAGTAGTACTCTGGCGAACTCATCTTTGCGGCACTCGAAACCACCAGCACGTCTGCGCCAAGGGCCTTGAGATAACGAACTCGTTCTTGCGAGGCTTTATCTGTCATCACGAACAAACAATTGTAACCCTTCAGTCTGGCAGCTAAGGCAAGGCCAATACCGGTGTTTCCACTCGTTGGTTCTATGATGAGCGCGCCGGGCTGAATTCTTCCATTACGCTCTGCGTCTTCGAGCATGGCAATACCAATACGATCCTTAACCGAACCGCCGGGATTGTTGCTCTCGAGCTTTACTAGTACCGTGGCTTCGATTCCTTCGGTTATCGCATTGAGCCGCAGCAGTGGAGTGTTGCCTACAAGTTCGAGGATGTTCGAGTGGATTTTCATGAGAGCTGCTGTTCTAATTGTTGACGTTGGAACATATCGGCGTAAAGACCGCCAAGTTCTACCAGTTGGTCGTGCGTGCCTTGCTCGGCAATTACACCATGTTGTAAGACGATTATGGACGAGCACTTGCGCACGGTAGATATTCGATGCGAGATTACAAGTGTAGTGCGGTCCTTCATCACCTGGTCTAGATTACGCAGAATTCTCTCTTCGGTATCTGCATCAATGGCCGAGAGGGCATCATCGAGAATTAATATCTCGGGATCGGATGCAATTGCACGTGCCAACGATGTGCGCTGTTTTTGACCGCCGGAAAGCGTTACTCCACGTTCGCCAACAATCGTATCGTAACCGTCGGGCAGCTCGCGGATTTCAGTGTCGATCTGAGCCATTCGGGCGGCGTTTTCCACTTCTTCGTTCGAAGCCGTAGGATTGCCAAAGCGGATGTTCTCTCGAAGTGTATCGGAGAACAGAAAGGCCTCCTGTGGAACAACGGCAATCGAACCACGCAGTGTTGCCAGAGAATATTGCCGCACATCTACGCCGTCTACGAGTACTCTGCCGCTCGACACGTCGTAAAGCCGCGGCAGAAGTCCGATAAGCGATGACTTGCCGCTGCCAACCGCACCTACAATTCCTAAACTTTGGCCTGCCGGAACGTGGAACGATATTGAGTTCAGCACGGTGTCTGTCTCGTTGTACTGCAAACTCACGTTTTCGAATGTAACGTTACCGGCAACAGTGCCCGAGTAGGGTGCGTTGGGATCGCGAATGAGTGCCGGTGTTTCAGACAAGGCGGCTAAGCGTGCCATCGAGGCTGCACCGCGTTGAATCATGCTTGTAACCCAGCCAATTGCGGCAATTGGCCAAAGTAGTTGGTTGAGGTAGATAAAGAACTGTGTAAGCTCTCCAACGGTAAGCATGGACTGAATAACGAGGTATCCTCCGGCTCCAATTACAATGATGTAGCTAAGATTGAAGAGCACCGTCATGCCGGGCATCATAAGAGACTGCACACGCGCTAGGCGCATGTTCTTTCGGTAATAGTCCTTGCTAAACTCGTTAAACGTGTCGGCCTCGAATTCGCCACGCACATAGGCGCGCACCACACGGATGCCGCTGGCTGTTTCTTGCGACTGTGTGGTGATGTGTTCGAATTGTTCTTGCACACGTTTGTAGTTCTCGTGGATCTTCTTTCCGAGTTTATACGTGAGTGTTGCAACAAGCGGCACGGGAATAAGGATTGCCAGGGTTAGCCATCCGTTTAAGGACACCATCCAAGACAATGCAAAGGCGAACGTTGTAATAGTGTTCGCAGTGTACATGATAGCCGGACCAATAAACTCGCGAACTGCGCTAATATCATTGGAGAAGTGGGCCAGCAGCGACCCCGTGGACCGCTCGTGGAAGAACCGCTGCGACTGGTCCTTAATCGAACGGACAAAGTTGTTACGCAGATCCTCTTCTACGTAGCGCGACATCACGATAATGGTGCGGCGCGTTGCAAACATGAAAAGGCCGCTACCAATGGTGAGCAGCAGTATCTGTGCAATAAGCCACGCTATATCCGACGTAGTGAACGTAGACACCTTTACGGTATCAATAGTACGTCCTACTACTCTTGGTATGGTGGTAGAACAAACATTCGATAACGTAATAAACACCAAGCCCCAAACAGTAAGCCGCTTGTACTTGCGCACGTAGGGCAGTAGTCTGCGGAGTTCTCCAAGGGCGGTAGACGTTGGGTTAGACATCAGGCGATTGTTACCTCTTTGCAGAGGTACACATCCTGAATGGCATTGAGTAGCTCTACACCTTCGTTCATCGGACGTTGGAATGCCTTCCGTCCGCTGATCAGGCCCATACCGCCAGCGCGCTTATTGATTACTGCCGTAGTAATTGCTTCGGCCAAATCGTTGTTGCCGGATGGTCCACCGGAGTTGATAAGGCCTATCCGTCCCATGTAACAGTTCGCTACCTGGTACCGGCACAAATCAATCGGGTGATCGGAGCTAAGCTCCGAGTACATGCGTGTGTCGAGTTTTCCATAACTCGATCCACCCATATTCAGTGCCTGAAAACCTCCGTTGATCTCAGGAAGCTTTTGCTTGATAATGTCTGCGCCAATTGTTACTCCGAGATGGTTGGCCTGACCCGTAAGGTCGGCAGCAACGTGATAATCTTTGTCGGATTTAAAAGCGTTGTTCCGAAGGTAGCACCAAAGTATGGTTGCCATTCCCAGCTCGTGTGCTCTAGCAAAGGCAGCGGCTATCTCTGTAATCTGACGTGCACTCTCCGGCGATCCAAAATAAATGGTTGCTCCTACGGCCGCAGCACCCATGTCTGCTGCTTCCTCTACAGTGCCAAAGAGAACTTGGTCGAACTTGTTTGGATACGTGAGGAGTTCGTTGTGATTAATCTTCACCACAAACGGAATCTTATGAGCATACTTGCGAGCAACATTCCCTAGCACGCCAAATGTGGAGGCAACGGCGTTACAGCCCCCTTCGATTGCTAATTCCACGATGTTGGCCGGATTGAAGTAGGCCGGATTCTTTGCGAACGAGGCACCGGCGCTATGCTCAATGCCTTGATCAACGGGAAGAATGGACACATATCCTGTGCCGGCTAATCTTCCGGAATCATGAATCCACTGTAGGTTCCGCAATACTCTGTTCGAACGGCTCGATTGGGCAAAGAGGTTGCTCACAACATCGGGTCCGGGCACGTGAATGGCCGATGCCGGAATGGTGTTGGATTCGTGGTTAAGATAGTACTCGGCTTTGGGTCCAAGTGCGCTGGTAATGCGGTTGATCATTTGGGGCTCGTTGGATTCGTGAGCCACAAAGATACGGCTGGTCTAGCGCACGATGAAGAGGGGGCGAGCAGCACGGTACGGACCGGCTGTAATACACACCGTGTATGCCCCCTGCGGAAGGGCAGAAACATCGCATTGGACGTTATATGTACCCGAAGCCGACGGCAGGTGTATGGTGGTTACCCGTCTGCCGGTGGCATCGAACATTTCGAGGCACGCCTCGGTTGACAATCCTAACCCAACGTCTATTTCTACCAGAGTGTTGGCCGGTGAAGGACGCGGTAATCCCATAGAGTAGGGTGTTTTCGAGAAGGAGATAAGTCGCGACTCCGTGAAACACACGTTGGAAACATCTACGGTAGATGTGGCTCCAATTGGCATGATGCAGGAGCCGTCTGCGGTGCACCCGGCAACTACGTCCAAGGCAACAGGACGTGTGAGGTAGGTGGTAAAAACGGGAGTAGCAAAAGCGCCGTTGGTAAGGGGGGCGGAACCGTTACGCTGGGCGCGTATGAGTACGTTCGAAAGGCTCACGGGCGTGGCCGTAAACGTCCAGCCGGGCATTGAGGGTTCTTCGAGTGCTACAAATGACAATGCGTCCGACGGATACGTGATGTTGATTTCTATCCAGGATGGAGTATACGTGCCTCCGGCTGAATACGCCACTGCGATAGGCAATGGTATCTGCTGTCCGATTGACGCAGAAGTTGTTGCCGGTAGCAACAATTGGAGCGGAACAGACGTTGCCACGGCCGATGCGTTGATGGTGAGATCCAAGCCGCGCGTGTTGGTGTACGCAAAAGCTGCCGCATATCTACCGGGCGCCGTGGGGGTGAATTCTACGGTCACGTTGTAAACACCGCCCGCAGGGATCGTAAATGGTGGTGATGGCGATGCGCGGAAGGCGCCAACATCGCCCGTGTTCACAACGCCGGTAACAAGGAGGGGCAGCGTTGGATGATCATTCGTTAGTTGAACCGCAACAGTGCCTGTTACACACGAAAGTATGGTGTCCATCACAACCGGAGGAAGTACACTTGGTTGCAGCCCAATGCCATCTACCGTTACCTCCGAGAGTGTGTACGGTGGCACCACGCCACCTATGCCGTCGTGGACAATTATGCAGGGTGTAGTACACACACCGGTAACGGAAGGTGAGAAACTCACGGGCAGGTCTGCAGAATCAAGGGGGGCGATTCGCAGCGGAAGGGCGGTTGTGTTTACAAGCGAGAAGTCTGCCGTAGAACGAAGGAACACCGAATCTACATGGAGTGGCCAGTCTGCATCGCGATTGTAAAGGCGAACAAACCCATTCTCAGTACTTGAGGTGCCCACGAGAACTGGCGCAAACGAATACCCCCTTGCCTCGAGTGTTGGTTGAAAACCGTAAGCATTGATGTTCGAGACCAGGGCGGTATCCACGCCTTTAACGTCTACGGTAAGGCGCGCATGAACGGCACCGCGAACCGTTGGGTTGAAATACACTGGGATTGCGCGCACGCTTCCCTTCGGTAGCGTAAACGGCACACCAGGAAGATTTGCCGTAATGCCGGTTCCTGCTGTGTCTGCCAGAAACATACCTTCAACGGTTACATCTACTTCGCCGTTGTTCGACAGGTAAACGGAGTCGGAGGCGGTTGTGCCTAATCGGTGATTGCCAAGATCGAGATCGGTTATCCCTACTTCCGGAAGAAGTCCCTCGCCGAGAAGCGTTGTAAAGGCGATGCCACATTCCGTAGGCAGGTTAAATGTTATCTGCGCAATCGATGCTCCGGGAGTTTTTGGTGTGTAGGTTACGCGAACATCTAAACACTCGCCGGTCCGGAGTGTAAACACGCCGGTGGGCGTTACTTGGAAGTCGGTCGACCCTTTGATGCTGATAACACCGCGAAGGGGGGCAAGTCTGTCGCTGCGCAGCACGCAGCTGATGGTGCGCACCACGGTAGACGCCACGATGTGCCGGCCAAGGTCGATGGAGTCGCGAAGATCCCACGGACATGGAGCTCTGCCTTCACCTGTAAGTGGGAGGGATATGATATTGTCGCACGATCCGTAAATGGTGAGTAGGGCAGTACGGGTTCCGATGGCAGACGGGGTGAACATCACCTCCATACTTACTGCGTTAGCTGTGTCTACAACCATACCACTGAGAGAGTCTACCATTCGAAAGTCTGTGGCATGAACACCGCTTATCACCACGCTATCGATAGTAACAGGTGCGGTACCGATGTTTCGCAGTGCCGTTGCTGAAGAGAACATTGCGGCCCTGCCAATTGCAGTAGAGTCGAACGTGATTTTCTGGAGTTGTGTAAGGAGTAGTGGCTGTAGCACACGGAATGTTCTATCGGATACATCGTTGGTGGAAATGCCAACGGAGGTGCGTGCCACCCATACGTCGGATTGTCCGCGACTATCAAGGGTAACCGGGGGCTGCAATGGAACCGTGAATCTGCCCTCGTAACTGCCGGTTCGGTATCGATATCCGGCTTCGTCGTCTGCCACAAGGGGATTGACTGAAGGATTTCCGGGAATACCTTCTGCGCTTACAGAGATGCGTGGACTTCCATCGGGCGAAATGGTAATGCTGTAGCCCCATGGGCCGTTATTCGGCAAGTCTCGTTCGTCGAGCACACTTCCGCTTACACTACGGATGGAGATAATGTTCTCAACGGTGCCGTAGAGAACAACCTCGGGTTGTCCGTCGGCATTCTTGCGCACATCAAGCGCCACTACGTCGATGTCGGCGCCATCCCGATCGGAGCCACCGATGATGTGTCGCCACACGATGCTTCCGTCTGGACGCAATTTGTACAACACGCCAACTTGCTCGTCGATGGGACCCTTGGTCCATTGGTCGTTGCCGAAGGTGATGTTCCTGCTCGTAGATGTACCCGCTACATAGACGTTGCCAAGTCCATCCACGCGCACGGCATGGAGCCGTTCATTTGCACCTACGTCTCCGCGCAATACGGTTGTTTTCACCCACGTGCCTTCTTCGTCGAATTCAACCAGGTAGCCGTCTGAAGATCCCAGCACCGAATTTGCAACGGTAGCTCCAATAACGGTTGGACCGATGAAGGTGCCGGTGGCGTATGTTCGTTTTCCATCGGGAGAGGCCGCAACTCCGGTTGCTGATTCTTTCCCTGTGCCGCCTAATCGTTGTGCCCAGAGGAGCCGCTCGCCGGCAACCGTTACAACACGCACGCGTCCGGTAGGGCATCCAGTTGCAGGGAGCCATGGGTACGAGGTGCCCGTCACAGAATCGGCTATAGTAGACCACGTTGTTCCATCACAGGAAAACTCGAGGCGCACGAGTTGATCGGCACCAACACCGGTCCACCGCACGGTAGTTGTGTCGCACGTGCTTAACACCTCGCCACCATTTGGAGATGTAAGGATAATGGTACCGCCCCCACCAACAAGCGTTACGGACGGAAGGCAGGCAGGCGTTCCGTTAAGAGTTAGTGTGCCCTGGCGAATAGAACGATCGGCACCCTGCGTGAACCGAACGGAAATGATCTTCGACTGGCCACGCTTGAGGGTGAAGGGAACGAAGTTCACAAGCTGAAAGAATGCCGGAGTGGTAATTGTAGATTGGTTAACGCTTATGTCTGTGTTCTGAGCGGTTATAACAACATCAATGGTGGCAGACAGACCCGGTGCCACGTCGCCAAAAACGGCTGCGGGCGGTTCGGAACGAATAGAAAAGACGGATGAGTCGGGAGTGGTGTACGAGATTTTGTTATCGGGATTTCGCCCGCGCCGCAACTGCACGGTGGCTAATCGGTCGCGCAATCCATGCGAGCATACCATGGGGGATATCCAGCTAATCTTGCACACCTTTCGGCTGGTCATCTCGAATGCCAATACACCGGCAAGGTCTACGAGGGTCTCTTCAGAAGCAATCAAACTGCGTCCGCCGGTTGCCTTACAGATAAAGGCAATCGAGGGGTCGGTGCGATTGATCATGAGTGTTGCCGAGTACAAGCGTATGCCCTGAGCACGCATTGCGGCAACAACGTTTCTTTCAAAATCAGCTCGTCGTGCTATGTCGGGGTTGGGAGCGCCGTCCGTAAGAAAAAATGCCACCTTTGGGATGGATGGAGTTCGGAGCGACATTTGGTCGAATACATTCGGAGTACCAAAGAACGATACTTCGTAGTTGGTTGCAGTTTGTGGTGTAAGACGGCCAATGGCTGCAAGCACGGGTCCGGGTGTGGTTTGCCAGTCACAAAGCAGCCTGGACCGACCCGAAAAACCGATGATGCTTACGGCTGTTTCGCCGTTCCACGGTAGCTTTTCTACAAAGGCGCGCAAGGCCTCTTTTACATAGTCCAGTCGGCGTTTGCCGGAAGGTAGAATGTTGTCCATCGAGTTCGACTCATCAACGATGAGTACCACGGAAACCGAACTCGAAGAAGAATTGGTAACGCAGCTATGGGTAACGGTAGCCGACAGGTCTGATACTCTACCGTCCAGCGTTGTTTCTGTAACACGAAAATCGCGTGCGGCCAGATTATCTATGGGAACACCGGCTTCGTCGATGGCGAAATAGTTGGCCGTTATTGTTGGAAATGAATCCGTTACAACATTAAAGAGTGAGAATTCCTGCGAAACAACGCCCATCGTTTGTAGTACAAACGCCATGATGAACGCGATGATATGGGCTGCTCTTGTCACTCTTGGTAAAGATCCATATGATGGAACGAAGTTACGAAGGCAAAAGGGGCCATCCGAGTTTCGGATGGCCCCAACGTGTGTTCATGCAGATTTTACGATCGAACTCTAGCGTACAACCATGAACGACGTGGAGCCAATGAACGGACCACTGATCATGCGCAAGAAGTACGAGCCACTGTGGAGATGCGCAACATCGAGTTCAAACTCATAAATGCCACTGGGGTTCACAGGCGTGCGAGATTGATGCACAACATTTCCAAGAGCATCTACTATTTGGAAGGTTGTGGAAAGAGTCATACCGGTAGAATATTCTACGGACAATTTGTCTGACACCGGATTGTTTCGTGGTTGTTGGAGTGCCGCGTTTTGCGATCCAAACTTCACTAACCGTCCCGTTGTGAAACACACCTGTTTCATTCCAATTGCACTGTTGTCTCCGCTTGGCACTAGGCAGGAAAGCGATGTGGACACGGCGAGGGAAATAGGCAGTGATGTGTCTGCATTTAAGTAGATGTCGAATGCTGGCGCCATGAACGCCCCCTGAAGGAGAGGCGATCCATTTGATTGAGCAAGAATAGAAACGCCATTGTTCAGGAGCGTTGGTGTAAACGTCCATCCTGCCATCTGAGGAGCAGAGAACGAATTGAAACGCACAGCTGCGGGGTCGTGGGTAATTGTAAGAGTAAAGTCGGCCGGTTGGGCGTCTGCAAACTCCGCAGTGTTATACGACACACTCACGGGTGCGGCAACAATCTGACCCGGCTGACCCGTAACAACGTTAGTGAACCTAAAGGAAACAGGCGTTACGATACCTTCACCGCTTAGGGTTATGCGGAGCTTCTGTGCCTGATCGTTTCCATAGTCGTACGTTGCAGAGAAGTTACCTACCGCAGAAGGATCGAACGTGAAGACGATGTTCTCGCTTCCGCCCGGCGGTATAACAAACGCCGCTGTTCGGCTAGACGTGAACATTGCAGCGTCACCCGTAATCGTTGGGGCCTGAACATTCATTGTGTACTGACTGCTTGGATTGGTAACTACCACAGTCTGCTGCCGCGAACTACACGTTAGCGTGCGAGGGAAAACTACAGGGGGCAGGTCGGACTGATCGATGCCAACACCACTAACGGTAACACACGTGGACGCATACGGTGGTACTGGTCCTGGACCCGGCTTGCCATCGTGCACAACACAAACCTGAATGGTGTTGTTGCCCACAATTTCCGGTGTGAAGGAAACCGGGAACTCCAGTATTCCTCCTGGAGGAATTGTTGCTGGAAGGGTAGGCAGTGGTGCACCCCATGCGAAGGACGCCGTAGCTGCGGCAAAGTCTACAGACTCTACGTAGAGTGGGCTCTCAGAATCGGTGTTGCGAACCACAACCTTTCCGGTTTCGGGAGATGTTGCGCTTACTGTCCAAGGATTGAAGGTGTACCCGGTGGCCTCTACAACCGGCTGGAAGCCAAATCCCTTTACTTCGCCAATAAGTGGCTCGGACTGACCCTGCACGGTGGCGACAATGTTTACCGAATGTGCGCCACGGCTTTGTGGCGTGTAGGTTACAGGAATCGAAATGGTTCCGCCGGGAGGCATCACCTGCGGAGCAGGCAGTGTTATGGAGAAGTTGGCGTCGGGTGCAGACAGGGAGAACCCTGTAATAGTTGCTGGGTCTGCGTTGAGGTTGGCAACTGTTACTACGTCGTTCTTTGGTGTGAGCAAACGAACTCTGCCAAAGTCTACACTGTCAATGGTAACTCTCGGTTGCACAATTTCGATGGTGATGGATGTTGCGGGCGCTCCACAGTCAACCGGCAAACCGAAAGCCAAACCAATGGTTTTCATACCCGGTGTTGCCGCCTTGATGTCGAGGTTTACATCCAAACACGCACCTGGTGCCAAGCTGAATGGTCCGGCATTTCGAACCGTCACATCACCGGAAACATCTGGCGAAGAAACCGTCATGGTGCCATTGAGCGGGAGTGGACCAGTGTTTTTTAATACACAGGTAACGGTTTGCTGTTTTGGCTGTCCCAGCGGTTGTTTGCCGAGTTGGATGTTCGTTTCGTTATCCCATAAACACGGTGCTAAGCCCTGCCCTTCCAGAATGATTTGCGCCGTAGCGTTGCACGAACCAATGGCCTCAAGCAGCGCCGAACGTGCCCCCGTACCTGTTGGCTTGAAAATCACTTCCAATGAAAGAGAGTCCCCGGGATTCAGCCGAGTACCAATGTTTTGGTTCGTTACACTGAAGTCGGCAGCATTTGCACCAACAATATTGATGGCCTGAATGGTTACAGGGAAAGATCCTGTGTTCTTCAGAGCGCCCGGGATAGACCGTGGGGTGGACTGACCTTGTGCTGTGGGCGGGAACGTGACAGTTTTAGGGTTTGATGTGAGCTGCGGCGCTTGAACAGAGAAGTTGCTCTTGCTTGCATCTGCAGAAGCTGGTGTAGCGCCATTCTTAGAAACAAACACATCTGTTTGACCCAAGTTTGGAAGCGTAATGGAAGGCGGGGAGAAGGACTTAGATCCTGAGTAAGAATCTGTTTCGTATACGAAGCCCAAATTGTCCGTAGCGCGTAAAGCTTTGTACGTAACACCTGCGGTTGGTGGTGTGGCATTGGCCGTGAGTCTCGGGAAACCGCTTACATCGTAAACGATATAGTAGTTTCGGCGGGTGTTGTTTGTGTAAGGACCCGAGCGCTCAATAGTTCCGCCAGAGTTTAGGCCTGCTTCTATATAGCGCTCAAATTGTCCGGCAACAATGAGTTCGGGGTTTCCTGCACCGTCATAGCGAATGCCAATGTCTGTGGCATTGGCCCAGCTACTTTGTGTTGCCGATCCCTTCGTAACGGCCTGCCAGGCCATAGTGCCATTCGCGTTGAACTTGAACACAAACATGTTGCGGGTGTCGAGTCCTCCAAATCCTGTAACCGTGTAAGGTCCGAACTGGGCCGAGTTGCTGGTAACAAAGCCGGCCACATAATAATTACCCTGGCGGTCTGTAACACAACCAATTACACGCTCTTCATCGCTGGCAGAAAGGCCCGTGAGCAAGGCCGTGTTCACGATATTGCCATCTGTGTCGAGCTCGGCCAGATATCCATCGATGTTTCCGGCGGTGTTTGTGGACGTTGCAGATCCTATGCGAGTTGGACCATCAAATGCACCTGTTACAAACACTTTTGCTCCATTCGGCTGCACGGCAACAGACGTAGCGGTCTCTGCGCCGGTTCCACCAAGGCGCTGCGCCCAAACGTATTGCGGGGCAGGGGACACGCCAACACGGATGCGATAATTCACTCCCGCCTGTGGAGGCAGCCACTTAAAGGAAAGTCCAGTGGCTGTGCTTGTAATGTTGTTCCAGGATGAGCCGCCGTCAGTAGAGTAGTCGATAGACACGGCCTGTGATGGAAGCACGCCTGCCCACTTAATGGTTACGGTGTCGCACGTGGAATACAGCTCGCCCCCTAATGGAGACTGGAGCAGAATCAGCCCTGTTCCACCAACAAGGGTAATGTTCGGCGGACACGGAGCGCCTGTTAGCGAAAACGCTGCCTGACGAAACGCCTGGTTGGAACCTTGCGTGAACTGAATTCGAATAACTCTCTTTGCACCCGGCGCTAGGTTAAATGGGGCGAAATTCGTTTGGTTGTTCGGAAAGTTCCAGTCCGTTACCCGGAAATAGGTGTTTGGAACAATGCTATTAGCCGTGCACATAAACATTGCATTAACGGCCGTAATCGTAACATTGGCAAACTGCGACTGATTTGGTGCCGGATCTCCACAAAACAGCACGGGATCGCTTACATCAACCCGTGCCACACTGGTAGGTGGCGCTAGGTAACTCTGTGTTACACGCGGGTTGCCCCCTCGCTTAAGAGTAATTGTTGCCGATCGGCTCTGACCTTGCTCTGTGCACGAATAGGGGGCGGTCCAGGATATTTGACACGACTTTGTTGTTTGTGTTTCCAGCGCCAACAATGAGAATAGGTCGGCAATACCTTTTTCATCAGTTACAACCGACTTGCCGCCAGTGGCTTTTGCAAGGGCGTCGAGCGTCCAGTGCGTGTACTTCTCATAAATGGTTACACTGAAAAACCGTATTCCTTGTGCCAGCAACTTCTGCGTATTCTCACTCACAAATTTCTGCTCGTCCGCGATGGGTGGATTGGGGTGTCCGTCCGTAAGGAAAAATGTGTACTTGGGAACATTCGCTGGCCTGCGCTTGAACATCTCGTAAATATTCCAGCCCGGCGTTTCAAAAGGTAAGGTGTAGTTGGTTACCGTCTGCCACTTCAAGTTTTTTAAGGAATCAAGAATGGGCTGCGGATTGTCTACCCAGTCATTAATCACTTGGTAGGATCCGGCGAAAGACACCAATGCCACTCGTGTTTCTCCAACAAACTTTATCCGATTTACGAAGGCCCGAACAGCGTCTTTGGCATACTCCCAGCGCTCTTTTCCATTAACGTTGTCGCTCATGGACTGCGATCGATCTAGGACAATGATAATGCTGGCTTCGGGATCCTTGTTTTGATCTATACAGCCGTGAGTAAGTGTTGCCGTAAGATCATTCGGTGTACCCCCCTGTGGTGTTTCAACAATCGAAAAGTCGGCTGCCGTAAGGTTTGTTATTGGCTGACCGGCGGGGTCGAGGGCCACATAATCGGCGGTTATCTTCGGAAACGCCGATGAGTTTATGCCGTAAATGGTTAACGATTGTCCGAACAGCGTGGAAGACAGCCCGGCCAATACAAGCGTGAGTGCCAAAGCGGCAATGCGATGGTGCATGTACATCATAGAACGTGGGGTAGTGTTGCGTTTCATGGTGATTTCCTCTCGGCCACACACGGTTCCAAAAACCGTAGCTGCTTATTTGTGGCGTCTAATTCTGCTGTTATGCCAAGGGGCATGGTGAGTTTGCTTCGTACGTGCCCTATAGGGAGACCGTACACTGCAGGAACCCCTAAGGACCCAATTCGTTGCTCGAGTACTTGTTCCAGCGTATAGGATGGCCCGGTAATAGACGTGCCTCGTGCCTGGCAATCGCGGAAGTTTCCAAGTGCCACGGCTTTGCAGCTCTGAAGCTTACCGGCCAACCATAGCTGGGTTAACATCCGGTCAATGCGATACGGCTCTTCGTTTACTTCCTCGAGAAATAGGATCGCATTCGTGGTGTCGATTTCGTATTTCGTGCCCAGTGTACTTACAATCATGGCGAGGTTGCCACCCGTAAGGCGGCCTTGTGCCAGGCCGGGTCGAAGCGTGGTCAGACGGGCGTCTTTAAACTGCACGGACCGATTATCGTCGGACGCAACGGTACGTTTGAGTGAGTCCACTGTAAACTCGTCGAACGTAGAGCTTGCCACAGGACCGTGGTAGGTAACGATGCCACTCAGTTGCTGAACGGCTATCAGGAGGGCAGTTATGTCGCTAAAGCCCATGATAATCTTGTTGCTATGGCGTATCGCCGAAAAATCCAGCATCGGAAGGATCCGCATCACCCCATATCCGCCGCGGGCACAAACAACCGCGTCGATCGCCGGATCTTCGATAAAACCCATTAGTTCGGCGGCGCGATCTGCGTCTGGGGCAGATAAGTACCCAGACCGACGTGAGATGTTTCTGCCGAGCTTCACTTTCACGCCCCATCTCTGGCAGAGGGAAACGAAGTCTTGAACGTCGGTAGCACTTGCTGCACTGGCAGGACAAACGATACCCACCGTAGATCCCGTTTGGAGCCCCTTCGGCCGCACCACATCCAGAGCACGAGTAAGCGCATCTGGATTATCCGATGCTGCCAACGCGGGAACGGCACCTGCAAGAGCAGGTAACGCGCTAAGGGCTTGGATGAAAGATCTGCGCTTCATAGTGTTTTGGATACACTCTTGCCATACTATGCAGAATGCAACAGGCAAATGTACCGAAGCAATAACCGAAAACCACCCTGTTTGTTACCGGAAGCTACCGTATATTGCACGTCTCGGAAAGGTGCAAGAGTGGTTGAATTGGCACGCCTGGAAAGCGTGTGTACCGGTAACGGTACCGCGGGTTCGAATCCCGCCCTTTCCGCTCATGAAAGTAATGGTCGATTTCGGTGGCGTTCGCATTAATGAGTGATACATGACCGACACTCCGCAGCAGGCGGCGGAATCTTCTGCGGAAGACGAAAACGTGATCCGCGAGGTGCTTGCCGGCAACGTGAACGCTTTCGGTGCGCTTGAGCGGAAGTACCGAAGGATCGTTACGTATCTCATTCGGAAGATGATTCGGGATGAGGAGGACGTGAACGACCTCGTGCAAGACGTATTCGTGAAGGCATTTCAGGGTTTGCCGTCGTTCCAGTTCGAGTACCCGTTCTCCCGTTGGCTCTACAAAATCGCCTCGAACCGTTGCATCGACCATCTCCGGCGTAAGCGGTTTGCCATGTCTTCCATCGATGCTCCCCTTCGGGGCAAGGACGGTGGCGAGTTTTTCATGGAACCGGCTGACAATGATCCAACGCCAGATGTAACGCTTTTGGCTAACGAGCGCGTTCGATTGCTTCGGGAGGCCATCGCTGCAATTCCGGAGCGGTATCGCGAGGTAATTCGAATGCGGCACGACGAAGAGCTCGAGTATCAAGAAATTGCCGACAAACTGGGTCAGCCCCTTGGCACAGTAAAAGCGAATCTCTTCCGAGCACGAAAAATGCTTTACAACCTGCTCATGAAACACGGTTCGCACTTTGAAGAGTACCTCAAAGACTCCGACGGTTCGAATTCATGACCCCTGCGAGAAGGTCTGCATGGCCCTGGATTGTTATCGGCACTCTCGCACTCGTGGTTGTTGTTTTTCTTGCGTCGCTATTGTTGAGGATGCTCAATCCTCCCGTGTCGCCTTTGGCAAACGAGAATGATGCACGCAGCGTTATACAGGTGGATGTTGTTAACGCATCGGGTCGTAATGGGGCCGGACGAACGCTTATGAAGTTTTTGCGGAACCGTGGATTCGACGTTGTAGAGATTAGCACGTCGGCCAACCCTACAACCGCATCGTATGTTGTAGACAGAATGGGCGATAAGCTCTCTGCGCTTAAGGTTGCTGCGGCAATCGGCATTGCAGACTCTCTTGTCCAGACAGAAATCGATTCTATGTTGTTTGTGCGTGCAACCGTTGTTCTCGGCACAGATGTTGAAGCTCTCGAACCCTTCTCAAAATGATGTTGTTCCCCATTTTTTGCTGTTTGGCACCTATGAAAGATCAGATTCGTGGCGAATTCTAAACCCAGGACCACTAAAGGAAGAGCAGTGCTCTGCGCTCGCTTGGCTCAAGAGAAACAAGCAAGCAATCTCCTCATATTAGACTTAGGAGAGATTGAGGCAGCTCCTGCAGATTACTTTGTTATCGTGTCGGTAGACTCCGAGGCCCAACTCAAAGCCGTTTCAGATCACGTTGAATCATCGGTGAAAGAAATTGGCTTGGGATCTCCCCGAACGGAAGGCAGAGGTACATCTTCGTGGGTGATTCTCGACTACTTCGACGTAGTAATGCACATCATGGTGGCAACCACGAGAGACTTCTACAAGCTGGAACGTTTATGGGGCGACGCAAAGGCGTATACCCTTACAGAAAAAGGCGCCGCCAAGGCAACAACGTTAACATCTAAACGCACCGTAGCGAAGTTATGATGATGCAGAAGTACATAGAGCCCCACATGCGCGCGGCTCTGGCCAAATTCGGCGTGGACTCGCAAACTCCGTTGGCGTTTGGTGTCCCCAAACAGGCAGATCATGGACATCTCTCTACGAACATCGCCATGTTGTTAGCCAAGCAGCTTGGAAAACAGCCCCGCGTGTTCGCCGAGGACCTTATCTCTGCCATGGGATCGGTTCCTTTAGTTTCTGGCTTAGCCGTTGCCGGACCCGGCTTTATTAACATTACGTTCGCCAACGAAGTATATCACGTAATGCTGCGCGAGTTAGAATCGCTGGGCGATGCCATTGGTAAGTCTGCGATGGGGGAAGGAAAGCGCGTGAATGTGGAGTATGTGAGTGCGAATCCCACGGGCCCCCTGCATGCCGGACACGGACGGAATTGTGCCGTTGGCGATACCATTGCAAATCTCTTTGAGTGGTCGGGCTACTCCGTAATACGAGAGTACTATTTCAATAACGCCGGCAACCAAATGAACAAACTTGGAGAGAGCATCTATGCTCGTCTCCAACATCGTTTGGGGAACGAGGCCTTTCCGTTTCCGGAAGATGGATACCATGGTGAATATATTCACGAAGTAGCGAGTTTCATTGCAGACCACCATCGAGACGAAGTAACCGCGATGGATGAAGCAAGTGCCCGTTCGTTCTGCAGAAAAAAGGGTGAAGAATGGTGTTTTGCTTCAATCAAGAAGACGCTTACCGAGCTTAACATTCATCATGATGAGTATTTCAATGAAGATTCGCTCTACGCAGATGGCAAAGTTGCCGAAACGGTAGAGGCCTTGTCTAACAAGGGTCTCGTATACGAAAAAGATGGAGCTACGTGGCTGGCGTTAACAGAGCTTGGTCTGCAGCAAGACAAAGTAATTGTGAAGTCAACCGGCGAACCAACGTATCGCCTGCCCGATATCGCGTATCATCGCGACAAGCTGCAGCGAGGGTACGACGTTGTTGTAGACATCTTCGGTGCGGATCACATTGCCACAATACCCGACGTTCTTGCCGGCGTAAAAGCTCTTGGCTTCGAAACAGACCGAGTGAAGGTTGTAATCCACCAAATGGTAACCTTCATAGAGAATGGCGAAGTGGTTAAGTTCTCGAAGCGCAGCGGCAAGTCGTTCACACTCGACGAACTTATAGACGAGGTTGGGGCCGACGTTGTGCGGTACTTCTTCATCATGCGCGCCGTGGGAACGCATCTCGATTTCGACCTTGGACTAGCGAAGGAAGAGGGCGACAAAAATCCGGTGTTCTATTTGCAATACGCCCATGCTCGGATCTGTTCTATCCTGCGAAAGGCAGAGGAGAAGGGGCTAGCAGTTAACCCTGATGCAGATCTTTCTGTTCTAACACATCCAAAAGAAATCGAACTCATTGGTATGCTGTCTCGGATGAGGTCTGCCATTGAACGCGCATGCGAAAACGTAGAGCCACACACCATCGCAGAGTTTCTGCGAGATCTTGCTGGTGCCTATCATAACTTCTATCACGACTGCCGCATCCTTGGTTCGGAAGAGCATCTTGAGCGCGCCCGTTTGGTGCTTGCAGATGTAACACGGCGGGCAATGAGAAATGGCTTGCTCCTTCTTGGAGTATCAACGCCTGATAGAATGTGATGCGGGACTATTACTACGAGTTAACCGAAAGGGGAGAGCTCCTTTTAGATGGGGCCTTGCAGGACGACCCGTGGTTTCTCGACTTCTTCTTTCGTCGCCTCGCCCCCACGGCGAATCCGGAGTACCCGGAGTATCCGTATGTGTGCCGCTGTGGAGACGAAATGAACTATCTGCGTCCGGCCGACACGCCTATAGTGTACACTGGTTTGTCTGAAGGACGTTTGTTGTATGCTTCAACCCTATCGGTTCCCTTTTACCCAGACAGACTTGCATACTCGGAAGAGGGAGTGCTCTACCACGGAGCCACACTGGGTGAGTTTGCTCGGCTCGTACCGTCGGTAGCCACCGAAGTTGCGCAGGCAATTGAACCGTGGGGTCCGTATTACGCATTCGTAGATCCATTCCGCATCCAACGGATACCCCTGCTCCCACTGCACCAGCGCAATGCGATCTCCATTCTTCGTCCACGCAGAGAAAATGGTTGTGTGGGATGCGGAGGAGCTAATCCTTCGTCGCTCTTACTCTCCTTTGTGCACAATCGTGTTCACGGCACAATTCAAACATGGCTGAAGCCCGACGAAAGGATGCAGGGGGCGCTTGGCACTACGCATGGTGGCTTTGTTTCGCTGCTGTTAGACGAAACGATGGGCAAGGCACTCAGTGTATTGGGCATACGCGCACCAACCGCTCGGTTGTCTGTAAACTTCCGTCAACCTATGCTGGTTGGCAAGGAGTATGAGGTACGCTCGTGGATTAGTTCGCAAGAAGGACGAAAGAAATACGTCAATGCGGAGATACGGGCCTCGGATGATCCAACAAGGATTGTGGCCGAGGCAGATGCGCTCTTCATTGCTCTTTCACCACCTGCGAATACATGAGCCAACAACCGAATATCTTTCTGTTTTCGAGCATACTCGGAGCGGTGTTCCTTTTGCTCGATGCGTATGTTATAGGACACTGGCGTGCATACGTTTTGCGCCATTCACTCAATCGGTGGTGGTACCGAGCCGTTGTGCTTCTCTCCATCGTTATGATGGGGTTGTACTGGACTGTTGTACTTCGGCGTCACTTCTTCCGGCTTGATGGCTTTGAAGTTGTGCTCTTTGGAATCGTTACTCTCTGGTACTTACCAAAGATTGGCATCGCACCAGTTTTGCTGGTGCGAGATTTGTTCCAACTTGTGCGGAAGATCTCATGGACAAGAACAAAGTCTTCAGACACCTCGAATAACGTTCCACCGGAGGACTCTCGAAGGGCGTTTCTTGGAAAGGCCGCCTGGGGTATGGCCTCTGTGCCATACGTTTTGGTTGGTAATGGCATGTGGCGCACGATTTACGACTTTCAGGTAATTGAGGTTGATGTACCGATATCCAATCTGCCACGTTCCTTCGACGGTATTCGCATTGCGCAGATTTCTGATATCCATGCCGGATCGTTTCCAGACCACAGACCGTTCCAGGAGGTTCGTAGATTAATTGCTGCATCGAAAGCCGACCTCCTTACCATCACTGGCGACTTTGTAAACGCCACACCCAGTGAACTCAGTCTTATCACTGCGGAAATGCAGAAACTAAAGGCACCATTGGGAGTGATTGCCTCACTTGGAAATCACGACCATTATAACACTCCCCAGCAACATCAAGAACTCATTCGCACAATTCGATCAACCGGCATTGATTTGCTTATAAACGAGCACAGAACAATAACGGTTGGCGGTTCGTCGATTGTTGTTGCCGGAACAGACAATACGGGCTTTAAACAAAATTTCGCACGGATAGATAAAGCACTTCGTGGCACGGAAGAAGATCAAACAACGATTCTTCTGGCGCACGATCCAACCTATTGGGATGCTGCAATCCGTGGATCTCAACCAGTGAATCTTATGCTTTCTGGTCACACACATGGTGGACAGTTCGGCGTGCAGCTTCTTGGTTTTGAATGGAGTCCGGCACAATACGTTTACAAGCAGTGGGCAGGTCTGTATGCAGAGGCAGATCAATATCTCTACGTAAACCGTGGAATTGGTACCGTGGGACCACCACTTCGGATCGGCATTCCACCAGAGATAACGATTTTTACCCTGCGTGCCGCATCGATCAGCGATCGCCTTGCCTAAATTCGCCTAATTCATCGGCCAATATTTTCTATGGGGCATGCGTGAACCGTTCGATCCTTGTAATTGTAGCCATGTTGGCAATCGCCGGCGGTGCGTCGGCGCAACAGCTCTTCGAGTTTGGTCTCAAGACAGGCACTAATCACACGTTCCCAAATAGTTTGGCTGATGGAATAGTGAGTACAGACAATTTCGGTTGGCAGGCAGGGGGCTTTTTGCAGGTTGGACTCTTCGATCTCATTGCACTGGGTTGCGAGCTCACATTTGACCAACGATCGTTTACACTTACGCAGAATGGCACGTCGACTGATGTGGCCACTACCTCGATAAATCTACCAGTCTTGTTGCGCATCGGTCTGCCGCTTAAGCTCATGCTAGAACTTGGACCGCAATACACACACTATGTTGGTTCGAAAGATGCTACTACCACGGATGGACAGGGATTTGCAGTGATCGGGGCAATCTGGAAGCCGGCGTTAAATCTGCAGTTCGATCTTCGGTATCTGCGCGGCTTATCAACGATCTCTACGTCATTCGACGGAGACGTAAATGTGAACGTAACGCAGTTCTCCGTTGGATACAGCTTCTAGCAGCGCACAGATTGGGCACCTATCGCCTATCCACGCTGTAAGAACTGCACGGCGGTTTCCGCAAGCAGTGCCGATCCCACAATCATGGCCTCTTCGTCTGGAGCAAAACGTGGGTTATGCAAGCCCGGCATGCGTACTTCCAACGGGGGGCGTCCGCCAAGCATCCAGAAACAGGCCGGCATCCGTTCGGTATAGAAGCTGAAGTCTTCCGCCCACATCTTTGGTTCGAAATCAGAAACCTTCTTCGAGCCAAACACAGCGTTGGCAACACCCCGAGCAAACTCCACAGCACCGGAATCATTTACGAGTGGTGGATAACCCTTGAGGATTTCGATAGCCCCCTCACATCCGTGTAGCGCGCAATACGCCGAGGTCTGTTCTTCGAGATATTTCCAGGCAATCTCCCGCCATTCTGCATCGAACGAGCGAAGGGTGCCCTTCATCTCCACTACGTCGGGAATGATGTTTGTAGCGGTACCGCCATGGATTGACGTTATAGTTAACACACCGGGGTGAAGTGGATTGCGGTGTTTCGTAATAAGCGACTGCAGATGCTGCACAAGGCCGGTAGCAGCCAAGATGGGATCCTTACCCTTGTGTGGCTGCGCTGCGTGTGCACCAAAGCCACGAATGGTCCAATACAATTCATCGGCCGAGGCCATCATGGGTCCGGCAACAAACGATACTTCTCCGCAGGGGGCGTCTGGGTTTATATGCTGGCCAAACATGATCTGTGGTGTGGGATTCTCAAGAGCCCCCTCTGCAATCATAATGCTCGCCCCACCGGGGGATTTTTCTTCGCCTGGTTGAAACAGCAGCTTTACCACACCGCCCAGATCTGCTTCCCGTTCCTTTAGCAGTCTGGCGGCAGTGAGCAACATCGTTGTGTGTGTGTCGTGACCACACGCATGCATAACACCGGGATTCTGCGAGGCGTAGGGGAGGTTTGTCTCCTCAGTAATTGGAAGCGCGTCGATATCTGCGCGAAGTGCAACGCACGAACTGCCAGAACCAATGTGCGCAACTATTCCCGTAGTGGCAACACTGCGGTGCTCTATTCCCAACGAAGTTAGGTGCTGAGAGATGTACTTCGACGTTTCGAATTCTCTGAACGACACTTCGGGATTACGATGCAGGTGTCTGCGAATTTCAAGCATCTCGGGGTAGAGCTGTTTTGCCCTCTCATACATCGTCATATTGTGCATCTCCTTCAAGAGTAAGTCCGGTTACCGTAGACTCATTATGGTGAATCGTAACGCCAAGCTTGCGTCCGCTCGGTGGAACAAGAGTTACTTGGTGGCTTGCCCTTCCTTGCCTCCATAATACCAGCGCCGCACTTAAAGCGCCCGTGCCACACGCGCCGGTAATTGCCTCTACTCCACGTTCAAATGTTGCTATTGTGAAGGATCCGTCCACGTTCTGCTCCACCATGTTCACATTTGCTCCTCGCGGAAACATCTTGTGATGCCGCAGAATTCCAACGATTGGTCTGTTGGCGTCTAAGGGACCCTCGATTACAACGTGGTCCGAGTTTACGTCTACGTACGGAATTGGCACGTCTACCGTATCTAACTCGCCGGGAAGATAGACGTGTTCGTGCAGCGGCGGCGGAAAGAATATCTGGATGGAACCTGTTTGATTATATACTGCCTGGTAGGGGGCATTATTGAGCGTAAACGAAATTGTACCATTCGGATCTACGCCATTATCTACAGCAAACCGTACGGCGCATCGAGCGCCATTACCACACATCATCCCATGTGTCCCGTCGGGGTTGTAGTAGTCCACGGCAAAACTCGTAGGGCCAAGAGCCGAAAGCACAAGAACTCCTTCGATAGATTTGCCATCTGCGCGCGGATGTTCAGCAATAATGCTACGCACGTTGTGTGGCGTTAACAAATCGGTCGAGTTCGCTCCGTTCGCCACTAAAAATGTGTTGCCTGCGCCGCTCATGTGACGGAAAATCATGCGGTGGCCTCTGCCAGAACGTGTACAAGCTCATCGTGAATCTTGCCGTTGGTGGCAACAATGCTGCTATGACCAAGCACGAATCGCTCTCCACCATAATGCGATACTGTGCCGCCTGCCTCTGTAACGAGTAAAACACCGGCGGCCATGTCCCACGCATTCAAATGCACCTCCCAGTATCCATCGAAACGTCCGGCTGCCAGATAGGCTAAGTCGAGCGCGGCACTGCCAAGTCTGCGGATGGGTATGCCCGATGAAACGAGTCGCACAAACTGATCAACGCAGGACTTCGGATTGGTATGCACGTTGTAGGGAAATCCCGTTACAAGAAACGCCTGGCCAAGAGGAGCGGTATCCGACACGCGAAGTTGTCTTCCGTTGAGGAATGCCCCCTCTCCAACAACAGCCGTGAACTCTTCGCCTAGCATTGGTTGTATAACAACTCCACAAACCGGACTGCCGTTATGAACCGCAGCAACAGATACGCTAAAGATGGGCAAGCCATGTGCAAAGTTCACCGTACCATCGAGTGGGTCGATTACCCATTGGAGGTCTGCATGAGTGCCACTCGCACCGGACTCTTCGGCGAGTATGCTTGCATTTGGCGTGGCGCGGCGCAGTTCCTCGATTATTGCTTGTTCGCATCGCACATCGAATTCGGTAACCAGATTGTGCCGGCCTTCCTTTGTGGACGCCGCTATGTTGCCACCAAATCCGCTGCGGAGAATATCCGAAGCACGTCGGGCTGCGCAAAGAGCAGTGTCGAGTAGATCTCGGTTCGTCATGTAGAGCTATCCGAGAAAGGTGTTGGCTTCCGACCGTATAGAGTGTGCCAAGAAGTGCAGACGTGCATTCGAGGTGGCTTCTGCTATGGGCACATACCGCTCAAGAGTATTGTTGATGTAGATCAATGGATTCTTCTTGAGGTTAAATGTTAGACATCGCATGTTGTCGAGGCGAGCAGCCAGTTTAATGATGAGGCAATCTTCACTCGACATTTTCAGCTTCTCGGCGTGGGCAATGTCTACTCCGTCGGGGTCGAGTTTCGCTCGTTGAAGATCCTTCGTAAGCATGTCTACAACGTAGGCAACGTACGAGCCAAAGTTGTATTCAAGTACGCCCTTGGTTACGGTCTTCGAGTCTTCTAACACATCATGGAGTAGTGCCGATATAAGAAGATCTGTGTCGAACGCATGAAGCTCGTCCATGATGATTCGTGCCGTGCGCGCGCTGTGCCAGAAGTATGGGGTGCCGTCGTTACGTATTTGATGGAGGTGGACGTTGTGGGCCATTTCATAGGCATCAAGGACCTTAGGCACCGAAATGGGGTCGCCGTTTCTATGCAGACGATCCTCCAGTTCCTCAATGGTGAGGTATCGTTGGTTGTATGGTGCTTGTGAAGGGTCGCGAAACGTATCCATGAGTCCGCAAGATACTAACCCTTCTTCCGCTTTTGTGCAGAATGCCCGAGTGCCTCAACCATTAACTCGCGCGCGCTTTCCAAGGTGGCAGGGGTAACATCTGCTCCACTCAATAGTTTTGCTATCTCTCGTTGTGCCTCGTCTGAGGCCAAAACTGCAGCCGAGACCTCAGTTCTGCCATTTTGCTCCGTCTTTTCTACGCGCACAAGGGTGCCCGCCAAACTTGCGATTTGGGCCAAATGGGTGATGCACAAAATTTGATGTGTTTGAGCCAGCCCCATCATTACCGTGCCAACGGTGCGGGCAACCCTACCGCTAATACCCGTGTCGATTTCATCAAACACCATTGTGCCGGCAAAGCCAGTGCTGGCCAGGGCTGTTTTCATCGCAAGCATCAGCCGGGAAAGCTCTCCCCCGGATGCAACCTTGGCAAGGGGCTTTGGGGTAACACCCGCATTGGCGGAAAAGAGAAACTCAATTTTGTCTGCCCCCTTCACACCAAGGTCGGTTTCCGAAATGTCGATTACGAACTGTGCAGAGGGCATGCCTAATTCCGAGACGGTAGACTCTACGGACTTCGAAAACCGCTCTTTTGCTGCTTGCCGTGTTTTCCGGAGGGTGTCTGCGGCGCGGCGTGCTAAGCGCTCGCATTGTAGGAGTGCTCGTTCAGAATCCTCGAGGTTTTCGGCTAGGTTTTCGAGCTGGGCGAGTTCTTCCTTTAGCGATTCGTGAAAACGAAGAGCTTCGTCGAGTGACCCGTACTTCCGCATGAGTCGGTTAATATCCACCTTGCGCATGCGTAGCCGCTCGAGGTCTTCTGTGGAAAAGTCATCGGCCTCGGCGAGAGAAGACAGCGTAAGTGCTGCTTCCTTTGCGCTTACGGCGGCAGCTTCCAAGTCTTCAATGGCGGGTGTTAGTTCCGTGTGGAAGGCCGAGAGCTCGCGCAGACTTGAAATGGCATCGCGTAACAAACCGTAAGCATTGGTTTCTGCATTGTAGAGTGCCTCGCGTGAAGTATTGGCCAGCGTTAAGATTTTCTCTCTTGCCTCTGCACGCAATAAATCACTGTCTATGGCTAGGTCCTCTCCCGGATAGGGGTCTACGGACGCAATTTCGTTGACAAGAAACTCGAGCCGCACTCTGTCTGCATCCGAGGTGCGAGCCCGATCGAGAAGGGTGGCGTGTGAGGTGCGCGCCGCGGCGTACTCCAACCATCGCTCTCTCATTTCTTGCACCTCAGCCTGGGCACCTGCAAAATCGTCGAGCAGATCTCGATGCCGCTGAGTGCTCATTAGCCCCGTTGTATCGTGCTGACCGTGAAAATCAATAAGATGAGTGGCTAGTTCTTTCAGTACAGCAAGCGGAGCAGGTGTATCATTAACAAATGAGCGGGAGCCACCACTAGGGGAGAGCTCTCTTCGGAGCACTAGGTCGGGTGAATCCCAGTGTAACTCATTCTCTGCGAGTATCTCGTCTACGCGTGAATTGCGCGATGCAACAAAACTTGCTTCCACCACTGCCTTGCGGGCACCTTGGCGCACCGCGTCCGACGTAGCACGCTCGCCCAAGGCAGCGGCCAGTGCGTCGATGATGATGGATTTTCCCGCACCGGTTTCTCCGAGGAACACCGTCATGCCTTCAGGAAAATCCAATTCGATTTCGTCGATTAACGCAAACGAACGAATGTTGAGCTTACGCAGCATACGTGTACGTGTGCCTTAAAACCGCGTCATACGAGCTTGAAACAACTTGAACGAGCCGTAAACACAGAGGCCAAAAAGGGCAAACGCCGCAAGTGGATGAACCTCTTGTCCAACCACGATTATTCCAATCGTAACCACGTATGTGGTAACAACAAGTATGAGTATCCAGAGGGCTGCCATGGAACAGGTTCAGTGAGTGGATGGGAATGGTTCGTCTGTTACTTCGAATTCCTGATATCGAAGCCGGAACTCCGGCAATTTATCCGACGGTACACGCACTGCCAAGCGTATTCCTTCATCTTGGTCGGTGCGCGACAATACCTCCACGTCCTGGTACACCCGCGAAACAACCCGCATGTGTTCGTACGGAACTACGAGTGTGCGCAAAACGGCGCTTTCTTCGAAGGTTTCCTGCATGCGCTGAAGCAATCTGGAGAGATTTAGCCCCCTTGCAGCAGAAACAAACACACAGTTGGAGTATTCGGCTTCGGTGTCGTCTATTAGATGCGGATCATCTACAAGGTCGATCTTGTTGAACACAAAAATTTGCGGAATGTCTGCTGCGCCCAGTCCGCGGAGAGTCTCGTCTACCACCGCAATGTGTTCTCGGAAGTGTGGGTTGGAAATGTCTACAACGTGGAGAATCACGTCTGCCTCGAGGGTCTCGGCCAGAGTTGATCGAAACGACGCTACAAGCTGCGGAGGCAGCTTGCGGATAAATCCAACGGTATCGGAAAGAATTGCCTTCTGACCTGACGGAAGTTCGACGGAGCGAACCGTAGTATCGAGGGTAGCGAAGAGTCTGTCTTCGATAAACACGTCGGCGCCCGTGATACAATGCATCAAGGACGACTTTCCGGCATTCGTGTATCCAACGAGGGCAAAACGGGGCATACCTTCTCTGCCTTTCCGCTGCACTTTGCGCTGTCCGTCTATTTCGACGAGTTTTTCGCGTAGGCGCTGCATCCGTGTGCGATACATCCGGCGGTCTGTTTCGATCTGCGTTTCGCCCGGACCCTTTGTTCCAATGCCACCAAACTGCTTGGAAAGGTGGGTCCACATGCGTGTAAGGCGCGGTAGGAGGTACTCGAGCTGCGCAAGCTCTACCTGTGTGCGCGCTTCGAGAGACCGTGCCCGCGAGGCAAAGATGTCGAGGATAACTCCACTGCGATCGAGCACCTTTACGGTTGTTTCTTCTTCCAGATTTCGCACTTGCGCAGGGGTAAGCTCGTCGTCGAAAACAACAGTTTGCGCACCTGTGGTTTCCACAAGCTCTTTTAACTCAGCAACCTTGCCTTTACCTAACGCCGTGGAGATATCTGGCTTTTCGCGTTCCTGCGTTAGTCTTGCCACAACTTCCGCACCTGCGGTGTCGAGAAGCAGTGTTAGCTCGTCGAGATGCTCTCGTACGATCTCCGGATCGGCCCCCTTCTTAACAACAGAAACAATAACTGCCCGCTCAGGCGGACGCAAGCCAACATCGTGCACAGAAACTCGAGAATGTTGTGAAAAACAAGCGGATCGTGATTCAAAGTTACGGATGAACCGCTCCTTCTCTCGCGCAAACGTAGTTTTGACGGATATGTGCCGCCGAATAACTCTCATCATTCTCCTCACTCTTGGTTACGGAAGCGTGTATTCGCAGCAAGCCGGACCCACACTTCCGATCATCTTGGAGCATGCAGATTCTCTTGTTGGCACCGGACAGATAAACACCGGCACCCGTGAGTTTATTGGTAACGTGCGTTTTACGCAGGGAAACGTGACGGTCAAGTGCGACCGCGCCACACAGTACCTCGTGGATAATCGAGCAGATCTATCCGGTAACGTTGTGATCATTCAGCAAGGAGCGGTTGTTACGGCTCCGTTCATTTCCTACGATGGTGTGCAGTTTATTGCCACGGCTCCTCGCGGACTGCAGGTCTTGGAGCGGGGGAGCAAGATTGCCTCGCGCCGGGGCTGGTACTCCACAAAGACCCATATCGCCACGTTCGCAGATAGTGTGCGCGCGCTCGACGATTCCACGAGTTTATGGGCCGATGCATTGGTGTATGACCGGGATCAGGACACCGCTCTTGCCGTGGGGAATGTGCTGCTTACGAACAGAGACGGTAGCGTTGTGATGGCAGGCGATACCGGATTGCGCAAGCCCGGCATGGGTCTGATGCGCATGGTGGGAAGCGCGCGCTTATGGCAGACGGACACGGCTGGTATCAACGATACTCTGTTGGTGCTGGCAGATACCATACTGTTTGTTTCGAGCACGGAATCGGATTCCTTCGAGGCCTTCGGGAATGCAAGCCTGGTACGTGGTTCCGTGTCTGCGAAAGCAGGAAGGATGTTGTATTCAGAGTCCACCGGCCGGTTCAACCTCTATGAGCTGCCGGTTTTGTGGTCAGACTCGATGCTCCTGAAAGCCGATACAATTATAGCCGAGGCACCGGGGCGTGTTCTCGAAGCCGTGATTGGCATGGGGAACGCCATTCTTGTGTCGCGGACGGACACCCTTGATAACGAGCGGTTCGATCAGATAGGGGGCGGTCAGATCCGTCTTACCATTCAAAACGACACCGTTCGTCGGCTTGTGTCAAGCGGCTCGGCTCGGAGTATCACGTTTCGTACCGAGGACGAGAGGCGAGAGGGGCTTGCCTCGGTAGCGTCAGACACCATCGAAGCGGATTTTACCTCTGGTGTACTCTCGGATGTGTATTGGTTAGGGGGCGTAGAAGGCGAACACCACCCCGAACCGGTTGTTTCCGGCCGAGCTACCACATATCGCCTGCCAAATTTCGTCTGGCGCACGGATCGGCCACGGCTTTTGCCGGCTCCGAAACCGCGGTCCATGAAATTTCCGTAACGTTTTTGCCGAATAAGTGTTAGAATAGGTCCTAGCTGTTTGCGGATTGTTCGGTACCTGCCTAATGTTCCTCCGCGTGGTCGTTTCTTTGCTTGTACTTGGCGCAACTCTCTTGGGAGTTTCTGCCCAAGTGGAGCGCGTTCTACCGCGCAAGGGTGCTTCGTCGCTCGAGGGAACGAGTTTTGTTGTGGGCTTCATGGCAAACGAGATTCTCGAAGCCAGTACCGACCCACGAATTCAGATTTTCATCTCATCGAAATACGATGCTCGTGTTACCATTCGATCGAGCATTACGGGCACGTACACAGTGTTCGTGCCAGCAAACACAGTTCGAAAGGAGGATGTTCATGCGATTCACGTGGTGAATGCCTCCGAGCGTGCTTTTGATAGAGCGGTCTTTATAGAGTCGGACGTACCCATTGTGGTATACGCATTGAATACAATTGCACAGTCGTCGGATTCGTATACTGCCATTCCGATTCGACATTTGGGTCAGCAATATTTTACTGTTAATCGGCCCACAGATTGGTACGACTCTCGTAGAAGCAGCAACATCTACACACGTACCCCACGTGTAGGTGAGTTCATGATCATCGCTGTTGAAAACAACACATGGGTAGATATCAGCACCGCCACCGAAACTAAAAACCGTGTGCCGGCGCGAACACCCTGGCGCATTCTTCTCCAGAAGGGTGAATGTTACCTTGTGCAAGCGCTCGGCACCAGGCACGGTGGAGACGACTTAACTGGATCATACATTTCGTCGAGCGCACCAATTGCAGTTCTATCGGGGCATCAGCGCACAAGTGTTCCCTGTGATTCAACCCTATCTAAAGATCACTTGGTTGAACAACTCCCCAGCATCGACAAATGGGGGGTAGCGTATGCAACGTCTGCATTCTATGGAACCACGCGTAATGATGTGTTCCGTATAATGGGTTCGAGAGCAAACCAGCAGGTTACACTCGTAACGCGCGGTGGTACACGAGTGTTCTACCTCACAAGTCCTGGAGACTGGGTTGATGTTGAGTTACGCGAGCCCGCGTCCTGGTCGAGCGATGACAGGTTTCTCGTAACCCAGTTCATGAGCAGCAACAGCGGATCAAATATCAATTCCGATCCGGCCATGGTTGTTGTGCCCGCGATCGAACATTTTGTCCGCTCGGCACTCTTCCAGTTCCCACAGCTCGAGGTAACAGGCCGCCCCTCCCAGCGCTTCTACTATTTTCTCAATATCGTTTGTAATGCGGCAGCTCTAAATTCTTTGCGAATTGGTGGGAATCTTGTAACAGACGCGTCTCCGACTATTCGCAATCAGATCATTCCCGGAACTTCGTTGCATTGGACAACCGTTCAAATGAGTCAGGGGTCGCACATAATCAGTGCAGATTCGGGACTGTTTAGCGGTACAATGTATGGCACATCAGAAGTAGATTCATACGCCAACATTTATGGCATTTCTTACGATCCGATTGAGGAAGAGGATGACACGCCTCCCGCATATAACTTGCTTGTTGATTGTGGGACGATATCTGGATCGGTTTACGACTACTCCATCAAACAACCACTGCTTAAAGAAGTCAGCGTTCAACAACCGCGCACGTTTAACTACCGATGGTATCTTTCCGACGTTAAGGACGAAGAGGGACGGCGCGAAATCGAAGCAGAGGTTCGGGATTTATGGAAAGACGCCCAGATTGTCTTCAATGCGTGGGATAATCAGGGTAATGGCAGGGAGTGGCTTTATACCTATGACGCACCCAACGTGCAGGTGCCACAGAGCATCTTTATTAGTGTAGACGGCAACGAGCGAATCTGCACCACCGTTGTTATACGAAACATCGACTCAACACCCGTGAAGATTATGGGGGTTGTTCTCACGGGAGATACCCGACTGAGGGTACAGGGAGTCGCGCGCGATTCTATACTCGCACCAGGCGACAGCATGGCGATCGAGATTTGTTTTACCCCAACAAAAGACACAACGAACGCCATTGGATCGCTCGTGTTTGAATACCCCTGCAAGCTCATTCAGATGGTGTCTATACAAACTCGCGGGTTTGCGTCGATACAAACAGAGCCGCTAGACCTAGGAGACGTGCGCCTTGGCGACACCGCGTGCGGCAGGATTCCCATCTCGAATCAGGGAACAGTAGACATAACGATTACCGCAATTGATGTGGCCGCAGTAACTGCCGGATTCACCGTAGACATAACGCGTCTCGGCCTGCCGCGACTACTGCGTCCGCGAGACACACTTTGGTTAGATGTGTGTTTTACACCCGAGCGCGAAGGTCCCGTTGAACGCTCAGACGTGGTTCAGAGCAGCCCGGCGCAGGGCCTACTGGCAAAAATGAAGGCACGAGGTGTGCGGCCTCGTATTCTGCCTATCGTTGTTGATTGGGGTAAGAGGCACATTGGAACCAGGAATGACACAGCTGTGACCATTCGAAATAGCGGTACCAGCGCTACAACACTTTGGATCGATTCCAGTGCATTGGTTGGCTATGACTTCGCAGACCTTGGGAGTTCCATGAAGTCTGTTTCACTAGCCCCCAACGATTCCTTGGTAGTGTCTCTACGCTATTTGCCCACCCGGCGCGGACTACAGGCCACCGAGGCGAAGATGGACGTAGACTGGCGCGGTCACGACAGTATTGGAATTACCCTTATCGGCATTGGTACGATGCCCGATATCAACGTTGCCAACATTGATATGGGAAGCATTGAGGTAGCTACAACGAAAGATTCCATCGTTGATCTGGTGCAAACCGGCTTCTCAGGCGGCAACAGCGACCTAGCAGTGTATTCTGTTACGATAAGCGGACCGGATGTGGCCTCGTTTGTCCTGCCACCAACGCTTCTTGAGCTAACAACGCTTACTGAAGGCAGTACACTGCGGAACAATATCCAGTTCCGTCCTTCTCGAGTTGGTACTCACCAGTGTACGGTAACTATTGAGTGCAACGCAGCACCAATGGGCGAACGAAGCATAGCGAGTTTTCTCGTGCAAGGAACGTCTTTTGAACGCGCCACCGCCGTTGTAGGCTTAACTCTTTTGGTTGACGCGAAAGCAACTGTCTGCACATCCGTGCCGGTTAGGGTAAACCTTGCAAACTCCGGAAACGGACCTGCCCGAATTGATACACTTCAACTCGATGTAGACGGCCAAACACTGCACCTTGCGGTTCCTACGCCGATACACCTGCCTGCCTTTGAATCAGTTACCATTGATACGGCTGTTATGTTCAATCGAGCATCGGATTCTCGGCTGTTCGTGCGAGCCGTAGACAGCATCGGAGGTGTCTACTCGGCTAGGGCCTCGGTTCGGCTCGAGGTGCCGGAAACGGTGGCGGATATCCGCGTTGCCACGCCCCCTCCTTACAACGTGGGACCAGCTACCTTAAGGCTGAATTTCCAGCAGCTCACCAGTCAGGATGCCTCAGCAGATGTGTCCTTTACATGTGATTTGCCATCAACGAGGTTTCAGGTAGACCCGCGTTGGGTGGCCAAGGCGGAGGTGGAAGAGCTTCCGTTTGCTCCTCGAATGATATCCATCGGCGTAGCCATTCAAGGCGATAAACTGCATGGAAATCTTGGTCCTCTAAGGGGCGCATGGAAGGCCACTATCGAAGTTCCGGGCTCTTTTCTTTGGGCGAATCCGGAAACATTTTCATTGCGAGCATCATTAGACGAAACGCAATGTTCGCAACAATCACCACTGTCGGAGCAGGTTTTAGGCGTTTCTCCGTGCGGACCGTCACAACGAGTTGTGAGTTTCGGAAATCGTGCGATTGCAGCAGCCAAACCACTGGCGCAACCCGCACGGGACGTGGTTTCCATCGAAATTGAGGCATCAACAGAAATGGATGTTCAAGTGTTGGCAGAACCCCTTCGTGGACAAAGATTTATCGTAAATGAACGAATCTCTTTGCAAAAGGGGCTCCAACATTGTAATTTTTCATGTTCCGGTTGGGCTTCCGGCGTTTATCGCCTGATCTTCAGGCATAACACCGGAATGACTGAATGCCAGATCATCATCGTCAACTAGGGTGCAGGAATATGAGGAGAGTTGCTACCGCCGTTGTTGCGGTATTCCTCGCGGCAACGGGGAGCATGGTTGCACAGCAAGAGCTGGGCGCGCGTTCAAATCCGCTAGTACCGGAAAAGAGCGCCCCACGCATCTACGTGGGACCAGTGGTTGGTTACAATAGAACGCTGCACTCTTCCGGCTTTCAGTCGGTAGCGGGCGACGTGTTGTGCCCAACCTTTGAGCAGGGAACCGCCAACGGATACTACTTCGGTGGATCCTTTGAGTACCTGCTTGGAAAGCCCCGAGATTCGAAGTCGTCTATCATTGCAAGGTTGCTCTACAACTACTTGCCAGGCGGTTACACGGAGGAAGGCGACCAGCTCCCCTCGCGTGATACCACAACGGGCGAGGTTGTATACTCAACGGTAAACCACACGGCAGACATCAAGTACTCGGTACTCGATCTCGAGATCATGTACAAGCTTAATCTCTTTAATTCCAACTTTGGAATTACCGTTGGTCCAACCATTGGGTACGTTCTAAGTGCTGAACGCGTGCAGGCAATGAACCTTGTTGAGCCACTGAATGCACAGTTCGATCCCTCGTTCTGTCCCGAGTGTGAATATCAGAATGATGGCCGCACCGTTATCACAGCGCGCGACGACATCCCTGGGCACTCTGCCATCCGCATTGCCATCAAGGCAGGTTTGCAGTACGAAATTCCAGTTGGTAAGGTGTTGCTTGTGCCTTCGATGTATTACAACTTTGGTGTAACGAAGGTATCCGAAGCAGATAACCTCCGCATCAATGCCTTCCAAGCAGGCATCGACATTCGCTTTGCCATCTAACGTTGAAATCATTTGAACGATCGATGCCCGCTTCGGCGGGCATCGCTGTTTTCGGACAGAAGTATGAATTCGAACATGTGGTCTCCATGGCGGTCCGAATATGTGCAAGACGCAGACCGCGATAACGCTAATACCTGCTTCCTATGTGGCGCTGCAGAAACTGGAGAGGAAGCCAACGGCACGTTTGTTGGTGCGCACGGAAGCGCCATTGTTGTAGTGAATAGGTTCCCGTATAATGCCGGACACCTATTAGTTGCCCCCACAAGCCACATTCCAGACCTGTTATCTCTTTCGGAGACCGAAAGCGCGGAACTCATGGCTGCTGTTCGCCACGCCATGCGGATTATCGAGATAGTGATGAAACCCCACGGAATGAATGTTGGCATAAATCAAGGGTCGGCAGGTGGGGCAGGCGTGCCCGGACATCTTCACGTGCACATCGTGCCGCGTTGGAATGGCGATACAAACTTTATGCCCACTATTGCAGACGTTTCCGTTGTTTCTGCGTCTCTCAGCAAACTCGTAGCAGACTTTAGGTCGGCCCACAAGGACATACAGGTGCTGTGACCAAGCTGCAACCACTTCGGAGTTTCAGCCAGAACTTCCTTACAGATGTAAGAGTTGCGCAGAAAATCGTGCAGGCCCTCCAGATAGTGCCCGGCGATGTTGTGCTGGAAGTTGGCCCGGGAACTGGGGCGCTAACACAACACCTTGTTTCCAGCAGTTGTAGCTCCGTGCATTCCGTTGAGTTAGACCAGCGAGCCGTACAGGCAATTCAAGCACAGCCTTGGGCTGCAAGCCCAAAGTTTCGAGTGGTCCACGCAGATGCACTCACTACTTCGAGTGCGCAACAATTTCCAAGCGTTTCTCGGAGCCACAGGAAAATTATAGGCAATATTCCATACTCCATTACTTCGGAGCTACTCTTTTGGTCCTTTGCGCAACATACAGATGTAGGCCGGGTGGTAATGATGATGCAGCGCGAAGTTGCTCGCCGGTGTGTTGCGCTTCCCGGCACCAAGGACTATGGAATCTTGAGTGTTGCAGCATGGTTGCATGCCAACGCAAAGATTCTCTTCCACGTTCAACCAGGGTCGTTCTATCCTAGGCCTAATGTAACCTCGAGTGTTGTTGCGTTTGATCTGTTGCCCATCACACGAGAACCAGACCATGCCTCTGAGTTTTTGAAATTCGTTCGTGCTGCATTTTCGCAGCGCCGCAAAGTGATGACAAACGCTCTTGCCCAGTGGCGCAGTCAACGCACTGGTGGCGTAGGTTCTGTTTCGCACGCTGCGGGCTTTGATCTGGCAAAAACACGTGCAGAGCAGTTGGAACCACCCGAACTATTGCAGGTATTTCGTGAGCTCGTAAACGGATGAGTGTTAGCCAATCTGGTGCAGTTGCCGACCTCTTTCATCGGCTTCGTTCCGAGCTGTGTTCGTTAGATATGTACACATTGTGTATGTGCGTGCTCTATAGCGCTATGGCATTGGTGCTGTACCCGTATGTACCCAAGGCCTCAAGCATACTCTTCGAAAATGTTCTTATTGCGGCGGTGATTGGAGGGTCCATTCTCCTCAAGGGGCTAACCGGACTACGGCTATTTGCCATGATACGGTATTTCTATATCGTTCCCGTTATTTACATGATGTACGATCAAACGCACGCATTTGTACGTATTGTGCACCCGGTTGATTACGATGACGTTCTTATAACCGTGGATCGCTTGATCTTTGGTCTCGATCCAACCGTTTGGCTTCAGAAGTGGAGCTTTCCCGTTGTAACCGAGTACCTCCAGATCTGTTATTTCCTGTTCTACGTGCTCCCTATTATGCAGGCCGTTGAGCTTTGGAGACGTGGAGACCTACCCAAACTCGTGGAGTTCGCGAGAGCCATGGCCTTCTGCTACTTCGTTTCGTACCTCCTGTACTTTGCAATGCCCGCCATCGGGCCACGGTTTACGCTACACGATTATTCCGCGCTATCACTGGATCTGCCCGGGTTGGCTGTTACCGATCTGCTCCGGCACCTTGTTAATGTGGGAGGGGGCATCCCCTGGAATGCTACCGACCCCATTTCTGTGGTAAATCGCGACTGTATGCCAAGCGGACATACCATGTTAACCCTAACCAACCTTGTACTGGGGTTCAAAAACCGAAGCAGATACCGTTGGTTCTTCGTTGTAATTGGCGGAAGTCTAATTATATCAACGGTTTACCTTAGGTATCACTACGTTGTGGATGTGTTAGTAGGAGCGTTGTTGGTTGCCATTGTTCTTCCAATCGAACCCAGGGCAAACCGGTGTGTGGATAACCTCAAAAATATTTTTTCAAAAGTGTGAAACCTTTTTCCACTTCTGATGTTGTTAGGGGATGAGAAAGCATAGTGTGCGCGTAAACACAGGTTTAACCAGAGAGTTAGCGTTGCACATGACCGGTTTTCTTGTATTTTAAGAGATTGAACATGACATCCAACAGTTTCCATTTTTCACCTAGGAGTAAGTCCATGAGACTTGTTTCCACCACAATGAAGACCGCCCTCGTTGTCCTTTTGACAATGATCGGTGGTTTAAGCACGTTCGCTTCGGACACGAAGACTACCGAACGTCGTGGTACCATGGTCCTCACTGAGGGTAGGCGCTATGTTGTAGCGTTCCCACAAGTTTGGGCAAGTCCGACTGAGAAGCCGATGCCACAGCCAATGCAGCTGTTCATCTCTTCGAAGACGAAGACCACCGTGCGTGTTCAAACGCCTGCAGGCATCAACGATGCTGCAAGAATTGACCGCGAGTACACAGTTGAGGCCAATAAGGTCTTGAAGATTCCTGTAACCACAGCGTACATGAATCAGGAGTCCGAAACGCGCAAGGGTTACGGAATCCTTGTTACGTCGAAGAAGCCGATCTCGGTTACCACGTATCAAGCGTGGATGGGTAATGGTGAAATGGCTCGCCACCTTCCTGTTGAAGGGTGGGGCAAGAATTACTACTCGATGAACTTCTATCAAGACCGTTACGGCAATAGCTCCGGCTACAAGTACCGTCCGTCGCAGATCTTGATCATCGCAGATAAGGACAACACAGTTGTATCGTACACACCAACAGTAGACACTGAAGGTGGCGTTGAAGCTCCAAGTGTTCGCAAGGGTGCAACACAAACAATCAACCTCGAGCGTGGCGAAACATTCCTCATCAAGGCAAAGATTATTGAGGATCAGAATAAGGAATGGACAACAGACCTCACAGGTACGTTGATTCGTGCAAGCAAGCCGGTTGGCGTTGTTTCTGGTCATACCAAGGTAGCCATCATGCGCTACCCAGACGTGCTTCCACCAACGGGTATGTTCGCGGCAGAAGCTCACTTCGTTCGTAGCAACGTTCACGACGCCATGCTTCCACTGGAAATGGCCGGAACAAAGTTTGTAACAACACCTTGCAAATACACGCCAGCTCGCGTAACCGGCCAAGGTTCTGTTGAATTTGGCATCGATGATGACCGTGGTGATGTTGTTCGTGTTGTTGCTCTCGAAGACGGTACCGTGGTACGTTCCATGCGTCAGGACGGTTCGGAAATGATGAATGTGTGGAGTTTGAAGCGTGGCGAAACACGCCTCGTTACAGACCTCCAGGTCCCAACATATTGGGAATCGAATAAGCCAGTACTTATGGGGCAGTATGGCAAGTCTTATGCAAAGATTCTTCCTCCGGCCCTTCGCGGTAGCGGAGCTAAAGAAGGTGAAGAAGCACAAGGACACCCTACGGTTGAATCTGGCATGCCTATGCTCCAGTATGTTCCTTCTGTAGATCGCTGGGTAGACTACGCAGTGTTCCATGCTCCAGAAGGAATGGACAACTTCTTTAACATCGTGTTCAAGAAGTCGGAAATTGGTAAGATCAAGGTAGACGGTCGCTCGCTTACATCAGCATTCGGTGGTGCTATGCGTTTGATCGCCGGCACTGAGTATGCATACATCGCAACACCAATCGGATCTGGCGATCACTTTGTTGAGTCGGATGATGCTTCTGTTCGTTGGGTTGCTTGGAACTACGGATCGCTCGACGGTCTGCAGCAAGGTCGTGCTTATGGCACACCTGTTTCGATCGACATGACAATCCCTTGCGACGATTCGCTTGCAGTATCTGAAGTGATCGTTTGCGGTGATGTAACTGGCGAAGGCAAAATTCTACCGGAAAACACACAGTGTGGTTCGATCTTCGCGGTGTATCCCGAAGACATGGCCAACTATGAGCTGATTGTTGACGAAGAATTTAATAGCGGAGATCGCAACGTAACGTTCCGCTTGAAGGTGCTTGATAAGTCGAAGGATGCCTCGGCAACCGTTCGCGTAGTATCTCGTTCAGGCAAGTTTGTTGAAAAGACGTACACATACACAGCCGACAAGATTACGTGGACGCCATCAAAGCTCGACTTCGGCACTTTGGCATTTAACACACCGTCCACTCTCACGTTCACGATTAAGAACGAGTCGAATGACCGACCAGTTCTTGTACGCCGTGTTAAGCTTATGGCTGGCTCAACGGTATTCAATGTGAATCCCGCAGGACCATTTACCATTGATCCATCTGGCACACGCGAAATCAGTGTTACAGCTACAATTCAGTCCGCACCGCTAGTTGTAGACACGGTGATTGTAGAACTTGCTTGCTACGATCAGAAGACGGTTGAACTACGCGTCCGCGGTGAAGAGCCAAAGATTTATGTCTCAGACGTAGACTGGGGAACAATCCCAGCAAGTTCGCCTGGTGTTGAACGCGTGGTTGAAATCCGTAATGCAAGCCGTGTAGGTTTGTTCCTTTCTGGCTTTAATGAGTCGCTTCTCGATGGCACAGGAAACTTCTTCAACCCAACAACAATGGACGGTAAGCCCCTTGCCGGTGCTTTCCCGATGACCATTGAAGGAAATGGCAAGTACGAGTTCAAGGTTACCTACAGCCCTAAGGGCCAAGTTGGCGTTGATCATCGCGTAGACGTTCCTTTCTACTCAAACGCACGTGAAGTAGACTCCATAGCTGTTCTCCAAGGCCGCGGTAACGATGTTCAACTTAGCGCATACTCATCCCCATGGATCGAGCGCGTTATCGACAACATTCAAACAAGCCAAGGCATTACGCAGTACACGCAGAAGATTTACTTCGAGAACCTCGGCAATCAGCCAGTTACGTATAACGAGCCAACCATCACCGGTGCAAATGCTTCTAGCTTCCGCATCGTTGATCTTGGCGATGTTGGATCGTTCCCAGTACAGCTTATCGGTGGGTCCGCTCAACAACGCAGGTACGTAACAGTAGCGTTTGTTCCAACAGAGCAAGCCAACCGTGCTGCAGAACGCGACTACGTAGGCGAAATCGTGTTCTCAACACGTGCTGCCGACGGTAAGGTTGTTGACGTAAAGGCACCACTGAATGGTCGTGCATGGCAACCACAAGTAAAGGGTGCAGATCTCGACTTCCCAGGTACATTCAATGTTGGCGATGCAGCACAAGTGCTGGAAATTCCAATCACGAACGAACACTACCTAGGTCAGTCGAATACGCTCACAGGTAATTCATCTGGATCGTATGATGTAGTGATCACGAACATCCGCATCACAGATGCTGCAACGAAGTTCGAACTCTTGAATGCACCTTCGGTTCAAAGCCCATGGGTTATCAAGCCGGGTGATGCACCAATGATGCTCCAAGTTCGCTTTAGCCCAGATGTTGCAGGTAACTTCGAGTCGCCATACGTTATTGAAACGAACGTTGGCACAAACGGACAGGCAACGTACGAGCCAACGTACAAGATCACGGCGCGCGTACAGGGTGGTGAGTTCGTAGTTCAAGGCGGTGAAAGAGATCAGTATGTGTTTAACAGCACAACTATCCCAGTTTCTATTCGCCACACAGAAAACTCAATCATCCGTTACAACATTTCGCAACCATCAGGACCTGATGCTAGCCGCTTCACTGTTGCAGAACAGTATGTAGACGTAGCTCCGGGTGAAACAAAGGTTATCAACGTAACCTTCACACCAGACTTCGTAACGAAACTTGCTAATGGTCAGTCCAACCTTGCAGACAAGGGAAATAAGTGGTACGAAAAGGCCTACACGCAAGGTATCGTATGGCGCAACGACAAGTTCACTGCCGACATCGTGTTCACGGACGATCGTAACTCTGCCAAGACTCAAACAGCTACAGTTTCCGGTAACGGTCTCTTCCTCGAGTCCACGAACGGCGTAGGCGAATACACGGCTGCACCAGGTGGAGCTCCCGTAGACGTTGCGGTTAATCTGTCGGCTATCCCTGAGTCTATCGATGCAGTAGGTCTCACAGAGCTACGTGTACGTCTCAGCTACGACCCAATCCTTGTGAAGCCACGGATTAATGTTGGCGACATCATCACGGTTGGTACACAGTCCGAAGGTTGGACTGTTATCAAGGTTGATCGCTTTGGACGTCCAGGCGACGCAACGAACTCCCTCGAAATCGACATCGCAGATCGTCGTGCAGTGAAGAGCCCTCTTCGCAACATTGATGTGCCGGTGTTCAAGGTAACGTTCGATGCTCTCCTCGGTAACCGTGTTGGTTCGTTCGTTTCACCGCTGAATATCTATAGCTACTGGGTAGACTATGATAACTCCGGTGAGCGCCTTGACTACACACTTCTCCGCGATGAGCCAGGAAAGATCACCGTCGAGATGCCATGTGCAACAACAACGCGCCTCGTGTCCGTTGGATCGGTTGCTTACACTGTAACTCCTGTTCGTCCGAATCCAGTATCAAACACTGGTATAATCAGCTACTCTGTAGGTTTGAATGCTAACACACGCATTGTTCTTTACAATAGCATGGGTGAAGCAGTACAAACTCTGGTAGATGAAAAGACAGCAGCTGGTGCGTACGAAACAACAGTAGACTTCTCCCGTCTCCCTGCTGGAACGTACTTCTACCGTGTAATCAGCGGTCCGTTCACAAGCGAACTTCAAAGCATCTCTGTTGTGAAGTAAGCCGAGTAATTTCGATCATAAAGCCCCTTCTTGCCATATGCGAGAAGGGGCTTTTTCTTTTTTTGTCGTAGATTTTCTACCCTATGAATACCACTGCTTTCAAAGCGATCTTCGCTGGTATACTCTCGTGTTTCATCATTTACCCGGAGCACATTAGGGCGCAAGAACCGGGGACCATTCCATGGACACCAAAGAGTAGTGGCGACCTTCGTGCTGCTACGATTTCTGTGCCTTCCAAGTACTCGTCTATTGCACTCGATCCTTCTGTCCACAAGGTGAATGTTCCGGAGGGTTGGACGGCATCGGTGTTCTTTGCTGGTTCACGCCTTGGCAAGCCGCGGTTTATGTCTTGGGGACCCGACTCCGTGCTCTTTGTTGCCAACATGAATGCTGGCAACGTATTGGCTTTGCCGGATGTTAATCGTGATGGAATAGCCGATACGATGATCGTAGCAGCGGGCGGCTTTTCGTATGGTCACGACGTACGTTTTTGGGGCGATACGATGTATGTGTGCCAAGAGGCAGGCATTGTTAAACTATGGCGGTCAGACAAGTCCTCGTACGTCTTCAACAACAGAGTAACCGTTGTAGATAAATCATCGCAGCCCAATCAGACAGGGGGCAATCATCGCACACGAACATTGGTTGTAGACACTCTGCGGCGGAAGTTTGTTGTAAGTGTTGGCTCGCGCGGTAATGCCGATAGGGAGTTAAATCGCGCAATAATCGAAGAGTACGAGTTCGATGGTTCCGGACGACACACTGTAGCCACAGGAGTGCGCAACGCCGTTGGTTTAACATTGCATCCACGCACAGGAGCAATATGGGCGAACAATAATGGCAGTGATAACCAAGGAAACGATGTTCCACCAGAGTGGGTAGACATTGTGCGAGACGGTGGATTCTATGGTTATCCGTACGCGTATCATTACCAGCGCTATTTTACCTTTACAGGCGATTACCAGGATCTTCTTCCTATAACTCGCGCCGATTCGATGCTTGTACAAAGTATGGTGCCACCCGCCGCACTTGTAACGTCGCACTGTGCTCCAATGGCTCTTGTGTTTACAGACTTCACCCCCATAGAAGAGCATAGGTATGGAGCCTTTATGGCCATGCGCGGATCGTGGAACAGGAATCCTCTAAGCGGTGCGAAGATTGTGTTCTTAGAGTTCGACAACGATGCCGATACTATTGCCAACGTTGTGCGCGATTTTTGCACAGGGTTTATAAACGACACAACGAATGTAGCCACTCGCTGGGGTAGACCAGTTGGATTGGCCGTATCTGCCGATGGAAGTGTTTTTGTGTCGGTAGACGAAGGCAAACAGATGATACTAAAGCTTACACCGCCTAAAGGTGTTGCTTCTGTACGTGGAACAACCGAAGTGCAACCTGTTGTATATCCGAATCCTGCGAACGAGAACATCACTATTGAGTGTGGCCCTTCTCTTGGACGAATTCGCATGGTGTCTGCGCTTGGAAACGTGGTGATAGATGTTCCATTGGAACACAGATCAGTAACCATCGACACTCGAAACCTGCCAAGCGGCATGTATACACTACATGTGCCCGGTTACAGTGCACCTACGAATGTTGTGGTTGTTCACTAAGTACGCGGTGTATCCAGCCGGCGTACACAGATGCCGATCCGCTTCGTGATGTGACATAGTTCCGTGCTGCCTGTACTGTTTGATTGCGACTTGTAGTATCTGCAACCGTGTTCCGCATCCACGATACAACGTCATCGCGCGTTCGAACCACCGTGCACACGCCGCTCTCCACAAGAGCCGTGGCGTCCCGCGACCGTGATATGTTCGGTCCACAGGCAAGGGGCAAGTTGAACGCAGCCGGCTCTGTAAGGGAGTGTACGCCAACACCAAAGCCCCCTCCCACAAAGGCCGCCTGACCAAGCTGATAGAGTTCTACCAAAACGCCGATTCTGTCCACAAGGATGTGCCCCTGCGTGTCAGAGGTTGCTTGCGAAAGACGCACCACACGCAGCTTCGACTCAATTCGCTCTAAGGTTTCTTCTGTTGGTTCATGCGGAACCACTATCAAACGAAACGCCGAAGGGTTGTTCACTTTTTGCAGCGCAGTAAACACAAGTTCTTCGTCGGATTGCCAGCTACTGCCTACCACAATTGTGATGATATTGGGTTGCTGTAAGTGTGAGAAATCTTCACGGGGCATCGAAACACGGTCGAGCACTCTGTCTATGCGTGTGTCGGGTTCAGTGGCTATGGGTCGAGAAACAAGACGTCCCAGTTCTGTTGCATCGTTCGGGGTAGCTGCCACAATGTGCGATATGCACGCATAAGATGCGCGCGTAAGCAGCTTACCAAGGCCGCGCGCGGCCGAGGGCATAGTGCCATTCATGAGCAGAATGGGAATGGCCTTCCGTGCGGCCGAAGCAACAAATGCGGGCCACACGTCATACCTGTTTATCACCACAATGTCTGGATGCAGCAAAGAGAAGAACTGCTTTGTCTCCCGGATTCCCTCAAGTGGGGCATACACAGCCGCATCAATGGCGGGTATGCACTTCGCATGATGATATCCCGATGGGGAGGAGCAGCTTACCACGCACTCCGCATGAGGGCGAAGCGTTTTTAAGCGCTCTATTACCGGGATGCATTGTTCCACCTCGCCCATGGACGCGGCGTGGAAGAGAACACGTTGGACGCCTTGCGTTCGCGGCGGGATAGATGCTAATGCGCCAGGGAATGAAGAGATACGCTCCCGAAGTTTGGGGTTGGCTACAGACAGTACGGCAGCCACAGTTCTCACAAATGGCGCAACACAGTAACTGTAGAACAGGAGCGTTCGTGAAACCTGCACGCTGATTATCGTCCGGTAAAGTTTGCCTGGCGTTTTTCAAGGAATGCACGGGTGCCTTCTTTGAAATCGTCCGAGCCGCAAATTCTTCCGAACAAATTTGCCTCTGCATGAAGGCCGGCAAAAACCGATGTCTCTTCGGAAATCTGCACGGCTTCGAGACAGGCCGATAGCGCAAGTGGGGCCTTCGCGGCTAAAGACTCGGCAAAAGTAATCGTGGACGGTAGGAGCTCTTCGGCTGTGTACACTCTGTTTACAAGACCAAGCTGTTGGGCACTCTCGGCGGCTATCATTTCGCCCGAGAGAATGAGCTCTAACGCCTTTGCCTTGCCCACGAGTCTGGGCAGACGCTGCGTTCCACCATACCCGGGAATGATACCCAGATTAATTTCGGGTTGACCAAACTTGGCGTTCTCGGCGGCAAATCTCATGGCGCATGCCATTGCTAACTCGCACCCGCCCCCTAACGCAAATCCATTCACGGCCGCGATGGTTGGTTTACCGCCATGTTCGAGCAGGGAAAACACCCGCTGTCCGAATTCTGCAAAAAGTCTGCCCTGGTAGGCATCCTGGGAGTGCAATTCGGCTATGTCTGCGCCGGCGGCGAAAGCCTTCGGGCCAGACCCGGTAAGCACAATAACGCGCACGTCGGGGTCTTCTATAACTGACCGCAGATGGGCTTCTAAGGACTCTAAGAGCTCGTGATTTAACGCGTTTAGCTTGTCCGGTCGGTTCAGAGTTAGAACCGCAACGCCGTTGGTACGGCTAAGGAGGATGGTGTTGCTCATGGGTGCGAATCTACAACTCACAGCGTCCATGTGCATAACTGGTGTTGTTGGCTCCACCCATACGACCTAACTTTTCGGTCTGTTGAGAAATACACTAATTCCATATCGACTCCCGAAAGTACGATTCTGGGTCATTTTCTGCGTCTTGCTGCTGTGTATTAGCACGGGGGGCCGAAGCGGTACAAATGTTCCGCTACGCGTTCACACTCATTCGATGCTGGTTCCGGCTGCAGTGGTTGCCCAGAAAACGAAACAAAAGAAGAAGTCAAAAGCGCGCGTCTCTCCTCGGTCCGGCAAGTCGAAGAGGTCGAAGAGAACAAAGAAGGCCCGGGTCGTTCCGATGACTTCACTCCACGCAGTGGTTGAGCGAGAACTCGGAGATGGCGTTCGTTACACGGCGTATCGTTCCGATGGTACGCGTCCCATCATGGTTCATGCAATATCGATGGATCGCTCCGTTGCGGGAAATGCTCTGCGGCTGGTAAAAGGCGAGGATCATGCTAATGGACTAGAGAGACTCAGCGAAATGTATCGTCGTTACGATAGTACATCTGGTCATACCCTCTATGCTATTGTAAATGGAAACTTCTGGCGTGCAGTACGAAACACCATGATTGGCCCGTGCGTGGTGGATGGCGAGGTTGTAGAGATGAACCCGTACAAACGGTGGACATCGGCGTTCTTCGATGTTAAGGGGCAGACATACATCGATACGTTTCGGCTGTCTGCAAGCGTTGTTATGAAGGGTTCATCATACACTGTTACGTCTGTTAACCGCAGGTCAGACAGTGGAATGGTTGTATACAACTCGTTTGGTGGAAAGGTTATACCCCATGTATCTGCCAAAGAAGTTGAGCGCGATTTTCACGACGCAGTTAAGGACTCCGTTTTCCGAGATCGGGATTCTACGGAAATTGAGCTCACAAAAGATCTTCTTCGAGCCGAGATAGCACGGGCTCAACGCGAAGCAAACGCAGAGTATCCAACCGTTAAGATCCGGGTTCGTTATCTACGATCACCTTCTGTCAACACACCTCTTCCGTGCCTTGTCCTCTCTGTGGATACGGGCGCAGTGGATATGCCATTACGTGGGGCTGTACTGAGTATCCCTCGAGACCGACTGTCTTCTATTCTGCCGGGTCCGGGAGACACTATTACGTTGGCCTACAGCACCGATAGGCACAACACTGTGCGTTTTATGAACGCTGTGTGTGGAACGCCAAGACTTGTGCGTAATGGCGTAGCGAAACACGAAGCACAGTTTGAGGGTAGCACCGGCAGACGTTTCATCTTTGATGGACTGGCACGCACGGCTCTTGGAGTAGATCGAAGTGGCAATCGAATAATAATAGCCGCCATTCCAGCAGACCGACCAGACAAGGGTACCTATGGAGCTACTCTGCAACAAACCGCACAGATAATGCAGTTACTTGGGGCATATCAAGCCATGAATCTCGATGGAGGGGGCTCTGCGGGTATGGTAGTTTCTAACGATCATGTTTTCTTCGAAGGAGTCGATCCGCTTTCACGCAGGGTTGGCCTTGGGATAGCACTCGTGCGATTATCGCTTATTCTTCGCTCGCCACGTTAGTTGTTGGGATAGAGCAGATACGGAAGCCGGACCTTTCGAAAATCCTCTAGTCCACGTGTTCCGGATGTTTGAATGGAGGTTAACGACGCGCCACGTAGCAAGCCAGTGATTATGCTCTGGCTTCCGCATGCCTTTAGGAACATCGTGCGTGTTGATCTGTCGTTGAGAGCATTGGTAAACGCAGTAGGAAACCGATTGCGCAATCTCCAGAGTATTGTGAGAGCTGCTCTGTAAGGCTGCCAGTCTGAGCGAGAGTCGAGGTAGTATCCACTACACACAGTATTGGCCCATTTGCCGGTAAGCGGACGGAACCGGCATTCAGCCGCTATCACACCATTGTTGAGCAGCTGGGTAACCAGAAGGGTGTCTACACCAAAGTCCGGCGTACCCAACGCCGTAAAAGGTGTTGCCGTTCCCATGCCAATGCTGCATACTCCAATCTCGCCCAACAATCCTGTTAGAGCGCATCCTCGCACGGCGGCCAGCGTGGGAATATTGGGACTTGTAGGATACCACGTGCGACGGAGATCTGCCCATACCATGCTCCGCGTAAGTGCAGCACAGCGCACCACCGTAAGTGAACACTTTCTCGGTGTTCCTCTCGCATCCGGTTCCAACCAGCCCTCGCCGTTTGCCATGGTTGCTATTTCGCCCAACGTCATCCCATGAATGTAGGGCACAGGTATTCGGCTGATGAACGAGCGTACCGTATCGTCTGGCACATTCCCGTCTACAACCTGTCCACCTAGTGGATTGGCGCGGTCGAGAACAACAAGTGGTACATTATATTTGGCACAGGCCTCCATTACTTCAATCATCGTGCTAACATAGGTGTAGGAGCGAATACCAATATCCTGCAGGTCTACAACCACTACGTCTGCATTCTCGAGTAAAGTTTTGTCTGGCCGCCGGCGAGGTCCATAAAGTGAAACAGCAGGTATGCCGGCAACAGTATCGTCGGGAACGCTTTTACCAGCCGCAACAACACCATAGAACCCATGCTCTGGCGTAAGCAACCGCACGATGGTTACATTCTGCGCAGAGGCGAACACCTCTAGGGTAGACATTCCATTCACCGCACGAGCCGCAGCGTGCGTAACTAACACAACACGCTTATTGCTCAGGAGCGCAAACTTGCTTTGCTCTAGTTGGTCTATACCGAAGAGTACCTGCCCCTTAGCAAGCAACACTGCACAAACAAGGTGAAGGCAGAATGCGAGTCCACGGTGTAGGAGCATTGCGTTATATCCTGCGAGAACGGGGATGGAATAACGAGTGAACTTCGCGCACATATTCGCGATCGATGTGCGTGTAGATTTGTGTGGTGGCAATATCGGCGTGACCCAACATTTCCTGAACCGCACGGAGGTCTGCACCACCTTCTAACAGATGCGTTGCAAACGAATGACGGAATAGATGTGGGTGTACGTGTTTCTCGAGTCCGGCCGCCGAAGCTATGTGCTGCATACTTTTCCAAACAGACATGCGAGACAGTCCCTTACCACGCGATGAGAGGAAGAGTACGTCGTCTGTTTCTGATGTACGAATAAAGCTGCCTCGTGCGTGTTCTTGATACCGTGTAATCCACTCGATGGCTACAGAACCGATTGGAACAATTCGCTCCTTCGATCCCTTGCCAAAAATGCGCACAAGCTCAACATCCTTCATTACGTCGCGTTGCCGGAGTGTTGTAACCTCGCTTACACGCAAGCCACACGCATACATCGTTTCGAACAATGCCCTGTTTCGCACGCCGGAGTTTGTGGAGTGATCGATGGCTTCGAGAAACGCAGTAATCTCGGCAACAGACAGGTTCTCTGGTAGGGTGCGTCCCATGCGGGGCAGCTCCATGGCCTCTGTAATGTCTCTTGTTGCCAACCCCGAGCTGAGTAGAAAGCGATGAAGATGCTTGATAGAAGACAGGTATCGGGCGCGAGATGAGGGTCCAAGACCTACTGTTGCGAGTGCCTCGAAGAAGGACCTGCACTCTGCGAGGGTAACTGCGCCGAACTCTTCCACAGACTTAGACTGAAGATGCTCGGCATATCGGCGCACGTCGTGTTCGTAGGCATCCAATGTGGTGGCTGCAAGCCCCCTCTCCAACCGAATGTAGGACATGAAGGCACGTATGTGCCGCTCGAACGGGGCACCAGGTTGGCTCATGCATCGGGGGCGTCGGGCTGAGAGATCTCCTTGTAGCGCACTCGCTGGTGCGACGCTCCAAGCAAACTCTTTACAAACGACTCTTGGATTGCGTCGAGGTCGCTCAGTGTAAGTGGGGTTTCGCTTAACTGACCGTCGCGAGTACGTTCAATTACAATGTCTGCAACGGCGCGCTCTATGGCTTCTCTGTTCGATGTGTCTACAAGTCTACTAAGTGCTTCTGCAGCATCGGCAAGCATCACAATGCCGGTTTCTTTGGAATCCGGACGTGGTCCGGGATACCGAAAGTCTTGCTCATCTACTAAGAGGTCCTTCTCTACGGCTTCGTCTATTGCCTTTGCGTAGAAGTGGCGGATGAGAATGGTTCCATGATGCATCGGAATGAACTTCCAGATTCTATCAGGCAAGCGATACTCTTTTGCCAACTCAATGCCGTCCTGCACATGTTGGCGAATGATGGCTGCGCTCTTCTTTGGCGAGATGTGGTCGTGTTTATTGTCGATGTCTATCTGATTCTCGATAAAGTACTCCGACTTTTCAATCTTTCCTATGTCGTGGTAGAGCGCTCCAACACGGGCTAACAATGCATTTGCACCAATCGAGGCCGCGGCTGTTTCGCTTAGGCGCACAACGGCCATGGTATGCTGATACGTTCCCGGAGCACGCTCGTTAAGCTGTTGTAGCAATGGGTGGTTGATATCATCGAAGTCTTCGAGGCGCAAGTCGGTGGCAACATTCAGCGTCCGTTCCATTATGATGATAATGCCAAAGGCGAGTAGGGGGCTGAGCACAGAATTAACGGCTACCGCTCCCAGCTGCATTACAATAGTCAGCAACGGCGTATCTCGCTCGAATTCCACAGACAGTGTTACAACGGCCAATCCGATAGCGATAGAGAGAATAGACGTGAAGACCTGTGTGCGAGAGCGAAGATTTGTAGCACTGTACGATGCCATAGCACCGCCGGCAATAAGCACTACGGCAATAACATGATCGTTGCCTCGCGAGGCAGCCACAGCTAACGAGCAGGCCAGAGTAACCACAATTGCTGTGCGCACGTCGTAGAGAATAGACACTAACATGGCCATGCCGGGAACAACAATCACGTATTCCAACGGGAGGTCTGTGGGAATACTCATCGAGGCCCAACCCAAACCTGCGCTAACAAGAGGAAGGGCCACAAGTGTTGCGAGCTGGCCATTACGATCGAATGACGACCTCCGCACGTAGAATAGGTACAACGCCACCATGCTAATCAGCACAAAGGCATGACCAAACGCTCCAAGAACCACTAAGAGCGAAAACTGGGTTGTAGAGCGCAGGTACTCTCCGAAGCGGTATGCGGCTAACCTGGCAAGGATTGACTCGTCTACTCGCTGACCCTTGCGGACAACCACATCGCCCCTTTGTACAATTTCTGCGTCCACTGCCACACCCTGCGCGGCGCGCAACTTTGCCTCTGCCCATGCAGCGGCGTCTATATGCAATGTGGGTACAATACAACGCTGAACTGCCTCTGCCACCAGTGCGCGTTGAGGTGGTGTTAGGTCTGCAAAAGTGGACTCTATTGCGCTCTTTGCAGAGGCGGAGTCTGTAATGTCTGAGAGTGAATGAATTCGTTCTTCAGAAGGGCTCGCCACTTCGATTAGAATGCCCTCCGGCAACACAGATCGATTTGCGTTGATGATCTCGGAGGTGTACAGATTGCGCAATATCTCTTTGCCACGCACGGATAACGTGCTGGCCATCTGAGGGTCCGCTTGCCGCAGCTCCTCCATAAGTTTCGTGGTAGCTTGCTCCTTTGCGCCCACGTTTCTTCGAAACACTGCAGGCGTTCGTTCTTCGACACGCCTGCGTTCTCGGCTGATAGCATCGGGGTCCTTCGGCACAGGGAACGGATATTCTGCAACAACAGATTCTTCCGTCCACGTTGTTCCAATGCGCGACCTGTCTATTGCTGATCGTTGCATGTCGCCAAGGCGACCCGGCAAGAACGCCATTACACCAAGGGTGGCGCTTACGAGTATGAGTACGCGCACTACAGGAGATGTAGCCAGTCCTTTCTCGTCGGCGGAAGTACGATCGTCTTCGCGTATCTGATCGAATAGGGTAGGTTTTGCGCGTGCCATTGGAAGGGGTTAGTGGCCGGTAAAGTTAGGCGAACGTTTCTCGATAAACGCACGAACGCCTTCGGAATAATCTGAAGAATCTCCGGCTTTCTGTTGGTACTCTGCTTCTTCATCCAACATTTCGTCTAATGTAGACGTGAGACCCTTTTGCAAAAGCATCTTCACAAATCCATAGGTCTGTGTTGGACCAGTGGCATACTGTTGCGCAGTGGCAGCAAGAGCTGCCGCAAACGCTTTTGGATGAACAACGGAGTTTACTAACCCCAATTCCAGTGCCTTTTCGGCACCAATGGGTTGGTTGAGTGTTGCAAACTCAAATGCCTTGGCATATCCAAGCATGCGTGGGTAAAACCAGGTAGCGCCGGAGTCTGGAATGAGGGCAATTCCAATAAACGCCTCCACCAAACGGGCAGAGGAGCTCATAATGCGCACATCGGCTGCTAAGGCAAGGGAGAGACCAGCGCCGGCTGCAACGCCGTTTATACCACATACAATGGGCTTAGGCATTTGCCGCATGGCCCTGATGATGGGGTTATACCTGCGTTGAATGGAATCTCGTAGGTCGCGTTTATCGCCGGTTTTTGGAGCATCTTTCAGGTCCTGACCCGAGCAGAAGGCCTTTCCGGCGCCTGTTAGCACCAACACGCGCACATCTTCGTTCGACGCGGCGTCTGCCAGTGCGGCTTGAAGTTCGGTAGTAAGTTGCTCGTTGGCTGCGTTGAACGATTCAGGTCTGTTCAGTGTAATGGTGCCAACACCATTCGCAACGGTATAAAGTATGGTCTCGAAAGTCATGCCGGTTAGCGTCCTTTCCATTCAGGTTTGCGTTTTTCGCTAAAGGCCTGCATGCCCTCGCGTTGATCTTCTGTAGCGAATAACAGGTAAAAGTTCTTCCTTTCGAACTCTAATCCACCTTCGAGTGTGGTAGAGAATGCTTTAAGAACCGACTCCTTTGCTAACCGTGCGGCAATGGGGGCCTTCGAGGCAACCTCCGAGGCAAGCGCAAAGGCCTCGTCGAGATAATAGGCAACCGGTACAACGCGGTTAACAAGTCCGGCTTGCAGCGCTTGCTCGGCCGTAATTGCGCGTCCTGTAAGTACAACTTCCATGGCCAGAGCTTTGCCAACGGCGCGTGTCATGCGCTGCGTTCCTCCGGCTCCCGGCATTACGCCAATATTTATTTCCGGCTGACCAAACTGAGCGGTATCGGAAGCAACAATCATATCTGCCAGCATCGCCAGTTCGCAACCACCACCTAGGGCATACCCACTTACCGCGGCAATAACCGGGGTTTTAACGGTGCGAATGCGTTCCCATCGCGCAAACTGGTCGCGCTCGAGCATGGTAACAGCAGACGCGTCGGACATTTCCGTGATGTCTGCGCCAGCCGCAAACGCCTTGGTGCTGCCGTGAATAACGATACATCGCACATTCGGGTCGGCATCGAATTCTTCAAAGGCGCGAACAAGTTCAATCATTGTTTGCAAGCTTAGCGCATTAAGCACAGTGGGACGGTTGAGCTTAATTGCACCAACGCCCGCAACAGGTGTGTAAGTTTCGATGCAGGTATAATCTGCTGTCATGAAGAATGCTGGTGAGTGTGAGAAACAGCCCAAAAATACGCATGTTCGCAACGCATCATGGATAACATTTACATCCCATACCTTCAACCGGGCGATACGCGGATCGAGCTTACGCCGGATGTGCAACGGCACCTGTCGGCGCTGCGTTTGCGCCATGGCGAGCAGATACGTGCCCTCAATGGTAGGGGGCTTTGCACTGTGTGCACGGTGGGACGCGATAAACAGACCGTGTGGCTTACCGCTCAAGAACATAGCAGCACTCCTCGTCCGCGCATGCTTACGCTTGCTATGTCTGTTCTCGACAGCAGAGATCGGTTTGAGTTTGCCCTCGAGAAGGCAACGGAGCTGGGCATTACGCGATTTGTGCCCCTTCTGGCAAAACGAAGCCAGCACCACAGAGTGCACGCAGACCGACTCGTGGCTAAAGCCGTGGCTGCCATTACGCAGTGTGGCGTGGCCTGGCTTCCGGAGATCGCGCCGGCAGTTGGTGTGGAAGACCTTCCTCGCGCCAACGTGGTTATCGTTGGTGATGATACAGGAGATATCCCGGCCGCCCTGCAACATGGTACGGAGAGTATTCTGGTAGTGGTTGGCCCCGAGGGCGACTTAACCCCTGAGGAGAAGAGTTATCTCCACAACACTTTACAGGCACATCGGTGGGCAATTGGACAAAACCGCCTGCGTGCAGAGACGGCCGCAATCGCACTGCTCAGCAATGTGGTATGCAGATAGACACTGTTGTTCCGCAGTTATCGAACAACCTGGATAGATGCCGTTGCGCTTCTGTTGTTCTGAACAAGGCGCAGTATGTAGCTTCCTGAGGCAACATTGTTTACGAGTTGCGCACGAACGAAAACAACATCGGCCTCCACGGTTAGGTTTTCCCGTGCCACTAGGGTGCCGTGAATATCGAATAGTGAAAGCTGGGCAGTGCCGGGCTCCAGTCCACTCATGGTGATGGTAGACATGGGTGTTGCTGGCAGAGGGTGGAGACGTACAGTTGTGCCATACCGAATACCCGTTTCTTCCTGCGCGCTCATACCTTGGTCTACAAAGGCCTCAACCAACATGTGCACGGTATCAAGTGTAGACAATGCAAAGTGATGTATCTGCCTAAATTGTCCATGTTGTCCGCTTGGATCGAAACGCACATGCACGGGCAACATCGCCCCGGATGGAAGTGCAATAGGCCACGTTATGGTGCTTATCGGTGTGTCTTTGGGCATCTCGAGAGTAAATGCACTGGCATCACCGAGTATCACGCTTCTTGTGTACCCAACGATTTGCACGCCCTCTGTGCCGGAGTTGCGAAGAGTTGAAACACGCTCTACTACCTCGCCGAAGGTTGTATCGAAATTCAGGTTATCGATGGCAACCATTGATGTAGAAAATGTAGACCGCAGTTCCGTCAAGAAGAACTCTTCGCCACACCGGTTAACGCCCACAAGGGTGTCGCTGAAGAGTCCGGCCCTTCTACCCAAGGCCACAATTCCAATTGTGGTAATTCCCGAGGGAGGCAATTCTATTTCGGACGCGTCTTCAAGCTCCGTGTTGGGATGCTCATTGATAATGCGGGGACGAAAGAATATGGTATCCTCGCTGGCATTATACACCGTTACGGATTCCACAAAGGGGTCCGTATTGCTAAGGGCACCAAAATCTAGCAATGCGGTGTTTGCATATGGTGTTGGATCTGCCTTTATGTTGATAGTGGCGCGAACGAACCATCCGGACAACGTATGCGCTTCGATAACGGCAGATGACGGTCTTGTATTGTCTATCGAAGTAACGGTGTATGGCACGCGTCGGCTGGTAAGTGCGTTCCAATCGCTCACATTCACATACGCGTTCGTTGACGACAGAACGTTGACCGATGTTAGCCGTCCGCAGGGTGCTCCTTCGAGCGTAAACTCGCCCTCGGCGGCACCACATCCTATGAGAAATGCGCCACGTAACGTGTCGGCGCAGGCCGACGTTAAATCCATGCCAGTAACTCGGGCGTATGCGCGCCCCTGATTGATGCCGTCGAGAGATCCATTGACCGATGCACAAAATCTACCGTTAGGATCGGTACTATACAACGTGTGGGTTCCTTCGCGTATTGGCGTGGAGATTGTAACATACTTCGATCCGGCGAACGGCTTTACAAGGTTACCATGCACGTCCTTAACCAAACGGGAATCCAAGACTAACGTTTGTAGCGTTGAAGAGTCTACAACTATTCGTAGAAAATTGTCGAGTCCCGCGGCTAGACTGAAAATGGAGTGATTAACCCATCGATCAACCGATGGTACCGATTGCAAACAGGGCATTCCGGCTTCTATCGTTGGGTGGCCGTTTGGCGTTTCGTCTGGCTTTTCTGTTACACGCAGACCAGGAACGAGTTTCGCATACGACTTGCCAAACTGATAACACAATGCCGGCGAAGATGTTCTCCACTCTGTGGGTACTGTTACCACCGAATTGTTGTAATGTTCGCCTCTGTTGAGCGTGGCTACCTTGCGAAAGAATGGCTGAGATGCCGTCCTACTCTCAACAACCGTATTGTCTGACATTGCAATAATCTTTATCACATCGCCTCGGTCATCGTCCACTCCGAATTCGAGTACCTGCAATCCCGTAACCCGCGTTGGAGTGTATTGCATGGGTACCGTTACGAACTCTGTTCCAGCATAGGAGTTGGGAGTAACTACCTCGTGCATGTTATTGCGAACAAAGTGTGCGGGCGATTCAAAGGGACTTGTAGGGGGCAATGTTGGAGGCATTCGCATGATTGCCCCCTTCGTGTGACCCGACACCACAGCGACGGGCATGGAAGAACGGATGAATGTTCCCGTGAGATCCGAGATTTGCTCTTTATTTATGAGTTTGTCGGTTTTGGCACGGATAAGAAACGTCTCGCCGCGATTGAGCACAATAGTGCGCGTTTCACCTCGCGCGGTGCGTGGCGCGTCCTTTCCACCCTCGGTGTCTACCGTGGGTGTATAGGAAACCGATGTGTTGTTGTGCGCGGCAATTATGAGAATCTGGCCCGGACGCAGCTTCTCGTTCACCAGGTTGCCATACGAGTCTTGAAACGACGACACAACGTAGTGTGCTGTATCCCATGCGGCAACAGGCCAGTGATTTGTTTCTTCTCCATTGCCCGCCCACGCCATCATTGTGGAAACTGTAATCGGAGTGGTGGAGGTAACAGAAATGCCAAGCCCTTCAATAACTTCCGAGGCGCTGCTCATGAATGGAACCGGCACGTTCACACTTGCAACGGTTCCGCCAAGAACAACTATTGTCTCATCGAATGGCGGTGTTACACTTCCGATACTGTGAATGCGCACCTCTGCGGAGTCCTTCGCTGCAATCAAGATGCGCATTGGGTTCGGCAGCGGTTTCTCTGCCGATTCGGGCATTACCTGAGGGAATGCGACAACGAAACTCCGACCACCGGTAACACTGGTCCTGCCTGTTTCGATTTGGGCAGAAGCGAGGCCACAGGTTGCCATTATGGCGGCGGCAAGCAGGGTAAGCTGTTTCATGAAATGCGCTAGGTTAGTGGAACGTATCGTACACAAGGTTCAACCCACAGCGCACAGTACACCCATGCGCCCCGCATAACGACAACAACGTGGCGAAAACGTTACATCCGGTCTTAGCGCAGCACGGATACACCATAGGTGCTCACGGCGTTGTTCACCGTAACCACCACGCGATAGGCACCGCTTGACAACTCGCTGATAGGGAGCTGAATAAGGCGGATGGAGGGGGCAACTGTTTCGTCTACCACTCGGCGAGCCACGCCGTTCGACGAAACAACGTCTACTCGAAGCTGGCCGCCTTGTTCGGCAAACACCTCTACCATGCCATGGTCAGACATTGGGTTGGGCTGCACACGAGCAACCACAGGTGCTGAGTGCTCTTCGTTTACACTCGTTGCCGCGTCTACGTAAAGTCTGCTCGTTACTGGCACGTGATCGGAAACAGTAGAGGAGTACGATGACAAATAGCGCTCTGGTGCTTCGAGATAGGTTCTGTAGTGAGCGCCAAAGAGCTGCTTCTGCAGCAGTATGTGGTCGAGCATGGACCGGTTGAAGCCAACGTATGATGACAATCCATCGGCCTCGAGCGGTGCCGTGGCCGCAAGCCATGTTTCTGTATCGTTCGTGAATATCTCGTAGCAGGAGGGCAATGTGTCACTAACATTTGTCGCGAGCAATCTGTCGTTAAAATCGCCCATCACAATCACGGAGCTGTCAGAATAGAAATCCCGAAGATACATGTGGAAGGTTTCGGCATCCGTTCTACGGCGGTTGTAATCCACGAGTGCAGTAGCAGAGTCTGTGGCCTTAGCGTGGAGATCGAAAACAACAAAGCGCCGGGTTTTGCCACCGATGTTCGCGTCGAATGTCATCCTATACGGGAAACGTCCGTTAGCCCACGCCTGAGCTCCGCCGTTCACAGCTAAGCCAGTGGAGATAGGTGTTACTACATTCTTGTTGTAGAGATATGCAAGCTTTTGATCGGAGGTGATGTCGGAAGCGAAAAAGTATCCGTATGAACCCGCCATAGAGTCTGCAAGCCCCTTTACCGCCTCCTCCGTAACAATCTCCTGTAAGGCGTAAATGTCGCTACGGGTGGAATCGAGAACGATGCGCACTCTGGTACGCTGTAGGTCTTTGTTGCGAGGTCCACGTGTCGTGTCGGAAGTGCCAAACCATTCGAGATTCCACGTTGAAAGGTCGAGAGTACGATCGCGGCTAACGGTGTCTACCGTTACCGGGGGCAGACCAATATCGGTTGCAAGACGCGGAAGAATCTGGTACGTGCCACGGAACTGACTGATTACACCGATCACGTCTACCTCGCCGGTTGGGATTTCCAGTCTGTTCACACCAATTTCGCAGCTACGATCGATACGCACTACAACATCATTTCCGGAGTTGTCGAGGGCGTTATAACTTGTGTTGCCTTGGAATCGGCCAGACTCGACAAATCGTACTCTGCGAATACGGACAAGCTGCGCTTCTACTCCCTCGCCTAACAGGGGAATTGAGATGTTTCTCGGTGATGGCTCCACACGCTCCACAGGCACAACAGTAAAACGCAGTCCATTGCCTCCAAGCTGAGTAAGGCCTGTTCCAGGAGAGCCCGTTGTTCCGCCAAACTCAGTAAGGGTGCCATTCTCAACTACAACAGAATCTCCAATGCGCACGCCGGTACGCATGTTCTCATTAAACACGGCAATACCGCCAGTTGCATCCTGCATGTAGCACACGTTCGACAACTGTGGACCCGAAGTTATGCGTCCGGCAATCTTCGTAACCGTGGTGCCGAGGTCCTGCCGCTTAGCATCGGCAATGGATATTGGTGCTTGCGCAACAAGCGATGTTGCGCAAGCAAGAATTGAAAGGAGGAGAGTGCAAACGTGTTTCATAGGGATAACTGTTGGGTTAAAGTTCGTTAGTAGGCAAGCTGAAGGGCAACTTGATCGGGGATAGGGGGCTTGGAGTCGTATGAGTACAGCATGTAGGACCTGCCGGGCACTACAACCACATTCTGCAGTGTGGCAACTACTGTTGTGGTGCCTGCCTCGCGAAGTTCAAAGGAGTATGTGCCCGGGGCAATACGGGCATAAAACCGTGAACTGATTCCTGGCTCGTATTCTTCCGGAAAGAGTTTTGTGCCTGCGCTTGTCCATACCTCCACAAAATAGGCCTTGTCTGTGAATTCAGCCATGTGGGTGAATCGTATAACAGACTCTGATGCGTTGGACGGTAGAACAGTGTCTTGAATCTCTCTTCGGAATTCTACTGTGCTACTTGTATCTCCGCGCACGAACAGGATGATTCGCGCACCGCCACCAAGAGTGTAGCGTAGGCCGGTGCGATAGTCCTTTGTGGTAGATCCAATATCGAACTGTATGGGTCTTCCGGCGGCGGCCGGAGTATACGTGGAGAAGAGTCCACGTTCTGTGTCGATTATGGTTGAGCTATCAATGGTTATGCGGCTTGGTGCAAGATTCCGCGAAGTGTTGATTATGCGAACGAAGGCGCTCTCGGGTGTAGGAAACACAATTACCCCGTCAGAGCAAGATGTACATGCCGCAACAAGTGCAAGAGCGAATAACCAGCGGAGGTATATCATTGCCATCACTCAGAACGTATAGCGCATGCCAAGCTGCATGCGCCACCGTGAATAAAAGTTGTCCGTAACATAGATTCCGGGTTGACCATTCGTTATCGGTTCTGTGTACGTCATCCGCAGTCTACCCTGTGCATCGAATGGCTTGCCGTTGTTGTCGAGAACTAAACCAAAAAGATTCGTGCTCTGGAAATCAACGTACCGTTGCAAGCCCCAGTCTGGGTTCAGCAGGTTTAGCACATTTTGAACATCGAGAGTAAACTGCACACTCTGCGTGCCGAAGGTTGGAAACTGTTGCTGAATTCGAAGGTCTAACTGGTTAATCCACGGTTCGCGCATTACGTTACGTGGCAGGATCTGTCCTTGGTATGACTTGAGTACGGGGTTTGCATCGATTAAGGCCATAATCTGACCCCAGATCTGATCTGGCGAACGAAGGTCTGTGGCATCTGTTGGTTTAGGGATAACAACCTTGGTGTTGTAATCTTCCTGTCGAGGGATATACACCAAGTCATTGCCACCCGCCGCCCCATCACCGTTGTAGTCTTGTGCGTACGATATGGAGTACGGTCTGCCGGAGTTACCAGAATAGAACAATCCGAATGATGTCCACACATCCTTAGTCCAGTGCACGCGATACGAACCACTTGCAGAGATACGATGCAACATGTCGAAGTTCGAATTGCCCACAGTGGCGTTGTTTGGGTCTATAACGTCTGTGTTCGTCCATTGAGACAACGCGGTAGCCGATGTGGAGGAGTTTAAATCCTGTGTGCGGCCAAACGTATAGCTCAACAACATGGATATGTTTGGCACAATGGTATTCGTCTCGTCTATCTTGAGTTGTGCCGAGCCGCTATACTGAAAACCGGCGGTGCGATTTCGAAGAAGAATTACTTGTGTAAACGACCTATCTACCAGCGAATCCTGCAAGGATGAGGCATATAGTGGTCTTCCGTCAACTGGGGAAACGCCCACAAGTGTATCCGTTCCAACAATGTATCGCATGCCGCTTCTGCGAAGATTCAGGTTGGCGTAGTCTACCTGATTAATAAACATTCCATACATACCTTCAACCGTAAGCACTACGCCCTTCATCAGTTGCACGTCTGTTCCGAGTGTAGACCGCCATACTTGTGGCATTCGAAAGCCGTTGTCTGTGATGTTAATCGCAGCCGTGTTTATAGGGGCACCCGGATATCCTGGATCGCCCGGACGTGGTGGGGGAATGCGAAGATCCCACTCGATGGGTTGTCCGCCGGACGAGATTGGATTTGGCGAGTTATTCGAGCCCAATTCGGCGCGAAGCAAATCCATACCTGTGTTCGAATATTGGTTCGAAAGCCACACGGCAGCCACGCGCCCAGTAAACACGCCTGTGCCGCCACGTATCTGCCAGGTACGATCGCCCGAAATGTCGTAGTTAAACCCAACCCGAGGAGACAGAAGCACCGAACCGCTTGGTACCGTGCTCGTAGAACGTCCGGGAAACGACGCGGCAAACGCAGGGTTCTCGTAGGGCGTTGTGAGAAATACCGGTACATCTGCTCGCACGCCGGCAGTTACCCGGAATTCGTCGGACACAGTCCACTCGTCTTGAACGTACAGTCCAAGTTGCATCATGTTCCATGCGGCGCGTGGCTGCGGATTGCCACCGGTTTCGGTGGTGTTTGCGTAACTCACGCGGTAGAAGTTGGACCAGCCACTCTCGTAGGCGTCTACGTTCGGAAACTGATAGCTGCCGTAATAGTCTTGAATGAACAGGTTATTGAATCGCGCAAACTCGTTGTGTGTTCCTACGGTAAGCGTGTGATCGCCAAGGAACCACGTTAGGTCATCTGTAAGAGCAATAAGCGTTTGATCTAACGCATTGGCCTGCGAGCTGCGCTCCGGACCAAGAATCACGTTGAGACCGCTGCCAACTTGCACACGCACCTCCGGAAATGGTATGGTGTTGCCAGTACCATCGGAGGGAAGAATGCGCTGGTCGTTTGTTTGGGTAAACGACACCCGGAGTTCGTTACTTAGGTCCTTGGCAAGGATGCCGTTCCACTGAAACACCGTTTGATTGCTGATGCTCTCAAACGTGTTCATGCGGCTTGTTAGGCTGTAGTTGAGGTTGTTTCGCAGCAGGTTTCGGTCTTGCAATCCGTACGTAAAGTTGTGTCGCAACTGCAGTTTGTTTGATTCGTCTGCGTTGTAATCAAGACGCGCAATAAGGTTGAGTGAATTGTTTGTGAGGTTTGTTACGCCATACGTACCGGCATCATATCCGTATCGGCTATTTGTGATGTTGATAATTCGATTGAGTGTAGCTGCATCCACCGGAAAGTTGTTCAGCGCTGTTGGATCGTTCAGCGCAACCTCGAGGGGTGTAGAACGAAGCCGGGCTTCTCCAGTTACGTGAAAGAGCAGTTTGTTCTTAACGATTGGTCCACCAATTCTGCCTCCAAATTGATAGTCGTGGAACGACTCAAACGGACGTCGCGCAGCGTCGGGGCTAAGACCAACAAGTTCTTGGTTTCGGCCAAAGAAGAACAACGACCCGTGAAACTCGTTGGTACCGCCGCGAGTGATAGCATTTACCAAACCACCCGTAAATCCGCTCTGGCGCACATCGTACGGCGACACATTCACACGCAGCCGTTCGATGGCGTCGAGCGAGAGAAAATTGGCATTCGCCTGAGAGCCAGCCGTGCCTGCAGCACCCAACGCAAAAACGTCGTTGGCTACTGCACCGTCTATCTGAAAGTTGTTGAAGCGCGAGTTTACGCCCATGATAGACAACCCCTGAAGTCCATCACTTCCAGCAGTCTGCGTTTGATTTGTATACGGGTTTATCCTAGCGATATCGCTAATGCTACGATTAATCGTTGGGGCCGCGCTAATGGCTTGCTCTGTTATCACCGAACCCGACCCCGTTTTGCCGGCATCAAAGATGTTATCTCTCGATGCAACAACCACAACCTCGGCTCCGGTAGAAGAGGTGCTGCGAAGGGTTACGTTCCGTGTGGTAGACTCACCAACGTCTATAAGCACGCCACGAATTGTATCGGGAACGTAACCAACAAACGTTACAATCATGGTGTAACTGCCGGGGCGAACGCCCTTGATAAGATACTTGCCACCACTTTTCACTATTGCGCCGTAAACAGAGCCCGTTTCAGTGGAGACAATCTTTACGGTGCTTCCTACCAAGGGCACCGTTTTGGCCGAAGAGCCGGTAACGCCCGTGGGCGCATCTACGCCCCGCACTTCGCCGGTAACAGAACCTGTGGTAACACCCTGCGAGCGCAGGTGTCCGGCAGAAATGCACCAAAGTAACACGCAGAGGAGGGCAAGCTGAGTCCGCATGGGCGCGAAGTTACGGTTTTCCGATTGCTGGCAGGGGGCACCGCGTATATTCGTTTCATGACATCGGCTCGAAATTTATCCTCACTCCTCGAGATGTCTTCCCGGGCTGCCGAGCTCGACTCTCCGGAACCGATTCTCAATGCCGCTATTCTTAGCGTAATGGGCAGACTCAAGATCCGTCGCGCCTGTGTTCTGCGCCGCGATGGACGCACGTTTACATCCGTAATCTCCAAGGCAGTGCCGCCCCTTACCCTCCCGGCATTCGAAATTGCCGAACCATCATTTGCTGCCAACGTTCCGGGAGCTAGCCAACTGGAGTCTTTGGGTGTTCCGTGGCTAATACCTCTTAAACACCGAGGAGAACTAACCGCGGTGATGTGCCTTGGGCCATCACTAACGAACGCGGAAGAAGACCCGGAGGTTCGAACCTACCTAGAATTGGTGCGGACCATCTTGGCGATTGCCGTACACAATGTAGAAACCATGGCCTCCCTGCGGAAAACCACCGTGGACCTGCAGAGGGGCACGTTATTGTTGAAATCGCTGCTTGAGTTTGCCAGAGATTTTTCTGGTGCGCTGGATATGGAGCGCATAAACAGGTTGCTCGGACTCCGATTAATGGGGCAGCTTATGACGTCGGCCTACGTCATTGTGTTGCCGCTGGATGATCAGTCCATAACAATGGTTGGTTCGCTTGGTATCGACCAACGATGGAAGGAGGTGGCACAGGCAATTCTATCGCTTCCCGCACCCGCCATAATCTCCGCCCTGCCGCTAAACCACCCTACAAGAGACGTCCTCGATCGCGCTGGTGTGGCAATGGTTTCTCCCATGGTTCTGGGCAATCACGTTGTGGGGGCTATTGCCGTTGGACCCAAACTTAACGTGCGCCCATATGCGGAGGAGGAACTGCAGTTTTTGGAGGCGGCCACTGGCATAGTAGCAAGCGCCGTGGAAAACGTGCGCATGCAAAAGCAACGTGCCGAGATGGAACGTCTAAAGAATGAGCTCGAAATTGCCTCGAAAATCCAGAACGATCTTCTGCCCCTCGTCCTGCCGTCAACACCGGGCTTGGATGTTGCTGCATATTCCCGCTCTAGCCGGGATGTAGGGGGCGATTATTACGACGTAATTCAGTTAGACGAATGTCGCACGCTGTTAGCAATTGCCGACGTATCCGGTAAGGGTGTGCCAGCGGCCTTACTCATGGCAAACGTGCAGGCGGCGCTGAACATCTTGGCGCGTTTGGAGCTGCCCCCTACAAAGATTGTGTCTGAGATTAACAGACTTGTGGTTGAGAATACCGATCCGGAAGTGTTCATCACGCTGTTCTTGGCAGTTATCAACACCAGTACAGGAACGATAGAATATGTGAATGCAGGTCACAATCCTCCCATACTTTTGCACGGCGATGAAGTAACCCTGCTTAATGTAGGTGGAGTTCTTACCGGAGTAATCCCCGATCCACCGCCCTACATGATGGGCGTGGGTGGAGTTGCTGCGGGCGATGTTCTTGTGTTGTACACTGATGGTGTAACCGAAACATTCAATGAAGAGCACACCGAGTTTGGCATTACGGCGCTTGTGGACATTGTTCGCGGTGGTCGGAACGATTCGGCAGCGGATATCCGTACCGCCATCTGCGAGAGATTACGGGAATTTCGGGGTTCGCGTCCGTCGGACGACGACACCTCAATTGTTTGTGTAAGGGTACTATGAATCAGTTTTCGGCACATGTAACGGCAGCTATGCACACATGTGGAGTTGGACCCGGTTATGGCATAGAGCCACTGGCGGCGCTCGACTACGAGGTGGAGTGTGCAGTGAAAAGAGAGGCGCTGCGGCAGTTTGCCTACGACATTAATGTGCCCGATTCGGTGTTGAAGGATTTGCGCCCATCCACAATGCCTCGTGGCTACCGAACCACATCACGCCGGCGTGTGGTGCACCGTAGGGGAAAGATTGAACTTACCCACGGCGACGGCGGTAGCACTAGTGCACCCAGTCCGTTAGAGCAACAGGGTCATGCCGAGATTTACGAAACAGTCTCGCGACTCATGCAATCGATGTCGCCGTTTATTACGCAAATCATTAATCACGTTATCATTCGAGGAACCTATACCGAGTATGCTCTTATCGTTAATGTATCGGAGATGAGCGCAGATTGTGTTCGTGCGGTGCGGTCTCTCTGTACCAAGGTCCGCACTCTCCATCCATTGGTTCAGCATGCATGGATGTACTTCGACCCCAAGGCAAGCAAGTACTATCTGGAGCTGGAGCGTCCGGCTTCCGGTGTTGGTGCAAAAAAACTCTTCGGCGCGGCGGCTTGGATGCAGAAGGTTGGCAACGTTCAGTATCAGGTAGGCGTGTTTTCTTTTTCTCAGGTAAATCTTGCTTCAACAGAACTCTTGGTAAACACCGTGTTGGAGTGTGGCGGAGTGAAGGCGGCAGACACGGTATTCGATGTGTATTGTGGTTATGGATTGTTTAGTGCGCCAGTTGCACAAACCGCGAATGTGATTGTGGCAATTGATGCAGACGAAAACACCGTGGCAAATGCTCGGTACAATATCCAAAGAGCTGGAACCGCCAAGGTAGCAGCCGTGCGTGGATTACTGCGGAAGGCAGAGGATGTAGAAACGGCGCTGCGATTGGGCGCAAAGATTTCGCGACATATTCCGGAGCCGGAATCTACCGTACTACTCCTCGATCCGCCTCGGGCCGGAACCGGCGAGGGAATTGTACAAGCGCTGGCAGAAGTTCTTCAGCCGCGATGCGCCGTGGAGGTGTTTTGTGGTCCGGACGAAGTTCTCCGTAGTGTGCGTGAGTGGCGCAAGGCAGGGTATCAACTTCAGAGAATGATTCCAGTAGACATGTTTGCGGGCACCGCCGGTATGGAGCTGGTGTGTGAGTTTACTACCGACGATGCTCCCGAGCCCACCCGAACACCTCAACGTACCTCCGGGCGGCCGCGGCGATAGAATTGTCCTTGACCATGGCGTTCTTCCGAATATGTGTCCAGTGCGGCTCGCGTCCATAGTAACGAAGAGCAGTTTCGATGGCAGCGCTCATTGCGTCTGCAGTGTATCTGTGGAAACGTATTCCGGTGCCAGTAAAGAGAACAGGATCGTAGTCCTCTACGGTATCTGCCAAGCCCCCTACACTTCGAACGATAGGAACAGTGCCATAGGCAAGGGCGAACATTTGCGTTAAGCCGCACGGCTCGAAGCGCGAGGGCATGAGGTAGAAATCGCTTCCTGCTTGAATGCGATGAGAGAGTGCTTCGTCGTATCCAATGCGAACTCGCACATTGTATGGATACCGATAGGCGAGGTCCTTGAGGAAGTCCTCAAACCGTTTTTCGCCGCTACCAAGTACCACCAGCCGAATGCGGTTGCCCGCCACAAAATGCTCGATGGACTGCGTAAGCAGAGAGATACCTTTTTGCTCGGTTAATCGGGTAACCATGCCAATAACAGGCAGGTCGTTGCGGATTTCTTTGTCGGGAATTTCGGCCTCTACGAGAAGAGCACGCTTGTTTACGGCCTTCTTCCGTAGTGAGTCCTGTGAGTAGGGGACGGCAATGTTTGTGTCTGTTGTTGCATTCCAGGTGTCGGTGTCTATACCGTTAAGCACGCCAATGAGATCTGCGCCGCGCGATTGAAGCACTCCCTGCAGGCCCATGCCTTCCGGTGTCCAGCGTATTTCCTGAGCATAGGTTGGAGACACGGTGGTAATCTTGTTCGCGAACATGATGCCCGCCTTCATGGCATTAAAAACTCCATCGTGCTCGAACCAACAGCCCTGATAAAAGTCCGACTGTGGGAAGCCCAGGAACTCCATCGCCCGCAGTGGGTCATACATACCCTGGTATGCCATGTTATGAATGGTGAACACGCCCACCGTTCGCGCAAAAAACTCGTCGGCGTGGTAATGAATCTTTAGCACCGGCATGGTTGGTGCCGTGTGATAGTCGTGGGCGTGCACAACGTCTGGACGGAAGTCAAGGGCTCTGGCTACCTCGAAAACAGCCCGCGAGAGGAAGAGAAAGCGCCGATCGTTGTCTTCGAATCCTTCGTGGTACCCGTAAATACCCGGACGATCGTAGTAGTCGCTCGATCGCAGAAAGTACACCGGCACCTCGCTGTCAGGGAGAGCCCCCTTCCATACTTCGGCAAACTCTGTCCACGAGCCAAAGGGTACCTCCACAAGGAGGTCGGTTTTCTCTATGCCATACTCCTCTGTGTTTATCGTTCCGTACAGAGGCACAACCACAATAACGTTATGTCCGTCAGAACTCCAGGCCTTTGGCAAAGCACCCGCCATGTCTGCTAGTCCGCCAACTTTGGCGAAGGGGGCAAGTTCTGCTGCTGCTACGAGTATGTTCATGGTAAAGCACCAGTGGTGCGTTGAAGTGGACGGCAAATATAGGTGGCGGTGGAAGGGAAGGCAGATCTGGCCTTCTCTGCATTTTCCACAGTTGTGAATAACCCATACACACTCGATCCACTGCCAGACATCGAGGCGTATGTGGCTCCATTTTCAAGCAGTGTTTGTTTAATGCTTGCAATTTCTGGATGTTGCGCAAACACCGTGCGTTCGAAGTCGTTTGTAAAGAGATCTTGCATAAGTGCATTGTTTGTCAACGACAAACGCAGGTTTTCTACAAGATCACTTCCTGCTTTTGCACCGGATATCCCCAATGTGGAATACGCATGTGCAGTGTTAACGTGGATACCCGGACATACCAAAAGCACGAAAAACGGAAGGTGAATTTCGACCGGCGATATGCGTTCTCCTCTGCCTTCTACGAGAGCACAATACGGATCGAGAAAGAACGGAACATCCGATCCCAACGTGGCTGCAATGGTATGGAGCGCTTGTGAGTTGATGCCCGTTGTGCTCCTGTTGTTCATCGAGCAGAGAATCTGCAGAGCTGCTGCTGCGTTGCTCGAGCCCCCTCCTAACCCCGCTCCAAACGGTATACGTTTCCTTACGGTTATCTTTGCCGTCCGCTTATCAAGAGGAAACGCTGCGTGGTAGGCCATCATGGCCTTATACACAAGATTATCCTCCGGTGATTCGGTAACCGCCGGTTCGCAGATGCACGTAGGAACGTTGGAAGATTCCGCCTCCAGGTGATCTGCCAGCGTAATCCCTACGAAAAGAGAGCGGATTTCGTGGTAGCCGTCTGGACGTTTGCCAAGAACCTCGAGTCCGAGATTAATCTTTGCTACGGCGCTAACAGAAAGGGTTTCCATGCAGAATTTTCACTGTGAGGTTCACGCAAAGTTATGACAGGTACGAAGGCGCAGATAAGCTATGGCAGCGAATTGTTGCGAAAGGGCATTCACATTGCCTCGTTGCTCATACCCATTATCTACCTGCAATTAGAGCATTGGACGGGAATTGGTATTCTTCTGGTAATGACTGCGGTGTCGGTACTCATCGATGCGCTGATGCATTTTAATGCGTCGGCCAGGCGGATGATGCTGCAGTTGGTTGGACCTCTGCTGCGTTCGCACGAGCTGAGAGAAGATAAATTTCTCCTAACGGGGGCGTCGTGGGTACTTATTGCCGCGGTGAGTTCGTTCTTATTCTTTCCAACCATTGTTGGCGTTACGGCGTTTACTGTGCTCATCGTAAGCGACACCTTTGCGGCCTTGGTAGGCAGAAGGTTTGGTTCTACCCCGTTTCTTGATAAATCCGTTGTTGGTACGGCAACATTTATCGTTACGTCTTGGGGTGTGGTGCTGGTGTTTGCTGCAATCTACTCGTTACCTATGCCCTACATTGTGTGTGGCGCCATTGCTGGAATGGTAGGGGGCATTGCAGAGGCCGGATCTACACGTTTGAGGTTGGATGATAATATCTCCATTCCCTTTAGCTTCGCATTAACGATGTGGATTGTGGGAACTATCGCAACTTCGATGGGCTTTGAGTCTTTCGTTCACGCTCTTCCGTAATTCTTAACACGTTTGGTATGAACCGTTCAACAAAGCTGTTTCTTGTTATTCTTCTTGGCTGTGCCTTTGGCGTGGCAGGGTTCTTTGTGTACCAGTCTGTTCTGCGTGGTAGCATCTCTGATTTTTACACAGAGGTAGACCGTGTTGTAGATGAAAGGGGAGAACGTTCGGCGCTCGTTGCATTTGTGCGTGTAGAGGAATACGATTCAATCAGGATTATCCGCGTAGCAGATAGGATTATTGAACAGGCCATGGAGATAAACACGCTGCGTCCCGAAAAACAACGTCGGTTTCTCCTGCACTTCTTTGTTGATTCGGACACCGGACGTCTAACACAAGAGATGATAGACGAGCTGGCATATACGAACCCGTCTATCGAAGACCCACGATCTTTGTTACGCGTGGTAGATTCCGGCTATGTTCTCCAAGCCGATTTTGCGCCGCGAGCAGCGGCACCCAATGCTACCAAGGTTCAAAGGACGCAGTTTTACATGCCTCGTGCCGGTGTTCGCGCAAAGGACATAAAGTAGATTACTTTCGGAACTGCGAGTTTTTCCATTCGGCAAACAGGTGTTTTACCTTGTTGCGTTGGTACTTACCGGTAGACGTAACGGGCAGCTCGGTTGCAAACAGCACCACCTTCGGACATTTGTGAAAGGGCAGGTTCGCCCTGCAATGCACCAGAATCTCGTCGGCACTCGCCCCCTCGTTGGCAATAACCAGTGCACCTACTTCCTCGCCGTACATCGTATTCTCGAAGCCAACGCATATTCCCGCCCGTACGCCGGGTGCTCTGTTCAAAACTTCGTCTATCTCGAGTGGGGCAAGGTTAATTCCGCCGCGAATGATGAGTTCCTTTAGTCTTCCGGTAATGAAGTAGTAGTAGGTGCCTGTAGAATCGGCAACGCGAAATCCCTCGTCTCCAGAACGAAACCACCCGTAGGTAAAGGCATCGTTGTTTGCCTTCTCGTTATTATCGTAGCCGCGCATTACCGATGTGCCGCGAACAACAATTTCGCCTCGTTCGCCATCTGCAACGGTTTCGCCATCGGCGGTATGGATGCTCATTTCGTTGCACGGCAATGCCTGCCCAATGCTTGGAAAACCATAGCTGTACATCCAACGCTGGTGTTCTTCCGACTGCAGATTTCTCGGCACAAAACACGAATAACATGTTGTTTCCGACAAGCCGTAACCGTGGATAATTGGGATGCCATATTCGGTCTCAAACCTTTGTGCCAGTTCACAAGTAAGCGGTCCGGCCCCACAAATCACATGACGAAAGCCCAGCTCCTTGCAGTCGAGTGCGTCGGCACGTGCTTCTAAGAGCAGAGCTAAGAGTGTGGGAACAACACTTACAACGTTTACCTGTTCGGCTTGTATCGTTCCAAAGAAGCGGTGTGGAGAAAACTTGCGGTTTAAAACCACCGATGCGCCGGCAAGGAAGGGGGTTACATGTGTTACTATGGTGCCATTTACATGATGCACAGGCAACACACACATCATGCGTGTGTTCTGGTCTATCCCGTGCCAATCGGTAATAGCCAAGCCGTCTGCAAAAAGATTCTGCTGAACAAGCATTACGCCTTTGGGGTTGCCCGTTGTGCCGCTGGTGTACACCAACAGGCAGTTGTCCCACCGCATGTCTTCTGAATCGGATGGATAGGGGTGGGGTTCTTCCCGCCGTAGCGCGCGATAAAATTCGGGATCGGCTACGTCGGAATCCATCTCCACGATTTGCGCGCTACCGCTGTATAACTGGCTTACCCGAGACATGTAGTCCGATCGACATAACACGGCATCGGCAGTACACACGGATAGGATGTACGCCAAACGTCCATCATCTTCGGTCATGTTTAAGGGTACGGCACAAGCACCTAAAAGCCAGCAGGCGAAATACGCGAGAATGGTATCCGGGTGGTTGTGTGATGCAATGGCAACCCTGCCGCCCCTTTCCACACCGTGGCGATTGAGAAGGGACGCTAGCCGGCGCGCGGTATCGATAAACACGGCGTAGGACCATGTGGATTTGTCGCCTCGTTCGTCGATGTAGATCAGCCATGGCTTTTCGAGAAACTCCGTTTCTCTACTGGCCATAACGGAGCCCCAATTGAGATAGGGATAGGGTGTTTCCTTGGCGGGGATTCCATGAATTGTTCGTGCCGGGTGGTCTGCTGGTGACATCATGGGATGTAATTTGCTGAATGATCATTGATTTGCGAAGCGACACGTTAACAGTTCCCACCAACGAAATGCGTCGGGCAATGGCTTCGGCAGTGGTGGGAGACGATGTGTATTCAGAAGACCCCACCATTTGTGCCCTCGAAGAACGAGTGGCATCGGATTTTGGGAAAGAGGCGGCGCTGTTTGTTCCCAGCGGTACACAAGGAAACCAGATCTGCCTTGCACTTCATGCCGGTACGGGCAGCGAAGTAATTGCCGATAAGGATGCCCACATTTTCCATTACGAGAATGCGGCAACCAGTGTAATTGCGCGTGCGCAGATTCACGGCATTGCAACACAGAACGGTAACCTTAACGCAGCCGAGGTTGAGCGCGCCATCCGCCCAGTGGCTTATTATTATCCACAAACGTCGGTTATTGCCGTAGAGAATACCCACAACCGCCACGGCGGAACAGTGGTAACAACGGAAACATTGCGCGCGCTCGGCGAAGTAGCTGCGAAACACAATATTCCCATGCATTGTGATGGAGCGCGCATTTGGAATGCCATGGTTGCAACGGGCACCACGGCGGCAGAATATGGGTCCTATTTTTCAACTCTGAGTGTGTGTTTTAGCAAGGGACTCGGTGCTCCCGTTGGGTCGGCCATTGTTGGTTCTAGGGCGGCAATCGAACACGCCCGACGTTGGCGCAAGATGTTAGGGGGCGGAATGCGGCAGGCAGGCATCCTTGCTGCGGCCGCACTATATGCACTCGATAACCACTTGCCCCTTCTGCATAACGATCATCGCAGAGCGCGCATGTTTGCCGAGAGTATTAGCGGATTGTCTTCGGTGCGGGTAAACGCAGATGGCGTGCAAACGAACATTGTGTTATTCACCATTCCTGGGCGGGCTGATGCTGAGATTGTTTCGGCCTGTTTCGAGCGCGGATTGCGTGTTGCACCTATTCAACCCGGCATAATGAGGGCGGTGTTTTATCATCAGATTTCCGACGAACAAACACGAACGGCGGCCTCGATTGTGCGTGAGGTAGCCGGGTGAGCCCGCTGTACCGTAAGTTTGTGGTAATCTTTCAGGTATTCACATGCGAACATCAGACAAAGAAGAAGCAACCATCGAGCACGGTCCAACTTCAATTGAAGGATTTGGCACGTATCACCATCGTCTCCACAGCAGGGTGCGCTCGTACGATGTAGACCGCCAGGGCATTGTGCACAACGCTATCTATTTGTATTGGCTAGAAGCAGCGCGCATAGAGTACTTCCGCGACATTGGTGTACCTATCGATCGCTCTTCCTTTGTTACGAAGCATCGTTTTGTTGTTGCGCAAACCTCTATCGATTATAAAAGCGCTGCCCAGTTCGACGATCCATATGTTGTATACACGCGCGTGTCCTTCGTAAAAAACACGTCGTTTGGTTTCGAACACGTTATTCGTCACGAGAATGGCACCATTCTCGCCGTTGCCTCGAGTGTTCTCGTACACTTGAACCCGGCTACGCATAAGCCGGAGAGTATACCCGACTCGTACCGAGCACTTATTTCGGACTTCGAGAGCGAGTCTTAGATCTCTATCGTTAGCAGGGCGCGATACGTTTCGTAGCGCGAAGTTTCAGGATCGGCTACGAGTATCTGGAGCGAACCCTTTATCAATCGCTCGCCGGGGATTTCGTAGAAGGCAAGGCGAAGCTGCCTATTGCGGTTGTCGCTCATCCAATGAAATGGATACCACTGTCCGTCTTGTGATCGATAGTCCCCGGAGATCCACGAGTTGGGATTGATACACATAGTGAACACGCCGTTGCATGGCTTTGATTGGGCGGCAATACAAAACGTGCGAACAAATGGTGTAAATGCGGCTGTTGCCTTTATCGTATCGGGTAACGAAAACTGAAGGCGGGGGAGAGTAACTGCTCTCGTAGAGTCGAGTGTTTCTATCCAAATCGAATTCAGCAATGCCGTGTCAGTTACAATTGCCTCGTAGGCACTGTCTCCAAAATAGTAGTAGAGCTGAAGGCGCTGCGGATGAAGAGATCCATCGACGTAGGTCTTGGAACGGTCTACGTCCAGATCTAACGGAGACGAACATGCCGAAGCAAGCACCATAATGGCAAGGGCAATAACGCCCACTACCATGTTACTTCCACGAGCCAAGGTCGACGCTAAGGCCATAGGAAAGTCCCCACTTAGTAGACGTGAATAACGAATTTTGGAACGTGTAGAACAGGGCCGAGCCATCAACACCAATTGTTAACCGTACCGGACCAATGGGCTGGTAGGCAAGGCCAACGGTTCCCCGTGCAATCGGTCCTTGAGAAAACGCCGTGCCAACCGTTGCCTGGGCAATAGGGCTAAGTCCGGGAAGAATTTCCCACTGCCACGGAGTGAACTGATACGTTGCTCCCATCCAGAAGAGCACCGGTGTTTGTTGCCATTCTGCGGCTTTTGTTCCATCCGTACCGGTGAAGTTCTGCACGAAGGATTCAGAGCCCATCTCGATACCAACACGGTGTTGCGCCGATAGTGGAATTGTGAGCGAAAAGGCCGTGTTGGGCAACATTGCATCCTGCACACTTTGTGGAATAGTGCTAGCCCCGCTAAGTCCACTAGCCAGAGTTCGGAAGCCAAGAATTGCTGGCAGCGAAGATGTTCCGGGCGACATGCGCGCAGACGGCAGAAGCTCCTGAGACTGAATTGCGCGCCCATCCAAGTACGCCAGACTATTCTGAGCAACAAGTATCGGTTCGGTGCGTGCCTGGGCAACCTCTACGTTGGGTTCTGCCGGCTCAGACGCTACCGGTTGCGGCGCACTTGGGGTGGCTTCGGAATACGACATACGCTGAGGAGCGCTCTTTCGAATGTAAACAGTGTCTACCCGAACGAGCGGTGCCTGCTGTTCATTCGGCGGATTAACGGCAATGCCTACAATCGGTGTGGCAGGGGGCGCAGCATTACCGCCCGCGTAACCGGCAACGTCCTGCTTTACCAACGTGGATGGAAGGATAAACCACATCAGCAGCGCGCCAACAACCATACCGGACGCGCCGTAGAGAAGTGGAGCCAGACCTGATGTCCAACTGCCCGACAACCCCACAGCAGCAGCTCCGGAGCCCGCAACAGGGAATCCGGCGGAAGCAAGTATGGCCGATTCCAGCGTAGGAGAAGGGGTAAGCACATCACGGTGAACAGCATTGCGGATAGACAAAATGTCCTTCATCTCCGAGCGCAGCTCGGGGTTGCCTGCCAGTTCCGTAAAGAGCTGCTGCTCTTGATGAACCTCAAGCTCGCCATCCATAAAGGCGTAGAGCGCCTCTTCTGTTTCGGCTCCGTGCATAGGGTTGTTCGTTGTCATCATTTACGCTTTCGCATTTAAATCTTCGAGGTAGGGGGCGAGTACATCCCGCAGTTTCTTCTTGGCACGAAATATTCGAACCTTCACCACATCAATCGATTCGCCAATCACGTCGGCTATCTCGTTATACGTAAGGCCGTTGTACTCTCGCAAAACAAACGCTTCGCGGTAGTCTTCGGGAAGCAATTCGAGTGATGTTTGAATGAGTTGCAGAAGCTCTTTTTGTTCATACGGCACGTCCCGGAAGCTTAGGTGGAAGTCTTCAACTTCAACAAACTGTCTGCGGCTCCGCGCGCGGTGAGACAGACAGAGATTCCGGGCAATGGTCATGAGGTAGGCAGGGAAGTTCTCAATGGGTCTTCCATGTTTACCGGTCTCATATAACTTTACAAAGGCCTCTTGCAACAGATCTTCGGCGGTTTGATTATCTCCAAGAATCTTTCTGCAGTAGGTATATATCCGCTGGCTGTATCGACGGTACAGTGTAGACAACGCAGCTTGCGCTACCGGCTCGTCGGCAGCCAGCCGTGCGTAGAGCTCGAGGTCGGGCGTGTCGTCTGCCTGAGCTCGTTTTCCGTGTTGCGATGTCCCAACAGCCATGGATACCCTTGGGTCTTTGAGTGCATTGACATTGTAGACGCAATCCTGTTACAGATGCAGGTGCGCCTCGATGGCGTAATTTAGCCACATGGCTTCAGTTGACAGACGTGCCGCCGGCATGGTAATGATACGAGCGGACGCCGATGAGTGGACGAATCACGCGTATCGCGAACAACTTTACCACCTGGTAGACCGTGGCGTAGGTGGCGTTGGCGTTTTTCTTGGTGGGCTAGAAGAAACAGCTCAAATGATCGAGGACCTTCAGCGGCGCGCCGGACGCAGGCTGATTATTGCGGCCGATTACGAACACGGGTTGCCGATGCGCCTTCGAGGGGGCATTGCATTCCCGCGCGCCATGGCGTTGGGCCGCACCCTTGCCGGAATTACCGAACATGTGGCGGGGTGTATTGCACTCGAAGCCCGTGCCCTTGGTGTTCATTGGAATTGGGCTCCTGTGGCCGACATCAATAGTAATCCCCAGAATCCCATTATCAACACGAGATCGTTCGGAGAGCTGGCCACCACGGTGTCCGAACACGCCTCGGCATACGTGCGCGGAACGCAGGCGCAGGGTGTAATGGCCTGTGCGAAACACGCGCCGGGCCATGGAGACACCGTGGTAGACTCCCACGTTGCACTTCCAACGATAGAGGGAACCCGAGCGATTGCCGAAGAGCGCGAGTTCGCCCCCTTCAAGGCGTGTATCGCCGCCGGCGTACGCTCAGTGATGGTGGGGCATATCATCGTGCCGTTTCTCGATGCGTATCATCCCGCTTCGTTGTCGCGCAGTGTGGTAACCGACCTTATTCGCAGGGAATGGGGCTTTTCCGGATTGATCGTTACCGACGCGTTGGACATGCACGCTATAACCGACCGATGCTCGAGCGCCGAAGCCGCAGTAGCATCCGTTATGGCGGGAGTTGATGTAGTACTTATGCCGGAAGATCCGGCCGAAGCAATTATGGCCTTGGCAACAGCAATTGAGTCCGGCGTAATTCATGCCGAAACAGTAGCCGCTATTGAGGGTAGGTGGGAAGAAGCACGCGCGTTTGTTGGGCTTCGTACGGCACAGGGCAGCACGTATTCATCGCGCCAACCCACTGTTGTAGATCAGTCTACCCATGCGATGATTGCCCTGAAGTCTGCCGATCTAGCAATCTCCACAAGCGGGAATACCGAGCTTCTGCCTATAACGAACTTCTCGCACCTTGCCGTGTTTGCGGCTATAGACCAGGCAGAGGCAGACGCGGCTACAACGTGGTTCTCGCAGTTGGCTCAGGCAACCGAGATGAACATCGACTTTGGGTTTATCGATGCCCAGGCCACCAACGCTGACGTGGAAGAACTCTGCGCAGGTGTGTCCGAGGCAGACTGCATCGTGGTGGCCTTCTTTGGCAAAGCATCTGCATTTCGCGGCAGCTTGAACTCCGTTGAACGAATGCCCGAGATTGTTACGAAACTTGCCAGCGGCAGGCCCACCATTGTGGTGTCGTGTGGCAGTCCGTATGGAATGGAAGACATTCCTGCCGATCTGCGAGTGATGGCCTATTCCGATACCTTGCCATCGTTAGCGGCCAGTGTGATGCGTCTTATAGGCCGAGTAGTGAGTGAGAATTAGCGTAATTTGCCAACTTCATGAGGCAAATTTCAACACTCCTCGTAACAGGAGGAGCCGGTTTTATCGGTAGTAATCTTGTGCGTCACCTCGCAGCCATGGGCCGCTATCGGGTGGTTGTGCTCGACGCGTTAACCTATGCTGGCAATCTTGAAAATCTTCGTGGTGTTGTAAACGGCAATCAGGTGGTGTTTGTGCACGGCTCCATCAACGATGCTGCACTGGTGAACAACGTTCTCGCAGAGTTTTCCATCGACGCCGTGCTTCATCTTGCCGCCGAGTCTCATGTAGACCGTTCCATTCAGTCGGCGGCCCCCTTTATAGAAACAAACGTGGGCGGCACATTGGTGATGCTCGAAGCCTCTGTTCGGCACGGCGTGCAGCGGTTTGTTCACGTTTCAACCGACGAAGTGTACGGTTCGCTTGGGCCACATGATGCCCCCTTCACAGAACAGTCTCCGCTGAATCCAACATCGCCATACGCGGCATCGAAGGCCGCAAGCGACCTCTTAGTGCTGGCTTTTGCAAAAACGCATAACCTACATGCTGTGGTTACCCGGTGTTCGAATAATTACGGTCCGTATCAGTTCCCCGAGAAGTTTATTCCGCTCATAACGCTTAACGCGTTGGAGGGTAGGCAACTTCCGGTGTACGGAGATGGGTTGCAGGTGCGCGATTGGATACACGTACAGGACCATTGCAGCGCCCTTGTGGCTGTGCTCGAAAAGGGCACATCGCAAGAAGTGTACAACGTTGGCGGCTCGTGCGAGCGAGAGAACATCCACGTGCTGCGCAGCATTTTGGCCGAGACCGGAGCCGACCACTCCCTGATTACCCATGTAACAGATCGCAAGGCGCACGACCGGCGCTATGCGATAAACTCTGCCAAGGTCATGCAAGAGCTTGGCTGGCAGGCCTCTACACGTTTTGAAACCGGTTTACGTGAAACAGTTGCGTGGTACCGGTCCAACAGTGAGTGGTGCAACCACGTGCGAAGCGGAGAATATCGCACGTATTACCAACAACAGTACAACACCCCCTTATAAGGATTTTCCCGATGGCGGTTTCGAAGAAACGCTCTGGTTTAACATCGAAAAAACAACCTTCAGACGCAGCCCTTCACGAAAAGATTGGCAGCGGCACCCTTACGGTTGGCGTTGTGGGACTGGGCTATGTTGGGTTGCCTCTTGCACTGGAGTTTGCCAAGAGCGGCATTCGCACTATTGGCATTGATGTAAGTGCAGAGAAGGTACAACTTCTCAATGCCGGCAAGAACTACATTCAAGATTTGAACAACGCAGAGATCCGCTCCGCAGTAAAAACCTCGAAAACCCTCTCGGCAACAACAAACTTCTCTGCTGCCGCCGAATGCGATGTTATTTACATCTGCGTTCCTACGCCGTTTACGGTGAATAAAGATCCCGACATTTCGCACATCGTTCATGCTACGGAGGGCGTTGCCAAGGTTCTCCGCAAGGGTCAGCTTATCATCCTTAAAAGCACAACCTTTCCCGGAACAACCGAGCGCTATGTTCGCCCCATACTCGACGCAACAAAACTGGTGTGCGGAACCGACTACTTTTTAGCGTTCTCGCCGGAGAGAATCGACCCAGGCAATGCAACGTGGACAACGAAGAACACACCCGTTGTGGTTGGCGGCGTAACAGAGAATTGCACACGTCTTGCCGTTTCTGTAAATCAGCGGATCATCGACACCGTTGTACCCGTAAGTACACCCGCAGTTGCAGAGATGGAAAAGCTCCTCGAGAATATTTTCCGATCGGTAAACATTGCGCTGGTGAACGAGCTTGCCCAGTTGTGCGATAGGATAGGCGTTAATATTTGGGAAGTGGTAGACGCAGCCAAAACCAAGCCCTTTGGATTTATGCCCTTCTATCCGGGTCCGGGCATTGGCGGGCACTGCATCTTAATCGACCCGTATTACCTTAGCTGGTCTGCCCGTGAGGTAGACTTTGTTACCAATTTCATAACGTTGGCAGCCGAAGTAAACGAGTCTATGCCGTTCTACGTGCGTGCCATGATTGAACGCGAAATTGCCAAGCAACCAATTACCCTTAAAACTGCTCGTGTGCTTCTTCTGGGAATGGCGTTTAAGAAGGATGTTGATGACCTTCGGCATTCGCCCGCACTGAAGGTAGCAGAGTTGCTTGTAGAGGACGGAATAGAGCGCATTAGTTATTACGACCCCTATATCACCTCCGTACAAGTGCACGGAAAAACTCTGAAGTCTGTTAAGGGGCTTACCGAATCGGAACTCAAGAAATACGACGTGGTAGTGATAACCACAGATCACAGTGCCTTTGATGTAGACATGATTGTTCGGCATTCGCATGTAGTTATCGACACTCGCAATGCCACAAAAACTGTCCGTGGCAAAAAGCCAAACGTTGTGCTTCTTGGAGACGGTAAGTGAAGCGCGTTTTGTCTGTTGTAGGTGCTAGACCAAACTTTATGAAGGTAGCGCCCATTCACAGGGCGTTTGTTGAATACGGTGCAGGGTGGGAGCATTCTATTGTTCATACCGGGCAGCACTATGACGCCGCCATGTCTGATGCCTTCTTCCAAGACCTCGACATGCCACACCCACGGTGGTTTTTGGGTGTTGGCAGTGGAAGTCACGCCGAGCAAACAGCAAAAGTGCTTACCGGATTCGATGCCGTTTGCGAAGAATCCCAACCCGACTACGTAATTGTTGTTGGTGATGTGAATAGTACTGTTGCTTGTGCACTGAGCAGCGTAAAAAGGGGCATCCGCACCGCACACGTAGAGGCAGGCCTGCGTTCATTCGACAGAGCAATGCCCGAGGAAATCAACCGCCTGGCAACCGATGCCATAGTGGACGACTTGTTCGTTACAGAGCCAAGTGCCGTTCAGCATCTTCTGCGCGAGGGTCATGCCGAGGGGGCAATACACTTCGTGGGAAACACCATGATTGACTCCCTGATGTATGCCTTACCAAAGGCGAGTGTTAGTCCCATCCTCGATACACTCTCGGTATCGCCAAAGAACTATGCCTTGGTTACCATGCACCGTCCGAGCAATGTAGACAGTGCCGAGCAGCTAACGATGATCTTCAGCCTGCTCGATGAAATTGCACTGTCTGTTCCGGTAGTCTTTCCCGTGCATCCGCGCACACGGAAAAACATCGAGACGCTTGGCATCAGGCCTCGCTCTTCGATTACCCTCTGCGAGCCGGTGGGTTATGTAGACTTCCTTGCGCTGATGAAGAACGCTTCCTATGTGCTTACCGACTCCGGAGGCATCCAAGAAGAAACAACTGCGTTGGGCGTTCCATGTATCACTGCGCGCACCACCACAGAACGTCCGATTACTGTTGAACAGGGCACGAATATCTTGGTGCCACCATCGCGAGAAGCGCTTCTGCGCGCCATTGCGGGTCTGAACAAGCGCGATTTTGGTGCTGCCCGCGTGCCGGAGTTGTGGGATGGGCACGCTGCAGAGCGGATAGTGCAGTTCATCATAAAACACTATTCGTAACTTTGCGGCGTCGGCAGCCCCCTTACCCACAGTAGAGAGTACGGATGTACAGGCCATTCTGCGCCCTCGGTTACCGAGTAACCCTTGTTGCTTTCATTCTTGCAATCATCGTTCCTTCACATGCGGCAGCCCAAACCAGCTCGGGGTTTGATCTTGAGCGGCTAGGATCGGCATCGCGTGCGCAGGCCGGTATTTCGAGCATGCTTACCGCCGAGCAGATCCCCACGGATGACGTAATCGACGCGTCGATTTATTATCTGGGGCCGGGCGACGTTCTTTCCTACCAAACCACCGGTCTGGATTTTACCGAAAAAATGGTGATGGTAACCCCCGAGAATACCGTTCTCATGGAGCGTATCGGGATGATGAGCGTAGAGGGATTAACGCTTCAGCAGCTTCGCGATAGTTTAACAGCGCTTATGAAGAATCGCTCGGCAGACGTGGGAATGTTTATCACTCTGCGCAAGGCGAGACTTGTATACGTTACACTCCGCGGCAACGTAACCTACCCGGGTACCTATGCCGTGCCTGCTTCCATGCGAGTGTCTACGTTCTTAACGCTTATGCGCCAGCCCTGGCTGCTCAGTAAGGATGCCGGACTAGGTGAAATGGCAAAGACGGGTGGATCGAATAACATCCCCACCAAGGCACAGGAGTTAACGCGCACGTCGGGGTATCAAATTGGTCCGTATGCCATGCGGAATATCGCCATCCGACATCGCAACAAAACCTCAACGGCCGATATTCCAAAGTCGAGAGTAGAAGGATTTAAGCGGCTCGACCCACATGTTCGAGAGGGCGACGAAATCATCGTCCCCTTCGAAGACCGCAACGTTGCTACCATCTCCATAGCCGGCGCCGTTGTTACACCACAAACTTTGTCGTTTAAAAAGGGCGACAAGATTTCGCTCCTCTTAACGGCAGCAGGTGGACCCACGGACGAGGCAGACATCGAGCGTGTATATCTGGTTCAAGCGGAAGGGGGCGGAAAACAAAAAATCTCCGTGGACGAAAACCTTCGCCTCTTGGGTCCTGATGAAGAGCTACAACCGGGCAGTACTATCATAGTTGAGCGGAAGGCAGAAACAGGCATGTCTCATGCTCAGGGCGTAGTGCAAGTGTACGGAGAGGTAGAAAACCCCGGCGCCGTGGTGATTCGGCCCGGATACACGCGGTTGAATGAAGTGCTCCGGTCTGTGGGTGGAGTATCCACGGGCGCTTCAATGGCGCTATCGTACATCGTGCGTCCCGATCGGAGTCCGGCCAATCTTGTACAGCAACGAGACGAAGCAGCCCGAACGTTTCAGTATTCCGATCTGAAACTCGAAGACACCACACGATATCACATAGATCAAAAGTACCGACTACCATACGTGTCTTGCGACTTTGCTATCGCCCTAGCAGACACTGCGTCTGAGCAGAACATTGCGTTGCAGCACGGAGACATTGTAGTAGTACAGCCCACCCCCGACCGAGTTTTCGTGTATGGTCAGGTTACACGTCCTGGATACGTACCCTACACCAAGAATAAACGACTTGATTGGTACGTTGAGAAGGCAGGGGGCTTTGCAGCCGGCGCAGAAAAAGACCGAGCGCGCATCATAAAAGGAAAGAGTAAGGTGTGGGTTGAAGATGGCAGCAACGTATTTGTTGAGCCCGGCGACGAGATCTACGTACCACGTCCGCCCGACATTCCCTACGGAACGCAGATCCAGACCTATGCCATTGCTGCCAGCATTATCGCAAGTGTAGTAGCACTTACTGCAACAGTGATTTCGCTGCTGCGATAGGGGCATGACACAGCAGACAGACCGCGCAGCCGCTTCGCGAGTGTTGAGTGGCGGATTCTGGATTGTGCTGTCGCAATCGTTTGTCTTTATTCTCGTGTTTGTTGCCCAACGCATGATTCTCTCCACGCTAACAAAGGAAGAGAACGGCACACTGTTCTTCGAGAGAAGATTAACAGATCTGCTCCTCGGTGTTCTTGTAGACTTTGGACTGAATGGTGTAGTCCTTCGAAGAGTTGCCCAGGAGCCAGGACGTGCCCGAGAAATACTTTCTTCGGTTGTGGCCTTTCGTTTGGCGATGTGGGTTATTGCCGCAGCTATAGCTGCATCTGCCGCCGCCTTCTCCGGATACTCCGCACTCGACGTTATAATCTGGTCCACCTACGTTCTCATAGCAGCCAGAACAACCTTACTGCGATACACATTCGAAACTCCATATCGCGTCCACGGCGGCTTTCGGTTAGTAGCAGCGGTAACTGCCCTGGATGCCGTAATGTTTCTCTTCGTTACGAGTTTGCTCCGAAACATCCTTAGTCCAACCGTAGTGATCTGCGCCTACGCTGTTTCTGCCGTTCCCGGCTTTGTACTCTTGGTACTCCGTGATAGGGGGCGAACCTTTGCCGCATCCGCTGTGCGTGTAAAAGAGATTCGATCCGTGGTTACCGAGGCGCTGCCCGTGATTGTTGCCATAGGACTCATCATGTTGCACGGTAGTATAGACACGTTTATTCTGGAGGTTGTGGGTACGCCCAAGGACGTTGGTGTTCTGGGTGCAATAACTGCATCCGTTGCCCCCTTCCTAACCGTGGTTCCTCAGGCAGTGGTGTTAGCGGCAATGCCAGAGATTGCGCGTACGGTGCGTAAACACATGTATGGCGGATCCGAAAATATGATTCGAGACCTTCTTCGGTTTGTAGTGGTTATTGGTACCCTTACAGCAGCCGTGTCTGCTCCACTGATGGAGCAGTTTGTACTTGTGGTAAGCGGCGGACGATACTTGCAGGAGTGGACTCAGTTTTACTGGTATGTATGGACCGCCCCCTTCTTAGGAATATTTATCGTGTTCCAAGAGCTCACGGTTACCCTGCAGCGCAGGAGAGTGCTTACAACGGTGGCAATTGTTCTGCTATCCGTTACCGTAGTGACTGCAGCCGCGCTTGTTCCGCAGTACCTTAGTGCCGGAGCAGTATACGCTAGATTGGGCACTCTTGCCGTGGCATCTGTATGCTGTTTTCTTGCAGTTCGGCATATGGTTGCCGATGCCATAGATTTGCTGTTCATGATTCGCTCATACATCCTTATTGGAGTAGCATGTGCAACAAGTGTTGTGCTGCTGTCTGAAACTTCGGCACTTGTTGCCTCGGCGGTAACCTGTGTTGTTGCCCTGGTAACAGCAGTACTAACCCAGTTGCTGCGTCCGACAGACTTCCATCGGGTACTCCAATTAGCAGGAAAGGGGCGTAGTACGCACGAATGATTCAGGCCGCAAACACCAGCGCAGACTTTAATAACGAACATGCGGCAACCGATCAGGGTAGTCAGCACAGTTGGTTCTTGCGTCCACGCATGATGCAGATGTATCTCGACATCGTTGCGTTTACACTGAGCTTTGCTATCTATCAGTTAGTGCGGATATTCATGCTCCCAGACGTGCGGCAGTACACAATCGAAGATCATGTTGTTGTGGCTCTTGTTTCTACTGCGTATTGGAGTTTGGTGTTTTGGCTGGGTGGATTGTACAAGGACTTCTATATCCGCTCGCCATTTGACGAGTTCTTTACCGTTATACGCCACACCTTTCTTGGTTCGGCGGTAATCTTCCTCAGCATATTTGTTACCAGTTCGCCCGAATATCAGAGTAACCCCCGATTCGTGTTTGTAATCTACTGGCTAACACTATGTGTGCTTGTGTGTGGAGGCAGATTGTTTGCGCGACAACTGCATAGGAGACTTCGGGAGCATCGCGTTTATCAAATTCCAACCATCATTGTTGGCAGCACCATTCGCCTGAGGGAGCTCCTGGCCGACCTGCAAGACGAGCCCGCGTGGGGGTATAATGTGCGTGGTGCAATTGTGGTAGACAATTCAACCGATCAGCACAATCTTGGTGTGCCGCATTTGGGTGGAATAGACAAGCTTCAAGGTGCGTTGCGTCGTCTGCGTCCAGCAGAAGTACTCGTTGCCATGGATCACACAGATCACGAGGCCTTACTTCAGGTAACTGCGCAGTCTGCCGACGAAGGCAGTTTAGTAAAAATCGTTCCGGACCTGTATGAGATTTTCTCCGGACAGGCGCGTACGCAGCAGATCTATGGTTCACCACTTATCGAAGTAAGCCCGGAGCTGATGCAGCCGTGGGAAGAGTTTGCAAAGCGTACTTTGGATGTAGTGGTAAGTGGCGCGGTGCTGTTGTTGGGATTGCCGATATGGTTGCTCGTGGGCTTAGCCGTAAAACTTACCTCTCGTGGACCTGTGTTTTTTGTGCAAGACCGCGTTGGACGTGGTGGCAATGTTTATCGCATGGCAAAATTCCGCTCCATGGTAGTAGATGAAAATCGGGGAGAAACATGGACCGCTGCTAACGACCCACGCGTTACTCCTGTTGGACGTTTTATCCGCAAGACCCACCTCGACGAGATACCGCAGTTCTGGAATGTACTCAAGGGCGAAATGTCTATTGTGGGTCCCAGACCCGAACAACCGAAGTACGTTGAGAAATTCACTGAGATGTTGCCATACTACCGCAGGCGTTTAAAGGTACGGCCGGGAATTACCGGGTGGTGGCAGGTGAAAGCAAAGTCCAATCCGGAGTCGCTCGAAGAAATCCAACAACGGCTTCGGTACGACTTCTTCTACATCGAAAACATGTCCTTCAAACTCGATCTCGAAATAATGGTACGTACAGTATTTGTGATGGTAAGGGGGCATGGACAAGCATGAGAAGTATTGTTTGTATCCCTACCTATAACGAGAGCGATAACATCACCCGGATGATGGATGCTATTCACTCTTTTGTACCCGAAACGCATATCCTTGTGATAGATGATGGCTCGCCCGACGGAACGGCTGCAATTGTGCGCCAGCGGATGGCCACCGACAACAGGATCCATCTTATCGAGCGAAGCGGAAAGTTAGGCCTAGGCACTGCTTACTGCGCTGGTTTTGCGTATTGTTTGCAACAGGGATTCGATTTGGTTCTGCAGATGGATGCAGACTTCTCGCACGACCCAAAAGAACTGCCACGATTCTTTGAAGCTATCGAAGGGGCAGATCTTGTTATCGGCTCGAGGTACATACAGGGGGTGAATGTTATTAATTGGCCAATGAGTAGACTTCTTCTTAGTTGGTTTGCCAATCTTTATACAAGAGTGATAACCGGGATGCCCGTTGCCGACGCAACGGGTGGGTTTAAGTGTTTCCGAGCCGACGTACTTAAGAAGATCGATCTCGCAAAGATCCGTTCGAATGGTTATGCTTTTCAGATTGAAATGACATACAAAGCATGGCGCTCCAAGGCCCGCATACGAGAGATTCCAATCGTGTTTGTAGACCGCATTAGTGGTGTGTCGAAAATGAGTAAGAACATTGTGTACGAGGCAGTGTTCCTTGTTTGGAAGCTAAAGCTTACCACCATCTTTACTTTCGGAAAGCACTAACGTGAGTGTGGACGTTTCCGTCCTGATTGTGAACTACAACGTGAAGGACTACCTCCTTCAGTGTCTTCGTTCACTGGAACGCACGGACAACTCCATAACTCACGAAGTGATTGTTGTAGACAATCAGTCGCAAGATGGATCAGTAGAGTATCTGCGTCCAATGTTTCCCAATGTGCAATTCCATGTGATGGAGTCGAACGTTGGTTTTGGCAAGGCCAACAACGCAGCACTCGAACACTGCAGCGGACGGTACATCTTGTTCCTCAATCCCGATACAATTGTCTACCCGGAGTCGCTCCCTACAATGGTGCGGTACCTTGATGCCCACCCGGATGTTGGTATCGCGGGCTGCAAGGTTCTCAATCCCGATGGGTCCTTCCAACTTGCCTGCAGACGTGGCTTGCCCACGCCATGGGCTTCCTTCTGTAAGCTCTTCGGACTCCAAACCCTTTTCCCGAACTCAACGCTGTTTGCCCGGTACAACCTAACCTACAAACCCATCAACGCAACGTACGAGGTAGACGCGTTGATAGGCGCCTTTATGATGGGTAGGGCCGAGGTGGTGCGCAACGCCGGAGGATTCGATCCAGCGTTCTTTATGTATGGCGAAGATGTAGACCTTTGCTACCGAATTCAGCAGAGTGGATGGAAGGTGATGTATGTTCACGAAACACGCATCATGCACTACAAGGGCGAGAGCACCAGACGTTCTTCTATCAACGAAGTGCGCGTTTTTTATGATGCAATGGCGATCTTCGCGCGCAAACACTTTGGCGGCTCTACGTTCTTCCTTGCCTTTCTGCGCATTGGCATAACGTTCCGTGCCTTGTTAGCGCGATTGGTGCGACGCAAACGCGAGATAGGCGAGTGGCTGATCGATATGACGGCTTTAAATCTGTCTCTTCTTATGGCAACGGCTGTGAGGTTCGATGGTCCCTTTGGGTTCCCAGATTACGCATACCCCATTGTGCAGATCGTTGTTACAACGGTAGCCACATTGTCTCTTGTTGCAATGGGCGAATACGTGGAATATCGTCCTACCGTACGGCGCAGTTTGGTTGCCTTATTAGCAACGTTCTTCATTCTTTCGTCATTCACCTACTTCTTCAAAGAGTACGCCTTTAGCAGAGGTGTACTTCTGATGACCATTGGTTCGTCTGCAGTACTCTTTACACTCATTCGCGGCGTTTTATCCATAGCTGGCTCTCGATCCATTTCAAAGGGGCGTCGCATCGTGTTGGTAGGCCTAACCGAACAAGCCGCACGCATAGCAGATGCACTTCGAAGAGCGGAAAACCGCAATGCCATTCTTTCCGGCATCGTTGCCACAGGTCCGTTTACCGTTTCTGAGTATGCCAGCGCACCCGTATTAGGAGACGTGGGCTATCTCGACCGTATTCTCGACTCCGTGCAGGCACAGGAGGTGATCTTTGCCGATAGGGAAGCCGATCAAGAAGTTCTCATGCAGTGTATTGTTACTTCTGCATCCTATGGCGCTCGGCTGCATCTTGCCTCTGATTACGATGACGTGATAACTGCACGAATTATCAATGACGTTGCCGGTATAGAGCCCACCGTAAGCATTCCGCCCCTTCTCAATTTTCGAAACACCGTAGTAAAAAGAGGGGCCGACATCCTGATTTCGGCCCTTGCCTTGTTGCTGGTAGCTCCTATCTTAACTTTGCTGGGCAAAACAGACCGTGTTCGACGTATTGTGGATGTATTGCGCGGTAGGATGAGCATTGTTGGGTTGTATCCCGACTCGGTGGTGCGCTCGAGTGGTAAGCCAGGTATTACCGGTTTGGCCCACATTAGCAATCCTGCACAGCTATCTCCGCAGATTATCGAACATCTCAACGATTTCTATGTAGAGAAGTACTCTATTGCTCTCGACATCGAAATAATCTTGAAAACACTAATTCGGCAGCACCGTGGCAAGCACAGCAATTCTCGAATTTGAAAAGCCCATTGCAGAGCTCGAGAAGAAGATCGAAGAAATGCGATCACTTACCGACACGCTCGATATTCAGCCGCAAATCGACGAACTCGAGCAGCAAGTAGAAGTACTCCGCTCGGAGATCTATCGCAATCTAACACGGTGGCAGAGGGTGCAGATTGCCCGTCATCCAGATAGACCCTACACGCTTGATTACATAACCCATTGCTTCGAGAATTTCGTAGAGCTGCATGGCGACCGCACCTATCGAGACGATCCCGCCATTGTGGGCGGGCTGGCAAGCTTGAATGGCAGACACGTAATGGTTGTTGGGCATCAGAAGGGTAGGGACACCAAAACAAATCTCTACCGCAATTTTGGTATGCCCAATCCCGAGGGGTATCGAAAAGCGTATCGCTTGTTTCAGATGGCCGAGCGATTCTCACTGCCGGTAATCTGTTTTCTCGATACACCGGGAGCGTTTCCCGGACTCGAAGCCGAAGAGCGGGGTCAGGCAGAAGCAATTGCGCGCAACCTCCTGCTGATGTCGCAACTAAAAACACCAATCGTAATTGTTGTTATTGGAGAGGGGGCATCTGGCGGCGCACTTGGCATAGGTATCGGCAATCGTATCCTGATGCTCGAAAACGCTTGGTATTCCGTGATTGCTCCCGAAAGCTGCTCGTCTATTTTATGGAGATCGTGGGATTACAAAGAACAAGCGGCTGAAGCACTCCGGCTTGGCGCAACCGATCTTATCGAGGTAAAGGTAATCGATCGAATTGTCCCGGAACCAATCGGTGGTGCCCATAGAGACCCGGAAAAGATGTTTTCAACCATTTCTACTGTACTGCACGAGGAGTTAGAAGCCCTTACGCAGGTGCCAACGGAACAACTTGTGCGCGAACGCCGCGATAAGTTCTACGACATGGGTGTTTGGACGGAAGCGTGAGCGACATCGATTATTCGCTGCTACGGCGATTAGCCGGCTTCCTAAAACCATACCGCCTAAAAATTGTTGGAGCGGTGTTCCTAACTCTTGCCGGCTCTGCATTGGGTCCGCTGCGCCCGTACCTTACACGGATCGCAGTAGATGATCACATCGTAAAGGGCGACTTCCAGGGTCTTGTAATCTTTGTGATCGTGATTTTTCTGCTCCTACTGTTGCAGGGGGCCATGCAGTACGGGCTGTCTCTTATGATGACGTGGGTGGGGCAAAACGTACTGCTCGATATCCGCAACGCACTGTTCCGGCACGTAGAACGGCTTGCGCTGCGGTTTTACGACACAACACCGGTTGGACGTATAGTAACCAGAGTAACGAACGACGTGGAGGTACTCAACGAGCTGTTTTCGTCTGGTGTTGTGCTGATGATCTCGGATATCATGGTGATTGTGTGGATACTCACGTTTATGTGGAGCACATCGCCCGAGCTTACCCTTCTCACTATTGTTATCCTGCCGTTCCTTCTTGTAGCATCCTTTATTTTCCGTGCCAAGGTTCGGCGTGTGTATGATCTAATCCGACGTCAGGTAGCAAGGATGAATTCGTTCATGAACGAATTTGTTACAGGCATCGGCATCGTGCAGCTGTTCCGCCAGGAGCAACGCATGGAAAAGGAGTTCGCATCGCTCAACGAGGAGCATCGAAAACTCCAAGATCGGTCAATCTTCTACTACGCCACGTTTTATCCGGTAGTGGAATTTCTCAGCGCTGTGGCTTTGGCGATTATCGTGTGGTATGCCGCCGGACACATCTTGTCTGGTGTTATGACCATTGGAATGCTCATCGCCTTTACGCAGTTCACGGAAATGTTCTTCCGTCCGGTGCGCGACCTAACAGAAAAGTACAACACTCTGCAGTCCAGCGTGGTTGCCTCAAAACGCATCTTCGAATTGTTAGACACCAAGGTAGCTATTGCAGATCCGCCGGATGCAAAGCCCTTTGGCGGACTCCAGCAGGGGATTGAATTTCGGGACGTGCACTTTTCCTACGATGGCACCACGCCGGTTCTAAAAGGCGTTTCGTTCTCTGTAAAGAAGGGCGAAACCGTAGCTCTTGTTGGTGCCACGGGCGCCGGCAAAAGCTCGATAATCAATTTGCTTTCGAGATTCTACGAATTCCAATCGGGCGACATCACGATAGACGGTGCAAGCATCCGCAACATCCGTCAGGACGATTTGCGCCGTAAGATTGCCGTGGTTCTTCAGGATGTGTTTCTTTTCTCTCGCAGTGTAGAAGAAAATATATCGCTTGGCCGACCAGAGATAACGCGGCAAGCCGTTGAGCAAGCCGCATCCTCACTCGGGGCCGATCCGTTCATCCGCAGGCTTCCCAAGGGATACGCAACCAATGTTCGGGAGCGCGGTGCCCTGCTTAGTGTTGGGCAGAAGCAACTGATCTCGTTCTGCAGAGCGCTGGTTACAAACCCAGACATCCTTGTGTTAGACGAGGCAACGGCAAACATCGACACCGAAACCGAGCAGCTTATTGAGCGGTCCATCTCTACAATGCTCGAGGGTCGCACATCCATTGTCATCGCTCACCGGTTGTCTACCATTCAGCGGGCGGACCGAATTATTGTGCTCCACCATGGCGAAGTAGCCGAACAGGGCAGCCATGAAGAATTGCTGCAAATGAATGGTGTGTACGCCAAACTGCATGCCTTACAGTTTGCAGGCAATGCCTAGTATGCGGGCTGAATATTCGTCCGTACATTTGAGGCCATGATTACCATTACGCCCTATGGGGCCGCCGGCGAGGTTACTGGGTCTGCCTATCTGGTAGAAACCGCAAAATCTGTTGTCCTGGTTGATTTTGGAATGTTTCAGGGTGATAAGGATGATGATGCCCGGAATATCATTCCCGGCAGAGTTCACCGAATGAACATCAATGCTGTGTTGCTCACTCATGGTCATCTCGATCATTCGGGTCGGCTGCCGCTACTTGTCCGAGAAGGGTACCGTGGTCCAATCTATGCTACGTCTGCTACGCGAGACATAACAGAGATTATCCTTTCCGACTCTGCGCATATTCAGGAAAGCGACTTCGAGCGGCGACAGCGCCGAGCGAAGCGTAAAGGACACCAGCTCAATCGTAATGACGAGCCGCTCTACACAATAGAAGATGTAGAACGCACTATTGGTCAGTTCGCGGAAGTGGAATACAACCTTCCGGTGCAGGTGACCGAGGGCATTGTTGCGGTTTTTCTCGATGCTGGACATCTGCTGGGTTCCGCATCCATTGAACTACGCATCGCAGACGAAGCAGGGGAGAAGGTTGTGGTGTTCTCCGGCGATGTTGGACCTCCCAACCTTCCATACCTGCGAGACCCCGAGCCCCCTACCCATGCAGACGTAGTTATTCTTGAGTCTACCTATGGCGACAGAAACCATCGCAACATCGAAGACACATTAGAAGAGTTTGCAACGATTGTAGAAGATGCCGTTCGGATGAAGGGCAAAATCTTCATCCCATCCTTTGCCATTGGTAGAGCACAGCAGATACTCTATTATTTAGCCGAGCTGATTGTTGCACGAGACATCCCCTCGATTCCGATCTACCTCGATTCGCCGATGGCGATTAAATCTGTAGCTGCCTATCGTAAACACTCCAATCTTTTTGATGAAGAAGCTACAGAGCTAATTGATAGCGGTTCGCTTCGAAAGGGACTACGAAGCGTGCGTTTCTGCGAAACGGCTGATGAATCGCGCGCAATCAACGATGCACCCGGTCCGTTCATTGTTATCGCCGGATCCGGGATGTGCACCGCCGGCAGGATTATGCACCACATCCGCAATAACATAAGCGATCCACTCTCGCACTTTGTAATCGCCGGATATCAGGCAAGGGGCTCGCTGGGGCGCAGACTTGTAGACGGCGCGCGCGAGCTAACGATCATGGGGGAGTTTAAACAAGTTCGTGCTCAGATTCACACCTTAGGTGGTTTTAGCGCACACGCTGGACAGGTAGATCTTGTTAAGTGGTACGAGGCCACCGCGGGCACATCGGCACCTCTTACCATACTCACTCATGGCGAAGACGAAGCCCGCAACGCTCTATCCAGCATACTTTCCGAGTTATATGGTGTTTCCTCGGTTCTTCCAACGTACTCACAACATATCCAGGTGTAACGGTGCGCACAGAACATGACTTTTTAGGCGAGCGCGAATTGCCAGACAACGTGTACTACGGCGTGCAAACACTGCGTGGAACCGAGAACTTTAACATCACCGGTATTCCTATCAGTCAGGTTCCCTCGTTCATCGTTGCCTTCGCCCACGTAAAGAAGGCCGCTGCTCTGGCCAACAGAGATCTTGGAGTATTAACCCCAACTATTGCAAATGCCATTGCCGAAGCATGTAATCGAATTGCGAATGGCGAACTCCACGATCAGTTTGTTGTGGATGTAATCCAAGGTGGTGCAGGTACATCCACAAACATGAATGCCAATGAGGTGATTGCGAATCTGGCTCTGGAGATTCTCGGTAAACCGAAGGGCGATTATGCGGTGGTGCACCCGAACGATCACGTAAACCTTTCGCAGAGCACCAACGATGCCTACCCAACGGCATTTCGAGTGAGTTTGTACCATGAAATAGGTAGACTCATTACCGAGCTTGGGTTCCTCAGAGACTCTTTCGCTGCAAAGGGCCGAGAGTTTAGCGAAGTTTTGAAGATGGGGCGCACCCAACTTCAGGATGCAGTGCCAATGACGTTGGGTCAGGAGTTCACGTCGTTCTCGGTAAATATTGGAGAAGATATTCGCCGGTTGCAAGAAGCGCGCGACCTGATAACCGAAGTAAATCTCGGTGCCACGGCTATTGGCACAAGTATCAACGCTCCGCAGGGTTATCCCAAGTTGGCCGTGGAGTACCTTGCCAAAATATCCGGCGTACCGGTGTCTCTATCGCAGGACCTAATAGAGGCAACATGGGACAACGGAGCATACGTTCAGGTGAGTGGTGTTTTAAAGAGAGTGGCGGTAAAACTCTCGAAGATTTGTAATGACTTGCGGTTGCTTTCATCGGGTCCGCGCTGCGGCTTAAACGAGATTAATCTTCCCCGCTTACAACCCGGTTCTTCTATCATGCCCGGCAAGGTGAACCCCGTGATTCCCGAGGTTGTAAACCAGGTTTGTTACCTCGTAATTGGAAATGATGTAACTGTAACATTCGCCGCCGAAGCCGGGCAGCTTCAGCTTAATGTTATGGAGCCAGTGCTTGCACACTGCCTGTTCCAGTCTGTAGACACTTTAACACGCGCAAGTGAGACGTTGCGCACGCGTTGTGTAGATGGAATAACAGCCAACGCCGATCACACAAAATCCATGGTGATGAACTCGGTAGGCATCGTAACGGCGTTGAATCCCATACTCGGGTACGAAGCCACAGCGGAAATTGCTCGCGAAGCGTTTGAGACCAGTGGTTCGGTAATCGACATTGTCCGAGCAAAAGGACTTCTTTCCGATGATGTATTGGCCGAGGTTTTCTCCGTAGAGAACCTCATGCACCCCCGATTCATTCAATAGATTACTCCTTCGATGGTATCAAACGGAGATTTCATGGGAACTCGATCATTCTTGTGCTTGGTAGCACTCGTTCTTGCAGTATCGTGCGCGCGCGAGGAGCCGCAAGCGCCACCTCCAATGCCCGTAAAGGTAGCCACCGTAGAGCTTCGGGATGTTCCAATCTACGCAGAGTGGGTGGGGCAGACACGTGGTGGCGAGGAGGTAGACATTCGTGCTCGTGTAGAAGGGTATCTCGAAGCAATACTCTACAAGGAAGGTTCCTTTGTGCGAAAGGGGCAACCCCTCTATCGAATCGATCCACTACAATACTCGGCGAACGTAAGTGTTGCCAAGGGTCGGCTAGCAGAAGCCGAAGCGAACCTTGCACGCGCCAGTCAGGACGTGGTTCGCTACAAGCCACTCGTTGAGCAAAACGCAATATCACGTCAGGAATACGAAACCGCGGTGCAGATGGAGAAGGCAAACTCGGCAGCCGTGTTAGCGCACCGTGGCAGCGTGCAGAAAGCAAATCTCGAGCTTGGATATTGCACAGTGTATTCGCCCATTGATGGGTTGGCCGGGAAAACGCGCGTAGAAGTTGGCGACCTTGTGTCTCGTGTGCAGGGCAACTTCATGACCACCGTATCGAACCTCGACCCGATAAAGGTGATGTTCAGCATCTCCGAAGTTGAATGGTTGCGATTCGCTCGAAGCAGAAAAACCGATACCGCCAGGCGCGCAGCGCAGATTCCCTTACGAATGATTTTGGCCGACAAAACAGAACACCCCTACGAAGGCAAAGCGGTAATCGTAGACAACACCATTGATTCCGAGACCGGTACAATACTTATCGAAGCACTCTTTCCAAACCCAGATGGGTTGATTCGTCCGGGTCAGTTTGCCAAGGTACGTGCGCCAATCGACCTTAAGAAGAACGCTGTTGTAGTTCCGCAGCGCGCCGTAAGTGAACTTCAGGGTACGTATCGCGTGGCGGTGGTAGGGAAGGACAACACCGTTTCTATGCGCCCAATTGTTGTAAGTGGCCGGGTAGGGGGCGTTTTTGTGATCGAATCGGGATTGCAATCCGGAGAACGAATTGTGATAGAAGGACTCCAGAAGGTGCGAGACGGAGCAAAGGTTTCGCCACAGAACGTGGCGGTTCCCATCGACAGTCTTTTGAAACGTCCGTAAAGGGGTTGCACGATGTTATCTGAATTCTTTGTGCGACGCCCGATCGTTGCCATCGTTATCTCGATTGTTACCATCATTGTGGGCCTGGTAGCAATGTCTCGTCTGCCCATCGAGCAGTACCCACCATTGTCGCCCCCTCTCGTGCGCATCACTGGAACGTACCTGGGTGCCGGTGCCGAAACCGTAGAGCAGTCTGTTGCAACACCAATAGAGCAACAGGTAAACGGTGTAGACAACATGATCTACATGATGTCGAGAAGTACGTCAGACGGAATTGGGGTAACAGAGGTGACCTTTGATGTTGGCATGGACCTAGACGTAGCGAACATGTTAACGCAGAACCGCGTTACGCAGGCATCGTCGCGCTTGCCACAAGAAGTAAATCAGCAAGGTGTTACGGTAGCAAAGCTTAACCCATCAATCCTGATGATTGTATCGGTTGCTTCGCCAAAGGGAACCTATTCGTCGGAGTTCCTCAACAACTTCGCGATGATTAACGTGCGAGACCAACTACTCCGTGTAAAAGGTGTATCGCAGGTAGATCTTCTTGGCGGATCGGAATATTCGATGCGCGTGTGGCTTAAGCCCGACCTCTTGTCCAAGCTGGGCTTAACAAGCAGCGATGTGATGAAGGCCATTAAAGATCAGAACGTGCAGGCACCAGCCGGGAAAATTGGTGCAGCCCCCTCTGCTCCCGGACAAGAGAACACGTACACTGTTGCCGCCCCTGGACGCTTGACTCAGCCCGAGGAGTTTGCGAACATCATCCTTCGAGAGACGCCCGATGGTAGAGTTGTTCGCGTGGGAGACGTAGCCCGCGTAGAGCTTGGCTCCGAAAATTACAAAGCGTTTGGACGGTTGGATGGAAAACCATCGGCACTGCTTGCCGTATACCTCTTACCGGGTGCCAATCAGTTAGAGTCGGCCGAGGGTATATACAGCACGCTAGAAACACTGCAGAAAACCTTCCCAGAAGACGTGGTGTATAAGATTGGGTACGATACAACACCGGCTGTAGAGGCATCGATTGAGGAGATTGTTCATACCCTCTTCGAAGCTGTTCTATTGGTGATATTGGTAGTGTTCGTCTTCCTCCAGAACGCACGCGCAACACTTATTCCATTGCTCACTGTTCCGGTATCACTTATCGGGACCTTTGCTGTATTTCCGTTGATTGGGTTCTCTATTAATACCGTTTCGTTGTTTGGTCTGGTGTTGGCCATTGGTATTGTGGTAGACGATGCCATTGTGGTAGTAGAAGCCGTGATGCATCACATGGAGCAAGGCATGAATGCGCGGGAAGCCACACTTAAAGCCATGAGCGAAGTGTCGGGTCCGGTAATTGCCATTGCGCTCATTCTTGCGGCTGTGTTCGTACCTGTTGCATTTCTCGGAGGCATTTCCGGCCGGCTATTCCAGCAGTTCGCGATGACCATTGCCTTTTCCGTTTTACTGTCTGCCTTTAATGCTCTTACGCTTAGTCCGGCACTTGCGGCCATTTTGCTTAAGCCATCCAACAAAGATGGAAAGGGGCCCATCAAGGCATTTTACCGTGGGTTCAATACGGTGTTTGGTGCAACAACCAACGCGTACGTGCGCGTGGCTGGTACCTTTGTTCGAAAGTCTATTCTCGCCGTATTAGGTGTGGTGTTCTTTAGCGTTTTGGCATGGATAACCGTTGGCAGAATTCCTGGCGGGTTTGTTCCCGACGAAGACCAAGGCCTGTTCCTTGTAAACGTAATGCTTCCCAATGCTTCGTCGTTAGAGCGCACCGATGCCGTGTGCCGTAGAATCGAAGCAATACTTAAACAGCAAGAGGGCATTGATTCCTACAACACCGTTGGTGGTCTTTCCTTCCTAACAAACGGATACACATCGAACGTGGCCTCGTTCCTTGTACGACTCAAGCCATGGGATGAGCGCAAGGGGGCAACCCTGAACGTAAAGGGAATCATGCAGCGCCTGAATCGTGCCTTTGCAGGAATACCGGAAGCAATTGTGTTCTGTTATGCGCCCCCTACCATTCCCGGCTTTGGTGCTGCCGGCGGCTTTACGGCCTACCTGCAAGACAGGTCGGGAACGATGAGCGTAGAAGACATGCAGGAGCAAACACTACGGTTTATTGCCGAGGCAAACAAGCGGCCCGAGCTTGCCAATGTGTTTACACAGTTCGATGCCGGCGTACCGCAAATTGGTGTTGAACTCGACAGAGAGAAGGCGCGGAAGTTGGGGGTGAATATCAACGATGTGTTTACTACACTGCAGGCAGCGCTTGGTGGTGCCTACATCAACGACTTTAACCGGTTTGGGCGCCTTTACCGCGTATACATGCAATCGGAATCTGCATACCGACAAACAGAGGGCGATATCGGCAGCTATTATGTGCGCAGTGGAACTACAGGCGAAATGATACCACTCGCTACACTTGTGAATACCAAGAACATTAGCGGCGCTGAGATTACGTACCGATTTAATCTGTTTCGCAGCGTTCAGCTTAATGGTGCCGCGGGTGCCGGTTATTCATCGGGTCAGGCGCTACAAGCCCTGGAAGAATTGGCGTCCACCGTGTTGCCTAGCACCATGGGTATTGCGTTCTCTGGACTTTCTTTCGAAGAAAAGCGAGCGCCGAGTCCAGTACCAACCTTCGTGTTAGCTGTGCTTCTTGTGTTTCTCTTACTGGCAGCCCAATACGATTCGTGGAAATTGCCGTGGTCTGTTCTTCTTGGAACCCCAATTGGTGCCTTCGGTGCGTTCTTTGGTGTGTGGATAATGAAGCTCGACCTAAACGTGTATACACAGATCGGACTCATCCTTCTTATTGGATTGGCGGCGAAGAACGCCATCCTTATTGTTGAGTTCGCTAAAGAGAAAATGGAGAAGGACAACATGTCTGTTGTTGACGCGGCATTGGCATCGGCCCGACTCCGTTTCCGACCAATTCTCATGACCGCCTTCGCATTTATCCTCGGTGTAGTGCCACTGATTACTGCATCCGGTTCCGGTGCCGGCTCGCGGGTGTCTATGGGCACTGCGGTGTTCTACGGCATGCTTATAGCCACCGTGTTTGGCGTACTCCTTATTCCGGGACTTTTTGCCTTTATCGAAGGTCTACACTTCGGTAAACGAAAGAACGCGTCAACCCACGCAGTCCAAGAGAAAGGTGGTGCAGCATGAGAGTCTTGGCCCCCTTCATAGTTCTTGCATGTATTCTAATTGGCCTTGTAGGAGGTTGTAAGGTTGGCCCCGACTACGTGCGCCCAGCGTTCGACAGTACGTTGCTCTACCGCGAGCCAGCTCACACAGATGCATCCATCGGCAAAGAGCCATATTGGCGTGTGTATGACGATGTTGTGCTACAGGGCTACGTAAAGCGGGCTCTCGACAGCAACCTCGATCTTGTTGCGGCCATGGCACGCATTGATGCGGCCAGAGCACAGATTACAATAGCCAATGCCGATCTATTCCCGCAATTCGGAGTAGCCGGGGAGGTGGCCGGATTTAAGAATTCCGAGAACCGCTACCCGGGTGTTGGTTCCGACGCGTTTCTTGGTCCCAAAGGTGTGTTTGGCATATTTGGAACACTCTCTTGGGAACTCGACATTTTTGGTCGAATACGCCGTGGCACAGAGGCACAGCGTGCTCTGTATTTGTCTACGGAGGCATCTTTACGAGCCGCGCAGGTTAGCATTGCGGCGTCTGTAGCTACTGCCTACATTTCGCTACGCAGATTCGATCAGCTAAAGGATATTGTCGATAGCAATCTCGCGTCGCGAAGAGAATACGAACGCCTTGCGCGCACGCTGTTTGAAGGGGGCAAAACAAGCGAATTAGACTGGCGTCAGGCAGAGGGCGAACTTCAGCGTGTAGAAGCCATACGTCCCATTGTTGTTGCTGCCATTGCACAAACAGAAAACGCGCTCAATGTGCTTATGGGCAGAACTCCAGGGAACGCATTGGAGCGTGGCAAAACACTTAGTCAGCAGCAGGTACCTGCAACCTTGCCGGCGGGGTTACCAAGCGACCTCCTGCTCAGGCGTCCGGACGTTGTTGCAGCAGAGCAACGACTCATTGCTGCAAACGCCAGAGTTGGACAAGCCGTTGCAGCAATGTACCCTCGGTTTGTTCTCTCGGCCACCGGTGGCTTCCAAACACTCGATGGCGCTCCAATCTTCGATGCAAACTCCGTTATGTGGAACGCTGCAGGCAATGTAGTGCAGCCACTTTTCCAAGGAGGCAGACTACAAGCAGGCGTAGAGGTGGCAGACGCAACCGTTATGGAGTTGGTTTCTGTCTATCGCGGGAGTATACTGCAAGCCATACAGGAGGTAAACGACGCTCTAGTAGAGGTAGAACAACGCAGATTAGAAGTGAATGCCAGGGTTGCCAGTGTTCAGTCTAACCGAGCGGTTCTCCGCTTGTCGGAGCTGCGATACAGATACGGTGCAGCCCCCTACCTACAAGTTCTCGATGCGCAAAGATCGCTTCTTGATGCGCAACGGGGCGAGGTAGAAGCACGAACAGACCTCTATTTTGGCTATATAAAGCTGTATCGAGCGCTCGGCGGAGGATGGAGGTAACTCCATGTGGAAAAATAAAATGATGGCACAAAAGCCCTCAATGCCGTACTATTGAGGAGTTCGTTAACGATTCACGATCAGTTTTTGAGGAGGAAGAGCATGAGCAAACAAGAAATTTTCGAAGAAATGACGAAGCTGTGGCAGCAATTCGAGTCTGCTCACAACTCAAAGTTTAAGAAAGACGCTGCTTCTGCCCGCAAGGCGGCCAGTGCTCTCAAGAAGCTTGTTACGCCATACAACCAGGCATCGGTTGCAGAAGGCAAGGCAGCTAAGTAACAACTCATAATTCGAGTATTTAACAAAGCGTTATAGCACAATTGGCTATAGCGCTTTTGTTTTTTATCCCTAAGCGAGGAACCTACGTGGAGTGAACCCGGCCTGAATTGAGGTACAGAAAGTTAAACGAACACGACAGCCGTTAGACGCCCAGTTTAGGGCAGAAGCACTGCGG
>DAITNB010000006.1:0-128255 GCA_036834845.1 bacterium | reverse complement strand
CTCCCACCCCGTTTTACCCCGTACCATGCGATTGTCTGTAAACATCGACCACGTGGCTACTCTTCGAGAGGCCCGTGGCGGCCTCGAGCCCGACCCCGTTCATGCCGCTGTACTGGCCGAACTTGCCGGCGCCTCGGGCATCGTTTGCCACCTCCGAGAGGATCGTAGGCATGTAAACGACAGAGACGTGCGCGTTTTGCGTGATGTGGTAACCACAAAGCTCGACTTCGAGATGGCTGCCACGCCCGGAATCATTGCCATTGCGCTGGAAATTGTCCCCGAGCTTGTAACGATTGTCCCCGAAAAACGCGAAGAACTCACCACTGAAGGGGGCTTGGCAGTTGCCGGCAACGAGGCATTCTACTCGGAGCTCATCCGTACCTTCCACGAAAAGGGCATTGACGTAAGTCTGTTTGTTGAACCCGATTCATCGCAAATCGAAGCTGCAGCGGCCTCGGGTGCAGACATTGTGGAACTTCACACCGGTACCTACGCCAATGCGCGGAATAGTGCCGCTATTGCCATTCAGTTGGAGCGGCTCCGTTCGGCGGCCACGCATGCAGCCAGTTGTGGTCTTACTGTAACTGCCGGGCACGGACTCGACCTTCGAAATATTGCCGGCATTGTAGCAATTCCGGAAATCGAAGAAGTGTCTATTGGCCATGCTCTTGTGAGCAGGGCGGTTTTCGTTGGCTTCGAACGTGCAGTTGAAGAATACGTTAGCGCCGTTTCGCGTCAGCGTACCGCCTCTTAGTCTCTGCCTGCTAGAGCGCTTGCAACAAAGTCGCGGTTCATTTGCGCAATAAACTCTACGCTGATGCCCTTCGGGCACGCGGCTTCGCACTCGTAATGGTTGGTGCAGGCGCCAAAACCCTCGGCGTCCATCTGGAGAACCATGTTCATCGCGCGTTGATTGCGTTCTGCCTGACCCTGCGGAAGTGATCCCAGGTGTCCCATCTTTGCCCCTGTGAACAACATAGCAGATGAATTTGGACATGCTGCCACGCAGGCACCACATCCAATGCACGCTGCAGCATCCATCGCACGGTCTGCATCTACCTTTGGAATCGGAATAGCATTACCATCTTGGGCATTGCCTGTGTTTACGCTAACGAAGCCACCCGACTGGATAACGCGGTCCAGCGAGCCACGGTCTACCACCAAGTCTCGCATAACCGGGAATGCCCGGGCGCGCCATGGCTCGATGTAGATTTCGTCTCCGTTCTTGAAGGTTCGCATGTGTAGCTGACATGCCGTGGTGCGCGCAACAGGACCATGTGGACGCCCATTTATCACCATGCCGCACGTACCACAGATTCCTTCTCTGCAGTCGTGATCGAAGGCAACGGGAGTTTCGCCTTTAGCGATCAGATCCTCGTTCAGAACGTCGAGCATCTCGAGAAAACTCATGTGCTCGCTTACGTCCGTTACGTCGTAGGTCTTAAGCATGCCTTCTTCATTTGGTCCGGCCTGACGCCAGATATGGAGGCGCAGATTCATTACTTATAACTCCGTGTTGCGAGTTTCACATTATCGAAGGAAAGAGATTCCTTGTGCAGTGTTGGCTTTTGAGCCGCACCCGTGTATTCCCACGCTGCTACATAGCAGTAGTCATCATCATTCCGTTTCGCTTCACCGTCTTCGGTCTGATATTCCTCGCGGAAATGTCCACCGCATGATTCGTTGCGTTGCAGCGCGTCGTAACACATCAGCTCTGCGAACTCCAAGAAATCTGCCACGCGTAATCCAAGCTCGAGCGACTGATTTAACTCCGAGCCGCTTCCGGGAATAGTTACGTTCTTCCAGAACTCTTCGCGAATAGCGGGAATTCTCTCAAGCGCCTCGGTCAGCCCCTTTTCATTTCGAGCCATACCACACTTGTCCCACATCAGCTTGCCAAGCTCGCGGTGGAAGGACGTAGGTGTGCGTTTTCCATTTACCGCAAGCAGAGTAGCAACCTTGGCTTGCGCTTCCTTAGCGGCAGCAACTGCTTCGGCTGAATCCGAAGACACGGCTTGCAAGCCACCGTTGGCAAAGTATCCACCAATCGTGTATGGCAGAACAAAATATCCGTCTGCCAAACCCTGCATCAGGGCAGAGGCGCCCAAGCGATTTGCTCCGTGATCCGAGAAGTTGGCTTCGCCCAGAACAAAGAGTCCGGGAAGATTCGACATAAGATTGTAATCCACCCACAGGCCGCCCATGGTGTAGTGCACGGCTGGATATATCCGCATCGGCACTGTGTAGGGATCTTCGCCGGTAATGCGCTCGTACATCTCGAAGAGGTTGCCGTATCGGTCGGCAATAACTTTCTTACCCAACCTGCGGATAGCATCAGAAAAGTCGAGGTACACTCCCAAACCACCCGGACCAACACCACGCCCGTCATCACATGCCTCTTTAGCAGCACGAGACGCGATATCGCGCGGTGAAAGATTACCGAAGGACGGATACTTGCGCTCGAGGTAATAGTCGCGTTCCGACTCCGGTATCTGATCCGGTGGACGTGTATCACCCTTCTGTTTTGGAACCCAAATGCGTCCATCGTTACGCAGGGATTCCGACATCAGCGTTAGCTTGCTTTGATAGTCGCCACTTTGCGGAATACACGTTGGGTGAATCTGCGTGTAACACGGATTGGCAAAGAATGCGCCCTTCTTGTGTGCGCGATAGGTTGCCGTAACGTTACAGGCCTTGGCATTTGTGCTTAGATAGAACACGTTGCCGTACCCGCCTGTTGCAAGCACAACGGCATCGGCCATGTACGTTTGAATTTTTCCAGTTACCATGTCTCTCGACACAATGCCGCGGGCTCTGCCATCAATCACAACAAGATCCATCATCTCTTGCTTGTTGTAGAGCGTAACCTTGCCCAGACCCACCTGACGCATCAGCGCCTGATACGCGCCAATAAGAAGCTGCTGACCTGTTTGACCGCGGGCGTAGAACGTTCTCGATACTTGCGCGCCACCAAACGATCGGTTGCTAAGGTAGCCGCCATATTCACGGGCAAATGGAACGCCTTGGGCTACGCACTGATCAATGATGTTTGTAGACACTTGCGCAAGGCGGTAGACATTCGCTTCGCGTGCCCGGAAGTCTCCGCCCTTTACTGTGTCGTAAAACAAGCGCCATACCGAATCACCATCGTTCTGGTAGTTCTTCGCTGCGTTAATACCACCCTGTGCTGCAATCGAGTGAGCGCGGCGCGCTGAGTCGTGATATGTAAAGGCAGAAACCTGATACCCAAGTTCGGCCATTGTTGCAGCAGCAGACGAGCCCGCTAATCCGGTACCCACCACAATAACGTGATACTTCCGCTTGTTGGCAGGATTTACAAGCTTGAGCTCTGCACGATGTTTATCCCAGCTTCGCTCAATTGGTCCGTCGGGAATGTTACTCTTGAGTGTCATGCGATGTTCAGTCCCTGATTACTTATTTGACAAGTCCGGCAACAACAACGAAGGGTAACGACAGGAAACCCAATGTTAATGCAGCACCCAGCAGGGGGCCTGTAGTGCGTACGAGTGGACGCAACCGTTGGTTGGTTACGCCCAAGGTTTGAAAAGCACTCGAGATTGCGTGGTTTAGGTGAAGACCTAGAAGGATCATTGCCAGAGCATACACTACCACGATTAGGGGCTCTTGAAAGCTGCTCACCATCATGCGATACACATCCGGTACCACAGCGCCCGACTCCAACGTATACGTCCATTCGGGCTGCCCGGCATAATGCTGTGCATGTGCAAGGCCCCACGTGAAATGCGCAAGGTGATAGATGAGGTACACAAGCAGTGAAAGGCCCGAAATTGCCATCGACCTGGAGGCCAACGTGGAGGTGCGTGGTTCCGTTTTTACATACTTGGATGGTCGTGCGCTCGCATTACGTTGTGTTAGCCGAATGGCCGCCCAAATGTGCAGTCCAAACGCAAATAGCAGTCCCAAACGGGCAATCCATAGTGAGGCACCATGGAACAACTCACGCAAACCATGTGCATAGGCATTCATGGCCTCGGGTCCTAAAAACAACAGAAGGTTCCCCGAAAGGTGTCCAATAAGAAAGAGAACAAGGAGCAGGCCCGTTATGGCCATAACCCACTTCTGAAATATGTTCGAACGCCAAATCTCGCCGAACGATCGCATGAAGGTTCCCATCAAAGGTGAACAGTACGTATGCGTCTACAACAGAAACGCACAACAAAAAGTGCCGCAAAGTTAACCTTTTCTCGTCCACACCGTACCTTCGCGCCATGTTAACTATCGAACGCGTTACTAAACGGTTTGGCAATCACGTTGCCAACAACAATATCAGTCTCTCTATTGATGGTGCCGGAATCTTTGGTCTTCTCGGACCAAATGGAGCCGGAAAAACCACGCTCATACGGATGATCACCAACATCATCATGCCTGATGAGGGACACATTCTTGTTAATGGCATAGAAACCTCCACCCTCCAGCAGAACATCATTGGTTATCTGCCCGAGGAACGTGGACTCTACAAAAAACTCACCGTTGCCGAGCAGCTCTCGTATTTCGGTCAGCTCAAGGGGCTTAGTGCACGCGAGGCACTCAAAAGGGGCACGTGGTGGTTGCAGCGCCTCGATGCGGCCGGATGGGAAAAGAAAAAGGTTCAAGAGCTTTCCAAGGGCATGCAACAAAAGGTACAGTTTATTTCAACCGTGCTGCACGAGCCAAAACTGCTTATTCTGGATGAACCTTTTTCGGGTCTCGATCCAGTGAACGCGGGTCTGCTTATCACGGTGATAAAGGAACTTCGAGACAAAGGCACGGCGGTAATTCTTTCTACACACCAGATGGATCAGGTTGAACGCTTGTGCGATAACATTGCTCTTATCAATCGTGGTACGGTAGTACTCAATGGAAGTGTACGAGAGATTCGCTCGCGGTACCGTAGCGATAGAGTGACTATTCAGTACATCGGCAACAATGATGCACTCCGCTCCATACCAAACACCGAAATTATCGACTACATTCCGGGAAGACTCGAGCTGCGCTTGCAAGGAGAAACAACCGGCATGGATGTACTGCGCCGGGCCATAGACACTGTAGAAGTAACGCGGTTCGACGTGGCAGAGCCATCGCTTCACGACATTTTTGTGCAAACAGTGCAGAGTGGGCCTACCACGCCGTAGACCCAATAATCATTACGCTTTGGTATGACACGCGGCTGCCATCGGCCGCGGTAACGTTCCCTATTGTGGCGCTGTAGCGGAATTTTAGTGCGCCCCTTTCAAACACCCCAAACGTAAGGTCGATTGCCACCACGGGCTGAAAATCAGCCCCCTTTTCGGTGTACCGTCCAACCGTGGTTTGAAGTCCAATTCCAATACTACCACCAATACCAGCGCCCGACATTGCAGTTGGTTTCTCCTGCCACGCTAGCGCAATCGTTAGCGGCAGTTGAATCTGCGTAACATCTATCGGACTGTCTGGCGAGTTTCCAAACACTGGCATGAGCGCCACACGCGTTTCAAGATAACCTCCACTAAACCTTAGCGGGTGCCATGACAGGCCGGCCCCAATCCCAAAGCCACCGTGCACAACGTCTGCAACAGACGTTCCAACCGGCCCCATCAACAGTTCCACTTCGGAATCTGCCGAACGGGCCACGTTGAATGGAGCAAACGCAAGTGCGCAGCACACTGCTATTTTGCACGCACCTATGAAACATCGCTTCCGCGCCATTGCCATTGTAACTTCTACCCTGAGTGTTTGCGCTCTCTTCATTGCAACATATATACTGCTTTATACCGTAGAAATCGAGAAGGAAACCCGCGTGTACATTGCGCGGGGAACATCAACTGCCGGCGCAATCGATTCTATCGCTGCATCAGCGTCCATCACATCTCCATTTCTTATAAAACTTGCCACAAGAATCACTGCTCGCGTTACCGGAAGATCCGTTCATGTTGGTTGGTATGTTTTTGCGCCGGGTCAAACATCATGGGATATCGTTCAATCTCTCCTTAGCGGAAGGGGCAGACCAACTGTTCGTGTTACCATACCAGAAGGGTTAACGTATCGGGAGTGTGCATCATTGTTGCAAACACGAGCAGAGGTTGATTCTGCCGGTTTTGTACAGTGGTGCGAGAACGACAGTGTTGTGGCGCTCTACGCCCCCAATGCACCGTCGATGGAAGGGTATCTCATGCCCGACACCTATGATGTGCTGTGGCGCGAAAGTCCCGCTGATGTTGGAAGCAAACTGGCCTCTTATGCACGCTCTATGTGGCGCTCGCTTTACGGAGCGCCAGAGAACAGACATACCACACTTACGCTTGCATCCATCGTACAGGCCGAAGCTGCACAGGTAGACGAGATGCCAACGATAGCTGGAGTGTATGCTAACAGACTCCGTCGTGGCCTGAAGCTCGAGGCCGACCCAACAGTGCAGTACGGCATTGGGTGGAAAAAACGTGTATTGTATCGCCACCTAGCAGATGTTTCGCCGTACAACACATACGTGCATCACGGGCTGCCACCGGGTCCGATATGCAACCCCAGCAAGAAGGCCGTAGAAGCAGCTCTGCGACCAGAGAATCACACATTCATTTTTTTTGTGGCAAGGGGCGATGGCAGTGGCCGGCATCGGTTTGCATCGAACGCATCCGAGCACATTCAGAACGTACGGCGCTATCGGGCAACTCGACGTTAGTCTTCAATCCAGACCGAGCTCGATCTGCCCTGTTCGTCCGTGGCCTGAACGCGGAACGTAAATGGGCGGTTTGGATCGCGCTGCGTAACCTCAAACACTTCGAGCCAAGAAATCGTTGGCTTCATGTTGTCTGCTGCTCGAAGGAATCCTGAAAGTTTCCGCGGCTCTAAGGCATTTCCATCAAGAACGCGCAACGTAGGTCTGTTTACCGTGCGATCGGACGAATAGAATTGCACTACAACGGTGCGCTTCTTTGGGTCCGCATCTCGTTTCACATCTCGAATAACTGGCGCACCAAAACCGCGAACAGTTATCGTTCGCGGTGTGCCTTCGCCAACTCCGTCGATAAAACGTTCGAACGTAAGTACACGTCCGGTATCACGAGGCGTAACGCGCAGGCGAAGTGTGCCTTCCGTAACTGTTGCTAACACTCGGTCTCCATCGCGAATACTCGCGCGCGAATTTTCTACGCCCGGAAGCCGAGGATCAACAACGTAGTCGATATTCGGGTACACTACATCGGGCAGATCAACACTCGAAAGGGGCATACCCGCCACGAGAAACGACGCCGTTCGTTGCTGACCATCCCTGCGGCGCGCAGAAACTTCGATGGCAATTGTGCCGTTACGCGGTGCCTTACCGCGCACCACAAGAGTTCGCTGATCAAAGAACCGCTGAATTTCGCCAACCTGTTCTCCTACAACACGCACGGCTGGAAGCGCCACTAAATCGCGTGCTGGATCTGCACCGCCTATGCTAATCCGGTTGGTCCACTCCCTACCGGCAATGGTGGTAATTCTGTCTCGGGCGGCATCTATCCAAAACTCACCGAGCTGCCCGCCCCCTACCGTGGTAGTGTCGCGAATAATAACAGTGTCTCTACCACCAACAATGGTTACTACCGGCGGCGGTGCTTCCGATTCCGCAATCGTGGCCAACACGAACTGTGTGGAACCGGTGATTCGCAGCCCTGCGGGCAATACATCGGAATCTGTGCTGTTTGCGCTGTGGGTGGCAAGGGGCGATCCATCTCCCATGATGGTTACGCGGAAGGTGCGCGCCACTCCATCCGAAACATCGGGATGCCAACGAAACACTACGGCGTTGCGCGTGGGTTGATGTTCGAGGGAAAACAGTGGTGTTGCGGTTTCGTTGGGAAGAATGGTAATAACTTGACCCGACGTTTGGTCTTCTATCCGTGCGCTGATCTTTACATCTGTAACAGCGCCGGAGTATCTAATAGTGTTTACGGAATCGAGATAGTTGATACGAACAGCCAACACGCTATCGCGTTGGAGTTTGCAAACAAGCTTCAGTCTGTCTGGTGCAAGGTCTAGACGCGCGTCGGCTATGGCGGTTTGCACCCCGTTTGCGGCAGGGCGTTCGCCGGAGTCGGGCATGAGCAAGACTAAGGCAACCAGGTAGAGAACGAAGTAGATCTCAACCCGCCGGCGGCGAGGAGGATGTCCGTTCATGTCCGTCGAGAATTGTTCGCGTAATCAGTCTTTCAAATTCACTTCGCACAAGCCGCTCTACTTCCTGACGTTCAACGGTGCGCAAACGCTCTCCTAAAGCATCAACACTTTCAGTGAATCGTTCCAAACTTCCGGTTGTAGAACGCATTGCATTCATGAGCTCGGGGTTGGGCGCAACGGCACTAACGGCAGCATTTACTCCATCGCGCATTTGAAGAACCATCTGGTCCTGCCGCTCCACAAGGTCGCTCAATGTTCCGGCAATTGTCTCTAGCTGAACAGCCATTGCCGCATAGTCTCTTCCAATCTCCCCCAACTCGCGAAGCAGTTCTTCGCTCGATGCCGAGGGGTTGCCCCCCGACGTGCTCTCGAACACCTCGTCTGGCGGCGTAAAGAACATCACGGCAAAGAGGAGCACAAGCAACAGGGCTTCCACAATCACACCGGCAACCACCAAACTGGGGGTTTCGATTACTCGGGTACGGTTCAAGCCCACAGCCACAAGGAGGAAGGCCGCTCCGAAATACACAAACGCATTAATAGCCGCATAAAAGTGTCGGTTTACAACCTCTTGCATCCACAACGCGGTGCCGGAGAAAACGCCAAGCGGGTGCAGCACAACAACATCGCGTTTGGTTGTGCGGATAAGCTCGCGCTCGGTTGTGCAGATGCGCCAGAGGGTACTCAGAGCAACAAATGCACCAACGTGGCGCTCGAATCGCAACTCTTGGTATATGTCTCGGAGCAGACTTCTACCATTCACACTGCTCAACGTCTCAATGGTCGTCATAGGTCAATGATACGGAATCTCGCGTTTCTCTCTTTGGTTACCAGCCCTGAGTGTCGTATTCTCGCTCGTTCCATTACGCAACATCGGAGATCCCATGATCCCTCGGTACGTCTTCATCGCGCTGTTCTTAGCGCTTTCAAGCACGGTTTCTGCCCGCGCAGCAACCCCCAAGCCAAACACGTCGGGCGCAGTACCTCTGTCCTTCGAGCAGAATGTTCGCCAGGCCCGGTACGCAGATGGTGTGCTGCGTCCGGTAGACGCTATTGTTCGCCTTCAGGGGACCACGGCATATATCCATGCAGGGGGCATGCACATCATGCAGTCGCGGCTGGTAAAGGGACCCAACTCCACACCGTTTGAAGACGACATTCACGAGGTTGCCTTCCGCACCGACATGGAGCTAATCGCTTCGAATCCCTCCGCACGGCTAGAGCTGAGGGACAAGCAGATAGGAATTACACGCTACATCACGCCCGGTTCTGGTGTTCAGGGGCAGATTGCCGCCAGATATTCAACCATGGTATATCACGATGTTTGGCCCGGGATTGACATGCGGATGTACTTCACGGTTGGTGGTCTGAAGTACGATTTTGTTGTTCGTCCTGGCGCAGACCCTTCTCAGATTGCCTTCCGATATGTTGGTGGCAAACAAGCTGCGATTACATCAGAGGGTGCAATCGTTGTAGAAACACCCTTAGGCAGCATCGGGGAAAACGCTCCGGTGGCGTTTACCACCAGCGGCGATTCACGAGACGTGCCGGTTGCTTCACAGTTTTCACTCGATGGCAGCAGAATATCATTTATTCTAGATGCGTACGATAAAAACGCCACCCTGGTCATCGACCCACAACGTGTATGGGCCACGTACTATGGCTACAACAACAACATCGAGATGTTGCGCACCGCCATCGACAAAGAAGGAAATGTAGTTCTGTCGGGCTCGACTACGGCCTCGAACATGCCCAACGTTCCGGGTGTTCTGCAGCGTAGATATAAGGCGCTGTTCGATGGATTTGTTGCCAAATTCAATGAGAACGGTGTGTTTCTCTGGCACACCTATTATGGTGGTAGTGGCAATGACCGCCTTCGCGACATAACCACCGATGCGCAAAACAACATATGGGTTGTAGGCCAGTCCGACTCGAAGGATTTACCGAACATCGAAGTAGGCAGCAATCCCTATCCTGTAGACAGCGTGCAGTTTGCCGATGGTGTGGTGCTCAGACTCGATCCCAAGGGGGCATGGGTGGATAGCTGGCAGTATTCCGGACGCGAGAGTGATGTACTTACGGGCATTGCCGTTTCGCCTACACGTATCGCTGTGTGTGGCTACACAAGGAGTCCGGGCTTTGGTGGGAACACCGGCAACGCCCCCTGGAAGAAGAACCAGGCATTCTATTCGAACAACACAGACATTTTTGTTTCCGTGGTAAAACCCCGCACAGGTCCCATCGAGCGCTGGCAGAACGACTACTTGATATTCTACGGTAGCGATGGTGAGGACTTCAGCTCGAAAATCGCCTTCGACAAAGACCTCAACGTAATCTTCACAGGATCTACTAACCACGCATCATTCCCAACAACCGATGGTTCGGCCTACAAGGCAATGGGAGATGTTGTTGCGTTGAAGTTTAACACCACTGCCGGCAGAGTTTGGGCTTCGGTGTTTGGAACGAGCACCTTCGACGATGTATTCGATCTTGCCGTAGACGCAACTGGAGCAGCCATCGTTGTTGGAGGAACAGAGGGAACAGACTTCCCAACAACGGCTGCCTATAAAGCCGCAAAAACAGGATTCTCGGACGGATTTATTCGCAAGTATGCACCCAGTGGCACCGTTCAATGGTCTACGTATTATGGTGGGGACTCTACAGAAGCCATCTTCTCTGTAGATGTGGATCAGTCCGACAACATCTGGGTGGGTGGTCGCACCGGACGTTCTACAAACATCCCCGTTACGGGCGACGCGTTTAGGTCTACCGCTTTTGCCGATGGCACCGGATTAGACGGATTTGTTGCAAAACTTAACCCAACGGGGACCACGGTGCTCTACGGATCGTATTACGGCTCTGCGGCACAGAACCCCCTGCCGCCAATTCCGCCCCCTACTCCTCCACCCAATGCAGACTATGGCTCCGATGAGGTTGCCTCTGTGTCGTGCGACAGAAATGCCTACGTTGTTTTTGGCTCCCGTATCCAGTCCTATCGCATGTCGGTTACCACCGGTGCGCATCAAGATTCTGCAAAACTATCGCAGGACACACTCTGGTATAATGGGTTCTTGTCGTACTTCAGCAACTGCAAGGATTCAATTGTAAAGATCATTCCTAATGGTCCGGCAACCCTCTGCGATGTAGACTCGCGTCAGCTACTTGCTCCTGCCGGATTCCAGACGTATCTCTGGAGCACTGGCGCTGTGCAACGCACAATAGTAGTTACCGATACTGGCACGTATTCCGTGGTGTGCACAACAGCAGATGGATGTAGATATCGCGACACAATACGCATCGCTCGAAATCCAAAACCATCGGTGAACGCTGGCGCCGACACAACCATGTGCATCAACGGAATAGTGCAACTCACCGCCGTTGCCTCCGGTGGTAGCGCTCCGTTCAAGTACAAATGGAACCGCATTCAGACCGGTCCAGAATTTATCAACGACGACACGTTGGCTTCGCCAACCGTGAATCCCAACGCCACATCATCGTACGAGGTTACCGTAACCGATAACGCGGGATGTATCGCCAAGGACACCGTGCTCGTGACAGTAATTGATCCTAAGCCAACCGCAGCACCGGCTCTGGTAGACCTAGGAACATTGGATGCTTGTGCTTCTGCAGCAGAAGACAACGTAACCATCACCAACCCCCACAACTACGAAGTCCGCATCGGCACATTTACTCCCGACGATCCGCGTGTAAGTCTGGTAACGTCTATTACACCACCCATCATCATTGCGCCGGGAGGGTCTACTGTTCTTCGTGTGCGTGTTGCACCAACGGCAGCGGGAACCATCAACGGTTTCTTTAGTGTAGGGGGCACCCCATGCGCATGGTCTGTGCGCGTAAACTATCGCATCACCAAGCAACAGCTTACGGCAACTGTTATTCCGGGAACGGTAAGTTTTGGTGCCGGAGTTATCTGCGAGCAAACCGACAAGGAAGATTCCACAATTATTCGCAATGGCGGTCAGGATCCATTAAACGTGCAGCCCGCAGTTGTTAGTGCGCCGTTTTCCGTTGTTGCCCCGGCAGGTGCATTTACGCTTGCGCCCGGCGAAGAACGCACCGTAGTGTTCCGATACTCACCAGCCGGTGCCGGCACATATAACACGGTTGCTCGCTTCCCCTTCACATCTGGCTCGTGTGCAGATACTCTGCGTGTAAACCTCAACGCCATTACGTCGAATGTAGACGTTACGGTAACACCTACAACAATCAACGTTGGCTCACTTACTGGTTGCGAAACCGAGCGCGACACCTCCATCACCATCGACAACACGTCGAGTGTTGCCGTTACGGTTACTCTTCCGGCCAACCCTGTTCTAACCTACACTCCGGCGGGACCACTTACGATACCCGCGCGCAGCTCCTCAACCGTACGTGTTACGGTGCGTCCGTCCGGCGCCGGACCCTTCAGTGTATCGTCTACTATCGGCATACAACCATGCAATGGTACTGTGTCTGTTACCGTGAGTGGACAGAAAGAGGGGTTAGCATTTACCACGCCACCATCGATTGCGTTTGGAGAGTTCTCCACGTGCGAGTCTGGCACTTCAACAACACGCAACACGCAGCTCTCCTTCGAAGGAACGGGTACAGCAACTATTGCAAGCGTCACGTCCGGTGCAGCCATAGCCACAAGTTTGATTGTTGGAACAATACTTCAACCCAACCAACCACTTGCTTTTACGGCAACCTGGACGCCCCCTGCAGAGGGTCCGCTAGTAGATAGCATTGTAGTAACCTTCGAGCCGTGTAGCGTGCGCAGAGTGATTCTTGTGTCCGGCTCGCGCACACGTCCGGCTTTACAGGCAGAAACACCTACCGTTGCACTTGGAACAATCCCCGGTTCGGCCACTGGAACGGTGCGGTTTACGAATAGCGGTACAGACACCATACGTGTTGGAATTGCCTCCCGTTCGGCGAACACCTTCATCACCGCCACACGTCCGCCAATTCTTACAGACATTCTTCCCGGCGCCCAAATCGAAGCGGACTTCCGCACCAACTGCGCCAATAGGTCAACCGTGCTCGACACAATCGAGGCGGCTATTCTGTCACCATGTCCAACGAGCGTGTTTAGCGTTGTTACCGGCACGTGTAGCTCGGCGCCGGGCGCTGTAAGTTCTACCATATCCATCGACAGTGTAGCTGTAAAAACCGGAGATCGGTTCCGCGTGCCAATTCGCATTGTTGCATCGCAGGGACTAAACGCAGCAAATGCGCGAGCATGGACTGCACAGATTACCTACAACCCCAACGTACTTGTGGGTAGCGGCGCAACACCCGATTGTTTTGTTGCCGGACAATTCACGCCATGCACCATTGATATTGCCGGTACACGAGGCGCAGACACCGTTGGTGAACTTTTCTCATTAGACTTCACCGCCGTTCTTGGCGATGCCGACATGTCGCCATTGTCGCTCACAAATTTTGTGTGGACCGGATTGCCCGATGCCACCATTTCCGGCGCCGACGGCAAGGTTGTTATCACAGACATTTGCCGCGAAGGTGGAGACCGCTACCTAGTGCCAAAGGCCGAAGGTTTCTCTATCTCCGTAACACCACAACCGGCTTCTACCAACCTTACCATTCGCGTGAAGGGGGCTGGCACCGCGCCTGTTACATGGAGCTTGGCATCGTACGTAGGAATAGAGGTAGCCTCCGGAACGATAACCCCCGATGCCACCGGCGCCGGAGAAAGTGTTGTTGATGTTCGGTCGCTTGGATCTGGTTTATACCTGCTTACAACCAGTGCCCGCGGAACTGTTTATCGTAACACCGTGCTCATCGCACATTGAACATGAGACCAACTATGAACTACCGCAGCATTGCACTGTTAGCGATTTTCACCGTGTGTTCCGTGGCAGTACAAGCCCAGGAAGCAATGACCGTAATGACGCCGGAACCACCACCGCCACCCGCGCCAACGGTTACGAAAAGAGTTTTAAGCATTGGACCAACGGGTGCCTATGGCATTATGCTTAATGGCACCGATGGTTTTACTCTTCCCGAAGCACCAACCTGTTGCTCGGAGTACAGCTCTACGTCTGGTGCCGGTTTGCTCTTGGGCGTTGACTTTGGGATTCCTGTCTCGACGAACATAGACATTGTAGCAAAGCTCGTGTATCAATCTTCGAGCACTACGTTCACCACAGACGAGTCCGTAACGGTCCGCTCCGGCAATACAACCGCCCAAACGGCACTTCGGCACACGTTAGAAACATCCGTTGGTGGCATCTTCTTAGAGCCGGGTGTAGACTGGCGTGTTGCAGGAGGCCTATCCCTGATTGGCGGCTTACGCCTTGGTACCGTGCTCTCCGGAACGTATACCCAATCGGAGGCATTTGCAGACAACTCCATACCGTATGACTTTCCGGATGGACGTGCTGTTCGCAACCAAACCGAGGGAGACCTTGCCAATACAAACGGTTTTCAGTTTGGTGCTATCGTTGGCTTGCGTTACCACCTGCCCATGAATTCGGCGGGCACAATGTCCCTGGTACCTGAAGTAACATTCTCTCCAATGTTTACAGACGTGGTAAGCAATGCTTCGTGGCGTGTTTCTCCACTGCGCCTTGGGTTGAGTGTGCTCTTTGCCATAACCAAGCAAGAAGCAGTTGCCTCGCCACTTAAGCCGTAACTTTGTTGGCTATGGCCAACAACCCCTCCGAGATTGCCCGACGCAGAACGGTTGCCATCATCAGTCACCCTGATGCCGGCAAAACCACGCTTACAGAAAAGTTGCTCCTGTATTCGGGTGCTATCCACCAGGCGGGTGCGGTAACCGGAGGGAAACACTCGTCCACAACTTCGGACTGGATGGAGATTGAACAGCAGAGAGGTATCTCTGTTTCGTCCAGCGCCATGCGCGTAGAGTACGATGGTTTGCTGCTGAATATTCTCGACACTCCGGGTCACCAAGACTTTTCGGAAGACACCTATCGCACTCTTATGGCGGTAGACTCTGCAATCATGCTTCTCGATGCGGGAAGGGGCGTGCAGGAACAAACCATCAAGCTGTTCAAGGTGTGTAGAGATCGGGGCATTCCGATTATCACCTTCATGAACAAGATGGATAGGCCTGCCAGAGACCCTCTTGAATTGCTCGACGAAGTAGAGCAAACTCTGGGAATTACGGCCATCCCACGTACATGGCCCATCGGAAACGGTTCCGACTTCAGAGGAATTTTCGACCGTACCGATACGAATTTTTATGCGTTCGAACGCACCGTTGGCAATCGCTACAAAGCGCCAATGAGCATCGGAGATATTCGGGGCAACGAATTGCGACAGAGCATCGGACCCTCGGCGCACGACAAGTTGTTAGAAGAGCTCGAGTTTGTGGATCATGTAATCCCGGCCTTCGATCCCGAAGCGTACCTCTCCGAACTCTGCACACCGGTGTATTGGGGATCGGCCATAACAAACTTTGGTATCGAGCATTTCCTACGATCCATCCTTACGCTAGCACCCCCACCGCAGCCCTTCGCAATGTCTACCGGAACGGTTGCCCCCTTACAAGATGAGTTTGTTGGTTTTGTGTATAAGGTGCAAGCCAACATGAATAAAGCTCATCGAGATCGTATCTCGTTCCTGCGCATCGTAAGTGGCACGTTCAATCGCGGAATGACGGCGTTCCATCCCCGCACGGGCAGAGAAACAAAACTCACCTATCCGTTCGAGATTTTCGGTCGCGAGCGGAAGGTGATAGATGTTGCGTTTCCGGGTGATGTAATCGGCTTAACGAATCCCGGCTTGTTCCAAGTAGGAGATACGATTACCGAAGGATCGCAAGCATCTCTGGCCGGGTTTCCCCGATTTGCTCCGGAGATTTTTGCCAAGGTGTGGCCCGCAACGGGGTCGTTCTCAAAGTCGTTCAGAAAGGGCATCGAGCAGCTCCGCGAAGAAGGTGTTATTCAAATCTTCACCGAGGCCGATGGTAGCCCTGTGCCTCTCGTAGGTGTTGTGGGCGAATTGCAACTAGAGCTGTTTGCGTGGCGCATGGAGAACGAATACAACGAAACGGTTCGACTGGAGCGACTTCCCTACACCCGCACCCGGTGGATTATCGGCGCTGCTAGGCCATCTACGAACGCGCCCGTAGTGCGCGACGAACAAGATCGGATTGCCGTACTGTTTAAATCGGACTGGGAGATAGACTACGTACTCCAGCGCTCCGAAGGTTTGGAACTTTCGGAATCGCCGCCGGTTGTTGCATAGGTATTTGGCAGTAGATTTGACCCGAGTGTTTGCATCTACACCTATACGTTACACCCGCACCATACTCTCCACACTCCTTGTGGTTCTTGCCACAACTGTTCACCTATGGTCGCAACAGGTTATTGGTGGTGTTGTTAACGAATACACGGTGGTACGAACGATAACCACCATAGACTGCTCTGCCAAGGTAGGTGTAGCAGATGCCTCGAACTTCCGTTCGGGAGACTTGGTGTTGCTTGTACAAATGAAGGGGTCTGTTGTAGGAGCAACGTACAACGTTGATGCCGTTGGACTCTTTGAGTTTGCCACCATAGACACCATCATTGGCGGCAATGTTCTCCACATGAAACGTCCACTCATCAACACCTACAACCTTGCAGGTATTGTACAGTGTGTTCGTGTTCCCGTGTACGGAAACGTAACGGTTGCCTTCCCTCTTCAGGGAAAACCGTGGGACGGAACTACCGGAGGTGTAGTTGCCATTGATGTTCGCGGAACCCTAACACTTCAGGCACCATTTGATGCCAATGGAATAGGTTTTCGTGGTGGTATTCGGTGGAATGGTGGGGCCACATGTTCTACGTCGGTTGACTACGACCGAGTAAACAGCATGCAGGCCGCTGCAAAAGGCGAAAGCATTGTGAACCCATTGCCAACACATGTATCCGGAAGTGCACCATTGTATTCCGGCGGCGGTGGTGGCTGCGCACATAATAGTGGTGGCGCCGGCGGTGGTAATGGCGGGGTTGGTGGCAAAGGTGGGTCGCAGTGGGAAGGGTGCGGCAGGTTTCTAGACAATGGTGGCAGAGGTGGTGGTTTCATACAAATTCGCACTGCCGGCAAACCACGGGCTGTTGCCGGTGGAGGTGGTGGTGCGGGTCACATGAACGACAATCAGGGCACGGCAGGAGAGGCCGGCGGTGGCATTATTGTAGTGCGTGCCGCAACGATAACCGGCAACGGACAACGTATACGCGCAAACGGTGGAACGCCCCCTAACCCATCAGGCAACGATGCTGCCGGTGGAGGCGGAGCCGGCGGAACAGTGGTAATAGAATGTGCAACTCTCCTCGGTGGTGTGTTTATCGAAGCCAATGGTGGAGCTGGTGGAGATGTGCGGACATCAGCTCTTCATGGTCCAGGCGGCGGTGGAGGCGGTGGCTCGTTTATCTTTTCGGGCGTTGCACCCTTTGCGGGAATGGCGTTTGCTCTCAATCGTGGTACTGGCGGACAAAACGTCAATCGCACCAATGCGGCCGAGCGTGCGTATTTGGCCACCGGCGGACAAGATGGGCAAAGCTTGTTCAACACCCACATACCGGAATTTCGGTTAGATATCCCTACGGTGTCTGTTGCCGCCCCAAGGGACACCATAGTGTGTCCGGGCACACCGGTTGTGCTTCGGGCACGTACAACAGGCACACTGCAAACACTTCAATGGCGCAAACAATCTGGTGCCGTTATTGGCAGTACTCCAACAATAACCGTTACCGCCACGAACACGGACACGTTTGTTGTGGTAGTGGCGGATTCGAACGGTTGTGCCGACAGTGCCCGCACAATCATAGGTGTTAGCACCGGCTGGATTGTAGACTTTCCCGAAGTGACTCGTACGGCCGGGCTCTGCGCCGATCAGATCGAAGACGCTTTGTGGTTGTTTAATCTTTCCCCCCTTCCAACAACCGTTGCACGCGTTACATCGTCATCTTCAGGCGTAGTTGTAGACTTCCCCGCGCCCGTTACTGTTGCGCCCGGAGAGAAAGTACGAATTCCGGTTAGTGTTACGCTCCCAGTGAATGGCTCGGTGATATCATCCGTTATTGACGCATCATTGGTGCCATGTGATACGGTTGTAACAACGTTGATTACTGTTTCGCGGGCCGTTCGTACGTTTTCTGTAACGCCCGACACGGTTGTAATGCCCACTGTTTGGTCTTGCACATCTGTTACCTCAGACTCGATTCTGAGCGTACGCTTTGGAGGCAGTGTAAGCGGCTGCGATGTGCTCGATGTAATCGTAATTGGTCCTGTAGACTTTCTTTTCACACGCCAGTGGCATGCGTTTGGCAATGTTCCAACGATGATCCCCATCCGCTGGCGTCCGGTGCAGAGTTCGTCGGAAGCTCGTTTAGGTTTTGTTCTCCGAGAGGGGGCTTGCCAAGATACCGTGTGGATTACCATCGTTGGAAGGCGCACCTCACCGGCGATCATTGCCTCCGATACACTGAACATGCCCAGGGTGGTGCTCTGCGCACAATCAAAGGCCGACAGCACATTTGTGGTGCAAGCCAACGATACTACCACATGGAGAATCGAAGAAATTTCCGTGCAGGGTCCAGTCCAGGTGTATGCTGCCGCTGGAGACATCATTCGTGGTTATCAGCCGATTGGCGTTTCCGTGTACCCTCAAGGAAGCGGTCCCTATGAATGCACCGTTTCACTGCGCCTTTCACCGTGCGACACAACTGTAACGATTGTGGTACGGGGCGATGCAGTAGACGTTGCCGTTGTGGGCACGGATTCTCTTTTGTATACCCAGCGAATCATTGGCAGAACGGAAACGCGCACTGCCGTGTTCACCAATCTTGGTACAGCACCCGTTGAGATATCACGTATTGAACTGCCTAACGCCCCCTTCAGCATTGCACCTCCGGTGCCAACTACACCAATGGTGCTCAATCCGGGAGCCGAGCTTCGCATGGACGTACTGTTGAATCAGCGTCACGGCCAACATCTCGATAGTATCGTGGTGAATGTAACCAGGCCTTGTGCTGCGCGGCTAACTACCATCCTTACGGCGGAGGCGTATGCCAGAACTACCGTTACCATTCCCGATGTATACGCATCACTGGGCGTTGCTGATACTGTGGTGGTACTTCTTACTGAGCGTCCGCAAATAGATTCTGCACTTCTCACGCAGTACACCATGCGCGTGCAGTGGCAGGCAGAAGTGGCAGGCATAACAAGCGGATTGAACGCCTATGCGCAGTGGGATGTAGAAGAGAATGGAGATGATGTCTACATCAATATCGTTGGCACGTGGACCGGTGGAGATACGTTAGCGGTACTTCCTATTATGCCTCTGTTGGCTCAGGCATCAACGTCGGATATTGTGTTTAGTATTCCGCCAGGTTTTGAGTGGACTGGTCAAACCGGTGATGTGGTGCACGATAATGGCGTGGTGATACTAGACGATCCATGCGCAACACGTGTGTTGCGCAGCGTTACGTTTGGCGGTGTGGGTGCGCTTACTCTGTGGCCGAGTCCGGCAGCAGACAAAGTGCACGTATCCGTGGCATCCATACGCAACCGGAGTGCACAGATCCGCGTGTTCGATGTTAATGGTGGATTAGTGCTAACCGATGTTGCTTCAAACTCTGCTCATCATACGTTGGATGTGCGTGCTCTACCTTCGGGCGTATATCTTGTGCGGGTTCGCATTGGCGCTACAGAACGAAGCGCCGTCCTGAGTATTCGTCACTGATCCAGCGTGCCCATTTTTCCTCCCGCGTAATCGCGAAACGCCACGCGCAACTCTTCGTCTGTGTTCATCACAAACGGACCGTGCATAGCAACGGGTTCTCGGAGTGGTTCTCCGGCAAGAAAAAGTAAGGATCCTTCTTCGAGTGTTTCGATTTCAATAGTGCTTCCGGTGCTATTGAACATCGCAAGACGATGACGGTCCACACGATGTTCTCCGTTGATGCGAACGCTGCCGTTGAGCACATACAGTAAAACACTTTCGAACGCAGTAGCATCCATGCTACCACTGCCACCGGCGGTAAACGTACCCATGGCAACGGTCATGGGGCTTTGCGTAACCGCCGGACCCGTTACTCCGCCATACGTGCCTGCTACCACGCGCAGGTTTAGCGCGCCGCCTAACGCATCGATTTGAGGGATTGCGTTGCGATGAAGTTCCTGATAGGCGGGAGCCATCATCTTTTTTGCAGATGGTAGGTTGATCCACAATTGAATGAGTTCCAACTCGCCCCCTTGCTGCTGTACTTCCTCAGTGGGGCCTTCGCTGTGAACGATACCGCTGCCGCTCGTAATCCATTGTACTTCGCCGGCACCAATAGTGCCTTCGTTGCCGAGGGAGTCGCGGTGCAGCACGCTCCCTCGGTACACGAACGTTACTGGCTCGAACCCACGGTGTGGGTGCGGCTCAATTCTCTGTGCATGCCCGCCTGTCTCGAACGTTTGCGGCCCCGCATGATGGAGCAGCAAGAATGGGTCCGCGGTTCGCAATGCATGCACCGGTAGCGGCTGCGCTACTCGAAGCGGGCCAACACCTGTGATGAGCGAATCGGTGATGATAGACAGGGAGCGTTGCACAATGTTCTCCTTCTGATTTATGCAGTTACAGGCTCGTTGGCCGTTACCTTTTGCAATTGAACGTTCAGATGCAGCTTAACAGCATCTGATACAACGATTCCACCGGCTTCGGTTACACCATTCCAGGCGAGACCAAACTCTTTGCGGTCGATTGTTCCGGATAACTCGAAGCCGGCCTTTGTGTTGCCATAGAAATCGGACATCTGTCCACCGTATTCTACAGAGAGGGTTACGGTCTTCGTTATATCGCGAATGGTAAGATCGCCCGTAAGTGTGTAGGTGTCTGTTCCGGTTTTGGTAAGCCCCTTGCCAACAAAACGGATTGTTGGGAACTGGTCTGCATCGAAGAAATCTGCGCTTTTTAGGTGATTGTCGCGCATTTCGTTCTTTGTGCTGATGCTTGCTACGTCTGCTTCGAAGCTGATGCTAGAGTTCTCGAAAGAGTCTGAGTCTGATTCTACCGAAACACGATACGAAGTGAATTCACCTGTTACCGTGTTGATCATGAGGTGCTTAACCTTGAATTGCACTTCGGAGTGCGCGGGGTCTACAATCCAGTTCGACATGGGTAAACCTTTGAAAACGTGTGTGATTGATTGTGTGTTGCACCACAAATATATGTGTGTTGCAACACACATTCCAAACATTTTTCAAAAATGTTCAAAAAAAACTATGCCCCTTGCACGATGGCTACCCCGTTACTCGTGCCTATCCGGGAGGCACCGGCCTGGATCATGAGAGTTGCGGCTTCGGCGGTTCGAATGCCCCCACTTGCCTTTACGCGCACATTGGGGCCAATGGAAGCGGCGAGTAAAGCAACGTCTTCTACCGTTGCGCCGCCGGTTGAGAACCCGGTAGAGGTTTTAATGAAGTCTGCCTCGCACGATGTTACGATTTGCGCCAACCGTACTTTTTCGGGATCCGTGAGCAAACATGTTTCGATGATCACTTTTACAATGGCACCCCTATCATGACAGGTACGGGTAACAGCGCGAATGTCTGCCTCTACAAGATCCCACCTGTCGCTCTTTACGGCGGTGATTGCCGCTACCATATCTATCTCGCGCGCCCCATTGGAAATTGCATCCACGCTCTCTGCTACCTTCACTAGGGTTGTAGATGCACCAAGCGGAAATCCAACAACGGTGCAAACGGGGACGTTGGTGCCACGGAGAATAGACTCTGCATGCTTTACATACCAGGGCAACACACACACACTGGCAAACGTGTGCTCGGCAGCCTCGGCACAAAGTTGCTCGATCTGTGCAGCAGTGCAATCGGGCTTAAGGATAGTGTGATCTATTGTGGATGCAAGATTCATGGAAGGGGGCATTTTATTGCACATCGGTGAGAAGTGAAAAGAAGCGTAGCACCATATGGCGCGTTACTGGAGATCCAAGTCGGCACCTAACACGTCGGGTGGACGGTACTGGTGAGACCCAAAGGCAGAGAATGCCTGACTTACATTAAAGATTACGCCGGAGAAACTCCGGGTATCCATGTTGTACGCGAAGTCGAACCGAAACACAGCATCGGCACCTGATGCCTTCAGGTTGTGTATGCGGAACCCTAACCCAATGGCGTTGTGGAATCGAACAGAGGTTAGACTTGCACCCTGATTCCAAACCGTACCAGCATCGTAAAAAGCAGCGGCACTAAATCCAAATATCCACACACGCCACCCCGGGAACCAGCGCAACTCCGAATTGGTGATTATACGGTTATCACCACTGAGTCCATTGGCAGGATATCCACGCAAGCCCGATTCAAAGTCGAGAATGAGCTGTCGGAAAGCAGCCCAGTTCCATGCGGTTTGGCTGCGCACTCTCCCCGTAACAAGAAAGTTGTCCGACAACCGGATGTGTCCTAATCCCTGCAACTCTAGGTAGGTATACAGAGCCGTATTCGTGGCAAAACCACTGCCCGCGGCAATTCTGCCCCACAGGTATAGGTTGGATGCAACGTACCTCGACTGTTCAGCCATACCGCCTACGTACCACATGGTTTGTCCGCCATTGCCCAGCGAGAAAACCCGGCCCACAACAGCGGAACCCCATGCCCCCTCCATCACATCTTCTGTTTCGTATCCATTCAAGAACTGCGAACGTTGGAAGGACTGTGCAATGGACGAGAACGCTACAAGTATGTGTCCAGTATTATCAAAGGCCTGACGTGATGCCGGAATGCTTCTATTTGCTGAGTTTAACTGGATTGCGACGCTCGTGAAAAGTCTATCCCGTTCACCAGATGCCTGAGACAACCAACCCGACACCGTTCTCTCGTGGAACGGCAGTAGCACGGGATCGGTTCTTCCTACTTGATAGGAAAAGTCGCTACCAAAAGCATTCCAACCCGATACACCAAACGCCCAGGGGGTAGTCATGGTGCGGTATGGCTTAACGAATTGAAGTAACTGATCGGTACGAACCTTGTTTGCTCGTAATGCCGCAACAAGATTTACTTCGCTTCTAAACAATCTTCGCTGCGTTAGCTGAGCCATTCCTTCCCATCCAATGTCGTTTTCTGTTCTATACAAGCCATACACCATGGCTTGTGTTGCCGTACCAAAGAGATTAATGTCTTCGAGTTTCGCTCCCACATTGGTAATGCCACCACCTGTGCCAAGCAGAAGGGCCGGACGCAGCGACCAGCGATCTTGGGTGAATATCAGCACATCTGCACTGTCTGTTCCAACGGCAGTCCACTCCACCCGAACGTTCGAGAATAGCCCCATCCTGCGAAGATTGCGTTCTGTTTCGAGCAACACCGTTGTGTCTAAGTCATCCTCTTCAGAAAACAGCAACTCATCTTCGATGATGTATTCGCGCGTAGTGGTATGCAGCGCATTCAATAGCGATGCGGCAAAAAACCAATCTTTCGACGTAACGTCGAAGATGTCTCTTCGATCAATAGATATTGATCGAATGATCCGCGGCAATGTGTCTACAGTACACAGTGCATGAACGGAATGCAGAAGGCATACGCATACTACACAACAGATACGTTTCACGTAGCAGACTTCCTGGCCATACGAGCATACACATCGGTGGTGGTAGACATGCGAACCATATCCAATGCCATGTTAACACAGGCCTCGTGGGAGATCGACCGAATACGCTGCTTCAGTTCTAACAGCAGAGGGGCCGAAACGCTAAGCTCGTCGATCCCAATTCCAACCAACATTTCGGTTGCTGCTGCATGACCAGCCATCTCGCCACACACGCTAACGGATATCCCTGCTTTCTTCGCCGATCCCACGGTCATCGCAATAAGTCTCATTACTGCCGGATGCATTGCATCAAAGGTGTCGGCTACCAGTTCGTTGGTGCGGTCGGTTGCCAGCGCATACTGCGCTAGGTCATTGGTACCGATGGAAAAAAAGTCTACCTGCTCAGCAAAAACATCCGCTAACAACGCTGCGGCAGGTGTTTCAATCATCACACCGAGCGGCATGGCAGGATCGTGATCAACACCTTCGCTTGCAAGTTTTGAGGCACAATGATGAATTAGGCGTTTTGCCTCGTGCAACTCTTCTACGCTGGATATCATTGGTAGCATAAGACGCACGTTGCGGTGGGTTGAGGCACGCAGAATTGCTAATACCTGACGTTCAAAAATGTCGGGTCGGTATAACAAAAACCGAATGCCTCGCAATCCAAGAGCAGGATTTTCTTCGTGATACGGGATTCCTTCGCGAAACTTGTCGCTACCTATGTCGAACGCCCTAAACGTTACGTTTAGCGGAAACGCACGTTCGGCGATATCCCGATACCACACCTCCTGCTCTTCGAGTGTTGGATATCGTCCCAAACGAGTTAGCAGCATCTCAGTGCGCACCAATCCTATACCCTCGCAGCCAACCATCAACGCTGCATCAACTTGTTCGGGAGCGTCAGCGTTTGCCTTTAGTACTAACCGCATACCATCGGTAGTTTCTGCTGCCTCGCGCACCAGGGCGCCCAACCGCGTTTTATACTCCTCTGCTTCGAGCTGTTTGTTTTGATAGTGGCGAACCATCACGTCGTCTGGTCGCACAATCACCTGGCCAGCAAAACCATCAATTACCACCGTATCGCCATTATGTATTGCTTCGGCAGCGTTGCGAATACCAATTACGGCCGGCAAGCCGAACTCTCGAGCAAGAATGCACGAATGCGAGTTGATGCCTCCCACCTCTGTTACATAACCTAGGGCCTTCATGTTGGAAAAGTACAGCACGTCTTGCGGCGAAATGGAGCCCGATACAACGATGCTCTGTCGGGCATCTGTTGCTTCGATAATTCTATTGCGCAATACAGCCAGCAATCGCTCCATAACGTGATCAAGGTCTTCTACTCTGCCTCGGAGAAACGCGTCCTTCGATTGGTATAACGCGGTTTTATGGACGTCGAATTCTTGTTGCACAGCGGTTTCTGCAGAAACGCCACCACGAATACGGTCTTCAACGGCCTTCGTCATCACCTCGTCTGTAGCAATCATGTGGTACGATTCGAGGATAGTGCGTGCCGAGGCGGATTCTCGCGTTGCCAGTTCGATTGCCGCCAGAAGCTCCTCGCTCGTTGATGCCTGGGCCGCGCGCAGCCGAGCAATCTCCACTTCCGGATCGATAACTTCCTTTTCGTCTGTCTCTACACTGGGGCTTGCAGAGTCTATAACAAAGGCCGTTCCGATAGCAATTCCTGCTGCTGCGGGAATCCCCTTCAGCACCAGGTTGGTTACCTCTTCTGTTCTTTCACCGATATGTTGCTGATAACTCAGAGTTGTTCTCCAAATCCCGACTCAAACAAATCTGATATCGCATCGATGGCGGCTGCCTCGTCTGGACCATCGGCGCTCAGACCCAATTCGCAGCCCTGCTCTGCCGCCAGCGTCATAACACCAATAATACTCTTTGCATTAATAGAAAAGCCATCCCGTAGCAGGTAGATATCGCATTTGTATTGCGCTGCGAGTTTTACGAGCATTGCCGCCGGACGTGTGTGAAGTCCGGCACGGTTGGCAACACGAATGGTGCGTTCAATCATAGCTTACGTATCCCACTGTTCTGTTGCATCTGCCGCGCGCCGCAATCGGTCCATTAGTCCGCTGTGTTGTTGAATGGTAGAGTCACAAAGTACTACAATACCTTCTACACACAAATCTTCTGCCTGCCGAAGATTTGCATACAGATCATGTTCGTTCAAGACGCGAAACTGGCCACGCGGAAATTCACTTCTATACGCTTCCGGCGCAAGCACCATGTGGTTGACCCCTTTCCGCAGCACGGCATGCACCTGTTCCGGTGTTGTGCAGAGACGGACCGGTAGATTGGGAGCGTAGTGTTTGTATCGTGTACCGGGCGAAGTAACGCCGTGGGTATTCGTTGAGTCTATCGGTACCCCGATGCGCTCGAAGTCCGCCACCGTTATGGTTCCAGGACGCAGGATGGTGATGGATGCGTCATTCACCCATATCACCGTACTCTCGATACCCACCGAACACGCTCCTCCGTCGAGCACCATCACAGATGTCCCTAGGTCTTGTTCCACATGGCGGGCAGTGGTTGGACTGGGACGCCCAGACCTGTTAGCGCTTGGCGCTGCCACCGGTGCGCCACACGATGCAAGTAACTGCAGTGCCACGTCATTATTCGGAACACGCACAGCAAGAGTTGGGCCACCGCCAGTAACACGCCGCGAGATATGTCCTACCGGCACACCAATAATCGTGAGTGGTCCGGGCCAGAACTCTCTGGCCAGACTCTCGGAAATGGGGTTCGAACGAATCAAAGCCAGTGCCTGAGGTGCCGAGGCAGCATGAACAATCAGTGGGTTGTCTGCAGCCCTACCCTTAGCGCTATAGATCATATCAATGGCAGAGGCCCTATCTACGCGTCCGGCCAACCCGTACACCGTTTCGGTGGGCATTGCCACAATACCTCCGGCGTTCAGCCGCAAGGCCGCCTGCCGAATTCCATCGCGAGTAGCGGGTATTATCATTCGGCAAGTATAGTGTACGAACGCCATACCCTACCTTTGCACTCCACCAAACCACAAAAAAAACATGCGCCCCCTATCAACTTTTGTTGTTTCCCCTACAATTCCCGCCGAGCTGCTCCCGTTAAAGGAGCTTGCCTACAACTACTGGTGGTGTTGGAGTGCCGATGCCACCGAGCTCTTTCGTAGGCTCGATGCTCAACTCTGGGAAGATGTGCGTCACAACCCCGTTGCACTCCTTGGTAGACTCTCACAAGAGCGTCTCCAGCATCTTTCGCGGCGTCCAGAGTATGTTTCTGCAGCCGCCAACGTGCTGCAAGAGTTCCGGTCGTACATGGAGTCGCGTTCCTGGTATTCCCAAATCGAAGCCCCACAAGCTTCATACATTGCATACTTCTGTGCCGAGTTCGGTATTCACGAAAGTTTCTCCTCGTATTCAGGGGGCTTAGGGGTTCTCGCAGGAGACCATCTCAAGAGCGCATCCGACCTTGGTTTGCCCCTTGTTGGGGTTGGCTTATTGTATCAACAGGGCTACTTCCGACAATACCTTATGGAGAATGGTTGGCAGAATGAACAATATCAGGATGTAGACTTCTTTTCGTTACCGCTGGCACCCGTAACATCGGCCGATGGTAAGCCCCTTCTCATTAGCGTGGACATGCCAATCGGAACGTGTTACGCTCAGATATGGAAAGTAAACGTTGGCAGAATTCCGTTATATCTGCTCGATACAAACGTTCCAGAAAACAGCTCGGCCGAATTGCGCGATGTTACTGACCGACTTTATGGTGGCGACGTTCAAACGCGAATAATGCAGGAGATGATGCTTGGCATTGGTGGAATGCGCGCATTGAAACTCGTTGGAATTAACCCCTCGGTGTGCCACGTTAACGAAGGTCACGCCGCGTTCTTCATGTTGGAGCGAACAAAGCAGTTTATGGAACGCTTCTCTCTCCAGTTCCGCGAAGCGTGGAGGATGACGCAGGCCAGCAGCGTGTTTACAACACACACACCCGTTCCGGCCGGCAACGAGGTTTTCGAGCACAAAACTCTCGAGCCATTCTTCCGCAGTTACGTAGAGCAGATGGGGCTGCCATGGCAAGAGTTTCTCAACCTTGGTGCCAAGAACCCAGGACTGGCAAGCACCAGCTTTTCCATGACTGTTCTGGGTCTGCGTGGTTCCTCGTTCCGCAACGGAGTGAGCGAACTGCACGGACAAGTTGCCCGAGAAATGTGGGGCGAGGTATGGGGCGCATTCTCGGAAGATGAGATCCCCATTAGTGGCCTGGTCAATGGCATCCATACCCAAACATGGATTGCCCCGGAGATGGCGGAGTTATACGACAGATATCTGGGCTCTAACTGGCGCTCCCAGCCCTGGGATGAACAGTCATGGTCGGAAGTAGACACAATTCCCAACATCGAACTTTGGCGTGTGCATCAGCGCCGGCGGGACCGATTAGTGCTGGGCGCTCGTGAGCACATTGTAGGAAAACACCACGCATCGCTAACCCAGGAACAGGTTTCCACTATTAATGAGTGTCTCGATCCCGACGTGTTAACCGTTGGATTTGCGCGCAGGTTTGCCTCGTACAAAAGGGCAGACCTGTTGCTGCGAGACATGGACAGACTTAGCAAGATTGTGCGCGACGCTGAACGTCCGGTACAATTTATCCTCGCCGGCAAAGCCCATCCAAAGGACACAATTGGTAAGGAGCTTATTCAGGGCGTTCACCAGAAGATTAAAGAGTATGGCCTGCAAAAACGTATCGTGTTTTTGGAGGACTACGACATGGATACCGCCCGCCTTATGGTTCGCGGATGCGACGTGTGGCTGAATACACCGCGGCGTCCGCATGAGGCAAGCGGAACATCCGGCATGAAGGCCGCGCTTAACGGTGTGTTGCACTGTTCCATCCTCGATGGCTGGTGGGCCGAAGGATACAATGGTACAAACGGATGGGCTATTGGCAGAGGCGAAGTTTTCGACGAAGAAGAACAAGATGTGGCAGACAGCATAACACTCTACGATGTGTTAGAGCACGCCATTGTGCCGTTGTTTTACGACGTTGGCTCTAGCCGAGTACCCGACCGCTGGGTTGCAATGATGAAGCGAAGCATAAAATCGAATGCCTGGCGTTTTGCTGCGCAGCGAATGGTTCGCGACTATACCCTGCAGGCATACGTTCCGGCCATGCAGCGATATAATGCCATAACCGCGGCAAATGGCAACCCTGCCAGAGAGATGGTGCAGTTTTTTGATGCCATAGAAACGTACTGGTCTGGAGTAAAGATTACCGACGTTACCCTCCACGGCTCTGCCGATGCATTTGTGGGGAAGAATATCCACGTATCAGCCCGTGTAGAGCTGGGCCCCATTCCCGCAGAGAGCATTCTTGTTCAGGCAGTACACGGTAGAGTTGATGCAAGGGGCGAAATACAGCCGGCTCGAACTACGGACATGACCCTTGCGCGCATAGAGGGGAAAACTGCCGTATATGAAGGCGAGTATGGCTGCGACACGAGCGGTATGCAGGGCTGCACGGTGCGTGCGGTGCCAATTCATCCGTCCTTAAGCTCCCTTGCAGACGCACATTATGTTGCGTACCCCGAAGACAGATAATGAAACTTTCTCGGCTTTTTGCCATCTTTCCTGTTCACCGCGGTCCTGCGGTGTAGCTGTATTTCCAATCGGAGTGCTCATGTCCATGCGAATCATCATTCTAGCTGGGTTCTTTGTTGCCCTATCATTGTCTGCATCAGCGCAGCTAGCCTACATCACGTTCCTCAATAATAGTCCAGACCCTGCTTTGCGTTCTGCCGACGTGTACGTTACGCAAGCCGGCACCGTTTCGAAGGTGGCGGGCATCGGCTTTCAGTTGGCAGACAACCTTACGTCTGTAGCCATCTTTGGCGACCTAGAGGTAACGATCTCTGTTGCTCCAGCGGGCAGCATCGGTACCGGCGAGGCGTTGGCAGAATACAGCTTTACTCCTGGGTCGGACCAGAGCTACATGGTGATTGCCAGTGGCGTTAGGAACACCAGCGGTTATGTGCCTAACCCCGATGGAAAGCCAATTGGCATTTCGATGACGCATTTTGCTGTAGACGAATCGGTATCCGACCCCAACAAATCGGGTGTATACTTTTACAACGGATCTACGGACCTCGAAGCGAGCGACGTTTGGGTGCGCGGTGGCGCCAGAGCATCTGCCACGGCGATAAAGTTCCAAGAGCGCAATGCCACACCATCCGTTGTTGACCGCAAGTCAGCGATCATTGACTTTACAAAACCCAATGACAAGACGAAGCTCATTGCCTCCTTCAGCGTGGACTTTAGCGCCTTGGGCAGTAACGTTGTAATCTGCGTTGCGAGCGGGTTCAAAACACCGGCGGATAACAACTCCAGCCAAGACACCCTAGCGTTATTGTCGGTTCTCGAAGATGGAAGGGTAGTGAAATCATCCCTAATCGCCGGCTCGCAAACAAGCAGAGTGCAGATCATTCACAACAGTGCGGACCCATCACTGGCAACAGTAGACGTGTGGATTAACGGCACTAAGGCGCAAGACAACGTTGCTTTTCGCAAGGCAACGGCCTTTACTGCTCTGCCAGCCAATACACCCCTTGTTGTTGGCATTGCCCCTGCAACGTCTACCCAATACCGCGACACGCTGTTTACCGTTACTCTCGACCCACTCCGTCCGGGTCGCACGTATCACCTGGTTGCAACCGGCGTTGCAGACTCTTCGATGTTCCGCAAGAATCCCGATCAACAGGACATCTCGTTCAAGATCTTGGCCCTCGAGGGCGCTCTCGAGTCGTCTTCGGAAGCCGGAAAAACAGCCGTACGGGTTGGTCATTATTCAACCGATACCAATCGCATTACCCTGCAAAGCTCGGCCGCAACCTATGCGAACCAAATTGCATACGGTTCATCATCACCAGAATACACGGTTATTCCTGCAGGAATGGACACCATCTGGGTTGTAGATGCTGCAGGTACCAAAATCCGTGGATTTATATGCGACCTGCGCGGCACTAATAAAGCCGTGTTTGTAATGGCGTCTGGTTTTAGCGTGCCCGACTCAAACAGAGGGGGCCAATCCTTCAAACTCATCCTCGTAGAAGCAAACGGCAGCGTAAACGCTACGCTCCAAGAGATTTCGCCCTCCACCACATCTGTACAAGAAACAGCGTGGGCAGACTCCTGGATTCTGGGTCCAAACCCCACCGGAGACATCGTACGGATATCCATCCCCGTTTCTGCAGGCAGCGCTGTACCTGACGCGGCACATATCGTGTCGGTTACCGGACAGGTTCTGCATACTGTCCCACTTACCGTGGGTTCAACCACCGCAGATGCCTCCATTGTGGTTTCTCAGCTCCCGTCGGGCGCATACCGGCTTAGCGTAACCTCAGGCGATGGAAGCGTTTTGGGCACCACAGGGCTGATGATTACGCGGTGATTCGTATCTTTGCGGTTCTCTATCAGAACCGACAATGTTTGAATCACTAAGCGAAAAACTCGACTACGCCCTCAAGGCAATCCGTGGTCAGAATAAACTTACCGAGGCCAATGTAGATGAGGCCTTGGGTGAAGTACGCCGTGCATTGCTCGACGCCGACGTAAACTTTAACGTAACGAAGAAGTTTATCGAGGATGTAAAAGAGAAATCTCTCGGAATAGAAGTCAAAGGGAACATCCTTCCGGGACAGCTAATCGTTAAGCTCATCCACGACGAGCTTGTTGCCTTGATGGGCACTAGCAAGTCGGATATTACCATGGCAGCCCAGGCACCAACGGTAGTGATGGTTGCTGGTTTGCAAGGTTCGGGCAAAACAACATTCTGCGGCAAGCTTGCCTACTCGCTCAAGAAGAAGGGGCGTCAGCCACTTCTTGTAGCATGCGACATCTACCGACCGGCCGCTATCGACCAGCTTAAGACGTTGGGTCAACAAATCTCGCTACCGGTGTTTTCGAAAGATGGCGCAAAGCCGTCGGAGATTGCTGCCGAGGCCCTTCAATACGCTAAGAAGTACGGCAGAGACATCGTAATCGTAGACACCGCAGGTAGGTTAACGATAGACGAAGAGATGATGCAAGAGGTAGCTGACCTTAAGGACCAGCTAAAGCCGAACGAAATTCTCTTTGTGTGCGATGCCATGACGGGGCAAGACGCGGTAAACACCGCCCAGGCCTTCCACGAGCGGCTCGAGCTAACGGGCGTTGTGTTAACGAAACTCGACGGTGATACACGCGGTGGTGCTGCGCTCTCTATTCGTTCTGTAATTGGCAAACCCATCAAGTTTGTGGGTGTTGGCGAAAAGATTGATGCGTTGGAACCCTTTTATCCGGAACGCATTGCATCGCGCATTCTGGGCATGGGAGATATCGTAACCCTGGTTGAAAAGGCCCAGTCGCAGATAGACGAGAAAGAAGCAGAACGACTTGAAGAAAAGCTAAAGAAGAATCAGTTTACATTCGAGGACTTCCTCGACCAAATGAAGCTCATTAAGAAGATGGGCTCTCTTCGCGACCTTTTGGGCATGATTCCGGGAATGGATCGGGCTCTGAAGGATGTGCAAATAGACGATCGTGCATTTGGTAGAGTAGAGGCCATCATCTTGTCCATGACAAAGGAAGAACGCACAAACCCGCGCGTTCTTAACGGCAGCAGGCGCAAGCGTATTGCAGGCGGAAGTGGTACAAGCATTCAGGATGTGAACAGACTGATTAAGCAATTCGAAGACATGCAAAAAATGATGAAGAACATGACGAAGGGTAAGATGGCGCAGATGATGCGTCGCTAACCGCTTCGTTCACCCTTTTTATTCACTCTCCCATTTGGAGATATCATGGTTAAACTCCGCTTGCGTCGCCGAGGCCGTAAGAAGGCACCCTTCTACGACATCGTAGCGATCGACGGACGCGCTCGTAGAGACGGCGCTTCAATTGAACGCATTGGGTATATCGACCCAATGACAACACCGAAGAACATCGTTCTCGATGTTTCTCGTGCACTCTATTGGTTAGGCGTTGGCGCTCAACCAACAGAAATCGTAACACAAATTTTGAGTCGCGAAGGCGTACTTCTTCGTCGCCATCTTGCCTTCAAGGGCAAGACCGAGGAAGAAATCGAAGCCGCTGTTGCCTCTCACAAGGAAGGCGCTCTGGCTCGCTACAACCGCCTCAAGAAGCGTCGTGCCGATCGCGACAAGGCCCGTGCAGAAGCTGCTAAGGCCCCGGTTGTTGAAGAAGCACCAGTCGTTGAAGAAGCACCGGTAGCAGATGCACCAGCCGATGAAGCACCGGCAGCAGAATAAGTCAAACAACGTCGCTCTCTACAAAGGGGCAGGTACCAATTGGTACTCGCCCCTTTTTCGTTGTGAGAAAGATACTGGCACATTGGTGTAGTGCTCGGAGCGTTCCTATATCTGCAGTATTTTCGCCTGCATCATGCTCCACTCCTCTTTGTCTTCTCTGTACGTTGCACAGCGGCGCACGTATACTCGACTGCTGCGGTTTTGTTTTGCGTTCGCCGGCATCTTTTGGTTCTTGCTCTACGCACTGCCGCCGGACAGCCACACCACGTTGCGGTCTACGCAGAGCGTAATCTACTTTGTGCTTATGACGCTCTGGGGGTTAGACTACATGCGCGAACAACGTCGCCTTAGTGTCATCATCGAATTAGCAAACAGCAAGAATATTCCGCCAAACGCAGTTACGGCCGACCATCTGGGCTCCCGTGTATCAATGTTTACCATGTTACGCCCTACGGGCAACCTGCGCACATCTGTGCTGCCTGTTGTATTCACCATTGGCATTCTGGCCGCCGGATGTTTGATTTTGTGGCAATACGTGAGGGCCATAACGCTTCTCATTGGTTAACAACCAGCCCCTTTCCGGAGCAAACCATGCGAACCATTTCTAGTTTCTGCATCGCGGTCTTTGTGTTCTTGGCGTGGTACGCAGTAAGCGCATCTGCCGCCGATACAGTGTATATCGACAATGGAGTTGCCTCCTCCACAGTATCTACTGATCGTAATGGATGGGAGGAATCCGTTATCCTCTCGCCTACTCGGCCGGTAAAGCTCACGAAGCTTCTCGTGCGATATGCCAGACTTGGAAGCGCCGATACTATTCGTATAACTGGCGATGCGGCCGAAGGTACTATTCCGCCCACGCAGTATTGCTACTCGTATAACACGTTGGCCACAGTTGTACTTGCCCCCTCTTCCACTTCTGAGTGGACGTGGGTAGACCTATCAGCATATAACATTGTTGTAGGGGGCTTCGACAGAATTGTAGTACAACACATCATGCGCACAGGTGCGCCTATTTGGGCGGTAGATGCAAACGGTCAGGCAGGCACAACGTCCTTCCTTTACGATCCCACAACTCCAAATCCCAATTTTGGGAACCTGCCGGGCATATACTACTTGGCTACATCAGATTTTATGGTGCGGCTGGAAGTAGAGAATCTGTATCCATTTCGTCCGGCTCCACAGTTCTCAGAGGTGTCTCGTGCAATGGGCCTTGTAAACGCAGACGGTTCAGCCATTCGCGCAGATATGGCGAGTGTTGCAGACTGGAATAACGACGGATGGGATGACATTGCGGTGAATGGCATGTTCTTTACGAACGACAGTGGCAAACGATTTACACGCATCTCAATGCCCATGGGGATGGGTCCAACAGCATGGGCAGACGTAGACAACGATGGCGATCTTGACTGTTTTGTTGCGGCCGGTAATGGCAACGACAAACTGTGGCGGAACAATAATGGAGCGTTCGCAGACGTAACATCTGCTTCGAACATAACGAACAACGCACCCACCGTTACAGCTCTCTGGTTCGACATGGACCATGATGGCGACCTTGATCTATTTATTGCCAACGGCAGGCGCGAAGTGAGCGGTCAGGAAACCTACTTCCAAGACAAATTGTGGCGCAACGATGGCAACCTTACGTTTACAGATGTAACCTCGGCCTCCGGCATAGCAGCAGGAGAACCCCCGCCGTATTTCGACACGTGGGGTGCAACCCTGTGCGACTTCAATAACGATGGGTACACAGACATCTTTGTTGCCACATATCGTTTGGCGCCAGACAGACTGTATCGTAACAACAAGGATGGAACCTTTACAGAGGTTTCTGCTCAAACCGGCGCGAACGGAATCCCCACGTCCGTGCCGCAATACTTCGGCCATGGAATGGGATCCGATTGGGCGGACATTGACAACGACGGTGATGCAGATCTTGCCGTTGGCAATCTGGGGCATCCGGATTCCCGCGCTCAGTATTCCAACCCATCCCTTATTCTCCGCAACACCGGAACTGCACAGAGCCCTGTTTTTCGCAATTGGTATGCTGCAGCGCCCAACGGCGGAATTACCTACCACGGTGTGAAATTCCGCGAAATGAATGCGGGCATGTGTTTTCTCGACCTGAACCACGATGGCAACCAAGACCTCTGGCATGGTCAGATTTCTTACGAAGCATATCGTGCCGGGGCAGATCGTCCAGCGCACCTCTATATGGGCTCCGGAGAATCCGCCACGCCCTTTGTTGACGTGGCTTGGGAAAAGGGGCTCTTTATTCATGGAGCGTGGACGGCTGTTCGCCTCGACGTAGACAACGACGGCGACCTCGACCTGCTGTGTTTGAGTGGTACCGAGAACCTAAAACTCTTCCTCAACAACATGGAGAAAACCGGCAGAAGCGTATCCTTTACCTTGAACGATCAACGACCCACAGGCAATCGCAGAGGGTATGGCGCACGTGTAGTTACACATGCAGGGGGCAGGCAATTCACGCGATGGCTTCCGGGTACAACTTCGAGCGGACGAATGGCTCAAATGTCGGAGATAATACACGTTGGGGTTGGAACATCGAACATCGATAGCGTAGTAGTGTTCTGGGCTGATGGCTTGCGAACACAGCACACGAATATCACATATCACAACAGATACGAACTCTCCTCGAACGGATCAACTTTGGCCTCGGCGTCCTTACCTGCGGTTCCCATGTCCCCGGCTCGAGGTGCAGTATTGCTTACCAATCCTGTTACCGTGCGGTGGTCTGTAGCCACAGGCACATCCTGTGATGTGCGAGTTGCAACCAATGTAGGAATGACCGATGCGAGCGTAGCGGCAGGCATTACTGCAGACTCTCTTGTTTTGAACCTTGGCTCGAGTGGTACTACGGTTTTCTGGCAGGTACGAGTTAGTGCATCAACTGAATGGTCGGACGTGTGGAACTACACCCTCGGCTACCCAAAGCCAACACCCCCCGTTCCTGTTTCACCTGTGGCAGATGCGGAGAACGTGCCCACAAAAACCACATTGCTCTGGCACCCTAGCGCAAACCTCTACGGTGTGCAGCTCCCGGTTATATACGACGTGCGGATATCAAGAGACAGGGCAATGACGGACCCCGTTGCAGATGTCAGGGGAATTTCAGACACAAGCACCGTAGTTGATGGATTACCAAAGCTATCAACACTGCACTGGTCTGTTCGCGCGCGCAACCAGTGGCAAGACGGTGCGTGGTCTGCAAGCACTGCATTTACTACCTATGACACACCATTCCCTCTTGGATTAGTGTACCCTGCAAACAACGCAGTAAACGTAGAGATACGCCCACGTTTTATGTGGGAACGTATGCCCTTTACAGACATGGGATACGAAGTAGAAGTAGACACCATTGCTACATTCGAAACGGTGCTTCGCAGAAAAGCGTCCGACACTGCCCTTACAATTACGCCAGCCCTTAAGCCCAATCGTCAATACTGGTGGCGAGTTCGCGGTGTTAATCATGCCGGCGAGGGCAGCTACACAAGTGTTTCTACCTTTCGCACTGCCTCTACAACATCCGTGCGCGAAACATCAACCAACGAGCTACCCGCATGGGTAGAGATCTACGACGTGCTTGGCAGAACGTGCGCATCCGGTGTTTACGCAGACAGAGACCATCTCATTAGCTCGTGCAGCGGAGTACTCATCGTACTCTACAAAGATGATCGGGGCAACATCGTTCGGCATTCAACTCTGCTGCGATAACGGCACCGCCGAGATAAACGTTCGTGCGAATTGGTGTAGATTCGCACCAATGTTCAACGCTGTTGCCCACGCTCGTTCGGTGATTCGTCCGCTCCTCCGACGCGACGCGCCGGAGTATGCCTCCATGATGAGCCTCATTGCCTGCATCATTATGGCGGCAATCTCGCTAGTGATTGGTTTAGTACAGCGTTCGCTTATTATACAAACGAATGGCTACATCACGCTTATAGACATCGGCAACTCCCTACTGTTCTTAGCGGCTGTACAGCGTTCAACGCGCGACCCCGACCTTACATTTAACTACGGCTATGGCAAGTACGAAAGTTTGGCCATCCTTGTGAGTGCCAACCTACTTGTGATACTTGCCGTGTTCACGCTGAGCGAAGCAGTGATGGTGTTTCAGAGTCCACCCGAAAATGTAAACAGCACATTGCTTCTCGGTTGGAGTGCCGCTTCGTTCTTCATGATGAGATACGTGGGCAGACTACTTACGAAGTATGCCAATCGGTTTCAGATGCCCATGCTGAAGTACGACGCCGAGCTTTGGCGTGTAGACTCTTGGGTAGAGCTTGGTGTGTTTGGCGGCCTGATTGTGGGAGCAATTTTACAGCATATCGGCGCCTATTCCTTTGCGGCTCTCGTAGATGGGTCCGTTAGCATTGCCATGCTCCTTGTTGCCGTGCGTGTACCACTCAAACATGGACGAGAGGCCTTTCGCCAGCTTCTCGACAGAACCCTGCCTGATGAAATGCAATACGAAATCTTGGGCGTGATTGCCGACAACCACGAACGTATGTGCGAGTTCAAGAGCGTGCACACGCGGCAGTCCGGCAAGGACATCTTCATCGAGATCGACCTGGTAATGCCCTACGACTACACCTTGGAGCATCTCTATGTGCTCGAAGCAGACATCCTAACAGGACTTCGCGTGAAGTTTCCAACAGCCATACCACGGGTGTATGTAACACCGTGCGACCATCGCTGCGAACTCGCAGGTACAACAAACTGTCCCGTAAAGCGCGCTGCCGCGCCCCCTACCGAGATTTCTTAACCTCGATTTGCACAGTTCTGCTGAGGAACCGCTCTTCCGGTGTGGCATACGATTCGATGCCCGGAGGGAATCGGTCTGTGCGGATTTCGTTACACTGAAGCTCGACACGCTTCTTGATGTGTTTTCGGATGGTGGCGCATACCGCGTCTGCCCGCTTTTGCGAAAGCTTGCGGTTGAACTCGGCGTTACCCAACATGTCTGCAAAACCGCGAACTACAACCATGGAGCCGGCGGGCACATTCTCTACGAAGGTTTTGATTTGCTCTTCGGCGATAGGCGTAATTGCGTCACTGGCAACATCGAAGAGAGTTAGGGTGAGTCGCTCCAACTCTATCTTCATTGTGTCCTTGCGGACAGGAATTGCAGCTGTTGCCACCGCGGTAGATCCGTGCAATCCATTGATGCGCAGCCGCACCTCTAACTGTTTGCCGTCTACCAGCATGTCTGCACCCGCCGTTGTCATTGGCTGGTTTACAATAGTGGCAACACCTTGCCCCGACTTCGAGTACACCACCGTAGAGCCAGACACGGCTTCCATAGACCAATCAGTAACGTACCGTGTGCTCGATCCCGACGGATCAAAAACAAGCTGTGGCGGATCAACCGTGCGCGCTTCGTTAAATCGGCTTTTTGCAACGGAGGCCAGCAGCTGTAGGTCCGACGTAAGAATCTCCACCCTACGGTTCTCCGAATATCCGTCTTCCGATTGCTGACGCGTTACACGTTCCGGAGCACATGATCCACTTCCGGATTCGATGGCGATACGATCTGGCGCAATAGACCACACACGCGTGAGGTACGAACGAACTGCATCTGCACGCTTTCGCGCTAGCTCGCAGTCTGCTCCCTCGGTTGTTGGATCGGACGTACCACGCAGGCGGATGGTAGTTGATGGCAACTTCTGCATGCGTTCGCCAACAATGTTTAAAATCTCACGGTGAACTGCCGTGGTGCGAGGTGGTATAGACGTGATATCGAATTCTTCGGGTTTTGAAACTTGCCGGTAACGGAACGAGAGTGATAGCGCTTGTGCTTCGAAGAACACAACCGGCAACAGAGGAAGTGCCTCCGTAACAAACTGGGTGGACACGTTGATGGCGAATACATTTTTCTGTGCGCCGGCGGCATCTATTGCGCGTACGGCAATTGCGGCCTTTAGGTCCGGTGGTATCGGCGTGTAAACTGTGTCTGTGCGGTACACGCGGTCGGTTATCACTACTACATCACGTCCTTCAACGGTGTCGGTGGCCACGCGCTCGGCCCCAAGAACTCTTCTGCGTTCGGCATCCGGTGCCACGTCTACAATCAGCGAGTCTACAAACACCTCTCGCCTACGCTCTACGTCGGGAGGGGGCGCGGGGGCATTGAGCGAGAGCGCCACCGTTGCACCAACACGAAGCAGATTCGCTCGCCATGCTTCACCTTGCACAATGTCTGTAAGGCCAACGGTGTAGAGAATCTCGGGTGTAATCACAACCGAATGGTTCGACGTAACGGGTATATCTACACCAACACCAAACACCAGTCCGAGGGCCGGACTCGTTATGTTCTCGATAGTTGCATTCTGCGTTTCGTTGCGTACCCTGCGTCCGTTCTCGAAAGTTCCAAGCGTTGGGTTAAGAAGACTTTCCTTCTGCGAGAATGTTGGCTGCGCGTATGTGCCCAGAGATCCGCCAACCATGAGTCGAAGCGGGTTAATCACACGAATATCTGCCAGCAACTCGCCCCCTATCCAGCCCATGGATGCATCGAGCGAATGTTCTACTGTTCCTTCTACTGCGTTGGTAACAAAGATGTTTTCGGTTGTTGTGAAGGATCCGTCGTAGAGCGTATATGTACCACGCAGCGTTAACCGAACGTGCTTCGTAATCTCTTGCCGTATGAACAACGACAATGCCGGACCAAACGATGTGGCCCCATCATAACTTGTGCAACACGTTGGTGCCTGCGGCAATGTGAACGCGCCGCTATGCTGGGCCATTCCTAGGTTCACTCCCAAACCCATCTGTAACAGCCATACATCCTCGGGCTGTGTAACCTTCCACCATTGCGCCGATAGAGGCGCGAATGCGCAGCAAAACAGCAGTGCAATTCCCAGAAAACGATGCCTCATCGGCCACCTCCGGCCACCATAGAAGATGTTTGCATTGTTTCGGTTTGCACTACTACAAGTGTTGGACTGGATCCGAGATTATCGGGAAGATGAAGTTCGATAAATCTCGAAGTACGTTCAGCATCTGTTGCGGTGTGCGTAAACAAACATCTGCCCAAAACATCGTACACATACACGCTCGCTTGCCCTGCATCGGGCAGGTCTACCTGCAGGTGCACGTTTGGCATTGCACCAATCGCGCGCAACTGCAGTGGTGTTCCCAGTGAGGTGTATAGGCGTGGGTCGCCGCTTTCTCGGCAGATGCCGCGAACAAGAATTGGCGCGCTTCGCGTTTCGACACGAAGACCAGCACCGGCACCAATCTGAACAACGTTGGAGATTGTAAGCGCAGTAACGCTGTCCTGACCCAGCGTTGCTTGGAACGTAACAGAAAACAATTGTGCATCGGTAAGCGGTAACGGCACCGATACGGTAAACGAGGCAATGCTTTTCCGCCGACCCGAAGTATCGGTAACTACATCTTCTACCACGTTTTGCAGTGGCACAGACGAAGACAGACGGAAGAGCAGAGATGGGTTGTAAGTGCACGTTATGCGCAAACTGTCGATGCGAGCTAAGTCGAGATTCAGCGCGCCCTCCAGAACCACGGGTATGGTTCCCACTTCCCGCATATCCAACGTGTCTCCACCGGCCCGCAACAGCGCGTAGGCAGGGGGCGGTGGGGCGATAGCAAATCGCTGACTTGTGCTCGATTGTAACACAATCTCGCGGATCTGCCAGATGCGGGCTGTTCCATCGTTCGATGTGGTTAAGAGTCGGTTATCATCGGCACTCCACCGAACAATTCGCACGTCGTCTCCATGTTGGAGCGACACAATTCTTTCCCCTGTGGCAACTTCGTGCACGCGGGCAAAATTGTCGTCGCTTGCTCCGGCAATGTGCACTCCGTCATGGGAGAACGCAACCATTCGTACTGCGCCGCGGTACCCACCAATCGTGCGCACGCGCAAGCCCGTAGAGGCGTTCCAGAGAGAAATCGTGGAATCGGACATTCCTACGGCAACAAGAGAACCGTCCGGTGAAAATGCCACACTTCGCACACCCTCCACCGCGTCTGCACCGCGCCAGAGCTCGATACCGGATGATGAATTCCACAGCCGTATTGTTGCATCACCACCAACAGTGCACACAAGAGTTCCGTCCGGACTAAATGCTCCGGCAAGCACACCTGCGGAGTGCTGCGTAAATGAAACCGGCAAACCAGCACTCCTACCATAAATCCGTGCTTCGTTTGCGCACACCAACACTTTTTGGCCCAGCGAGTCGATGGTCATAAAGTTGATTGAAGAACCGGCATTGTGTACCACTCGCGCCGTAGTTCCTGGTAACGAATACACGCGGGCTCGGTTATCCGCTCCCTGGGTAAATATCCAATCGCCAGTTGGGTCTACCTCTACCTTCTCTACAGATGCAGGGTGGTTAAGGCGCGCTTCAACAGTGTTTGTGTTTGCATTAGCCACTACAGCAACATTGTTTTCGCTGCCCACTACAATGCGGTTACCATCCTTTGTCCATCGCACCGAGGTGTAATCCTCCCGCGGCGCAGGCAAAGCAAACAGAGGAGTAGAGGAGCTCACAAATGCATCCCACACATGCACATCTGCACTAATGCTCACTACTTTGTCGTTCGCTGGATTCCACCATGCATCGGGAACCGGACCGGAGTGGCCACTGTAGATAACATTGTCCGAGGCCGTTGGTGGCCGAAGTTGGGAGGCGCGCACGAGGTAGGTTGTAGATGCGGGGAAGCGCGCCACATTCCAGAGATACCTGCCGCCACGCGCGCTGTCTGCTATCACTGTCCACCGAGAGCCGTTGTCGCTCGAATACTCAAGCTGCACAGCAGTTGTGTCGTCCACCCCGGTCCACGTTATCTCGATAAGCGTGTCTCTCGTTGAATAGAATGTTTCGCCCCCTCTCGGGAACGTAACCGTTAACACGGTATCCTGTGCTTGCACGGCACCGGAGAACACACACACACCAGCAATCAACGCAACACAGAACCAACGCGTCATAAACGTATCCCTAAGAATGGGTAAGCGGCAGTCGTTGTTAAAATGGCGGCGGACCGTCCGGAAGATACCCGGGCTCCGAGTATCCACCGGGCTCGAAGGTATGACGCAAGTCGATCTCTTCAAACTTTGCAAGATCTTTTCGGTATCCGATACGAACGTCTCCCGTAGGACCATTTCGCTGCTTGCCGATGATAATCTCGGCTACGCCACGCGTATCGGTTCCATCTTCGAACTTTTCAATTTTGTAGTATTCCGGACGGTGAATAAACATCACAACGTCTGCGTCTTGCTCGATGGAGCCCGATTCCCGCAGGTCAGACAGCATGGGCTTCTTGTCTGCGCGAGCTTCGAGAGTCCGATTTAACTGCGAAAGCGCAACTACTGGGATGTTCAGCTCTTTCGCAACGGCTTTTAGCGTATGCGATATCATGGATATCTCTCGCTCCCTGCTCTCTGCCTTCGGGGCATGCATCAACTGGAGGTAGTCTACTATCACAAGGTCGATCTTATGCTCCACCTTCATCCTGCGGCACTTCGCGCGAAACTCCACGGGGGTTAGTCCGGCCGAGTCATCAATGTAGATCTTTGCCGCAATAAGGTCATCTACCTTCGTTACAAGTTCATGAACCTGCTCCCGAGACAAGTGTCCACTCCTGAGTGCCTGTAGGTTTACTCCCGCATCGGCTGCAATCAAACGCAGCACTAACTGTTGAGCCGACATTTCGAGGGAGAAGATGCCAACGGCCTTTCCTTCGCTGGCAGCATTGCGCGCAACCGTTAAGGCAAACGCTGTTTTTCCCATGGATGGACGTGCGGCCATAATCACGAGGTCCGAAGGTTGAAGGCCGCTCAATATCTGATCTAGTCCTTGGAAGCCGGTTGGGACACCCGTAACACCCGCCCCCTCACTGCCCGCCACAGCAAGAATCTTTGATATTGCTTCCTTGGTAAGACTGTGCATGCTGGTGTACGACCTCCTAAGGCGCTTCTCGGCAACTTCGAAGATTCGTTGCTCGGCACGGTCTACCTCGTCTAAGGCGTCGGTGGTATCGTCATAACAATCAGAGATAATCTCGCCGGCAACACGGATAAGTTGACGCTTGAGATATCGCTCCAACACAATTCGTGCATGATGCTCTACGTTGGCCGAAGAAACACTTCGCATACTCAGGTCGGTAAGCGTGTGCATGCCGCCAATGGTCTCCAATGTGCCGTCTCGTAGAAGCTGATCGGTAAGCGACACGAGGTCTACCGTAACACCCCGTTCAAACATCGTTTGAATGGCCTTAAACATCAGCACATGCCGTCCATGATAAAAGCACTCGGCCGTTAAAATCTCGAGCACCTTCGGAACTGCTTCGCTATTAACGAGCATGGCGCCAAGAACGGCTGCCTCGGCATCAGAGGAATGTGGGGGTATGTTCCCTGCCGGCGTGTCGATGCTTAAGATTTGGCCGGCTGTTTGGTGGTCGCGTACGGTAGATTGTGGCATGCAAGCAATCTAGGAAATCCATGCGTTGCATTATGCTATTGTTACCAACCGGATTTCCCCACACCTATACAATGCGTATTTCTTTGCCGTCCTGCGCCGACGCATAAAGCGCTTCTACAATTTTCATGCGTTCTACGGCTTCGTCGATGGTAGAGAGCATTGGCACCAAACCGCGGAGAGCGTTCACAAAATGCTTAAACTCCGCCTCGTAACTCTTGCGGTAAATCTCCATTTGCGTTCTACGCTGGGGCGCTGTGGAGCTATGAATTTTACCTCCGTCTTTCCGCACAAGACGGTAGGGATTGATGTAGGCACTGCCTTTTTTTCCGAATACGTTGCAGTAATACAGGTCTTCGGCACGAATGAGAGACCAACTGGCTTCTACCGTGGCTACTGCCCCGCCCTCGAAATGGAGCATGGCAACAACCACGTCTTCTACGGCCTTGGTTTCGTGGTGGAAGGTTGCCGCCGACACGCTGCGTACGCGTCCAAAGTTGAAAACATGGAGAATCATGTCAATAACAGTAATTCCCAAGTCCACCACTACTCCACCTCCAGACAAATCGGCATTGGCAAGCCACCGAGCGTCTGTTGACCGTTGTTTTACCCAGCCGGCCTTTACATACGAGATAGCGCCAATTTCGCCCCTGTCTACGGCATTCTTCATGTTCGCAACGTCTGCACGAAAGCGATGGTTCATGCCAACCATAACATGCACTCCGGCCTTTGCCGCTAACGAGCGGATTTCGAGCGTCTCCGCTAATGTGCGTGCGGCTGGACGTTCTACGAAGACGTGTTTGCCGGCAGCTATGGCCTTCTTTGCAAGTTCGGCGTGAGCATCAGTACTGGTTGTTACGAACACGGCATCAATTCCTGGCAACGCCAACGCTTCGTCGAGTGTGCGGAATGCATTTGGTACACCGTACTTCTCCGCGAGTATTCGTGCCTTCGAAACCTGCTTATCGCAAATTGCGGCTAGGCGAACTCCCGCCATGTGCGTAAGAAGAGGAAGGTGGATGCTTTGCGCAATGTTGCCTGCGCCTACAATTGCAACGGTAATCATGACAGGATACGAAGCAACAACCGTGCCGCCAAAACGGGAATCATGGGTTGATAAATCGCTGCGCGGCCTTTAGCACATCGGACGGCTCGATGTTCATCATACAAGAGAAATGGGATCGGGGGCACGTTGCTCTGCCGATGTGGGAACATGGACGGCAACTCACATCTGCTTCCACAACAATATGCGGCGCTGCGTAGGGGGCAAACCCTAATTCGCGCACGGTTGAACCGAATATCGCCACAACGGGAACACGCCGTGCTGCAGCCATGTGCATTACCGCTGAGTCGTTCGATACCAGAACAGAGCACCGGTCTAACACTCGTACCGTTTCTTCTACTGTTTTCGCTCCGTCGGCCCGCTCTACAGGCACGCCGGCAGCAATCGCAACGGCAGTACACAACTCTGAATCTCCGGGCCCACCAACCAACACCACCGCAGCACAACATTCCTCGTGAAGCATGCGCGCTAGTGCGGCAAATCTGGCTGCGGGCCATCGCTTTGTAGCGTGATAAGCCCCGGGCGCAAGGGCAATGCGCAACTCGCCGCTTGCACGTGGACGTTGATCGGGATACCAACCCTGCGCAGATTCCTCCGGCAACCACAACTCGCATGGATCGGTGTCTTGTGCCATTGGAAGATGTGAAAGGGGCTTTTCGTAGCGCTCAACAATTGGGGTTATCCTGGAGGGACGCTTCTTCAACCATACAAGGGCGAGTTTTTCGAGGCGGTGTTTGGGCGCGCACGCATACTCTCTACCCAGCCCCTTGCGAAGAGCACGAGATTTCATGGAGTTCTGGAGGTCTACCACAAGGTCATACTTGCCCTCGGAAACAGTGGCGAGCGACTCTATGGCCTCTAGCTTCCATGTGTCTGATTCTTCTATGGAAACCGCTTCAGGAACTCGCCACACCGAGTGAACCCGTGGGTTGTTGTTCCAAACGCCGGCAAACCGCTCAGACACGGCAACATCAATTCGCGCACTCGGATAGCTGCGCTGGAGTCGGCGCACGATGGGTGTGGCAAGGATTATGTCGCCCAAGGACGACAAACGGATTACAAGTATGGAACGCATTGAGGCGAAGTTTACGATCTTTGTGGCATTACTCACTAACACCACGATGTAATGCGCTTCTCTGTTGAACAGGATGACGAGCTGATTGTTTTTACGATCAAAGAGCCAATGCTCGACTCCACGAACGCCCCCGACGTGAAGAGTGAGATGCTTATCCTTTGCCAGCCAACTATCAAGGCCTTGGTAATAGACCTATCGAATGTACTCTTTTGCGACTCGCAAGGGCTAAGCTCCCTGCTTTTGGCTCACCGCCAAATGAAGGAAAACGAGGGCTTCGTAGTTCTTGTTGGTGTGCAAGAACAGGTACGCAACCTGTTTCGCATCTCTCAAATCGAGTACCTTTTTGAGTTTCAGGCAACCGTGGCCGACGCCATTTCGTGGCTACAGTCCTAGCCTTCAGTCCTTCTTCGGCAATGGCAAAGAACCCGGAATTCCCATAAGTGGGAAGTCCTTGCGCAGTGGGTAAAGGGGCGTGCCGTCCGTATCCATAAAATCTTCGGGCATGAAGAACCGGCGCAAATCCGGATGACCGTCGAAGATGATGCCATACATGTCGTACGTTTCGCGCTCGTACCAATTTGCGGCTTCCCATACCTCGATTGCAGTGGGAAGGTGCGGGCGGTCTTCACGGACGGCTGTTTTTACTCGTACTCGCCCGCCGGTGCTCATGGAGTAGAGGATGTACACCACCTCGAATCGATCCTCTGCACGCGCCCAATCGATGGCCGTGATGTCCATGAGTTGGTCGAACTTCGTTGCCGGATTGTCCTTCAGCTCATGAAGCACATCAAGCAAATCTGTTTGTTTTACAACAAGGGTAAGGTCGCCATGATGCTCTACAACCTGAAGGTCGGCAGCGACGGCACGGGCAACATCAACGATTACGGACACTGGTATTGGCATGGTTGTCTCACTTAGAACTTGTGGCTGCCTTGCGACGGTTGCGCGCCCATTCCGGCACGGTGTTAAATACGTAGTCCCACAGCGGGTTGCTTACACCATAGGCCGTGTGCTCGTCTACATAGTGATGCTTCATGTGGTACTCTTTGAGGAACCTCCCAATGCGCGTTGTCATAGGAAAGTGATGTGTTGCATAATGAATGCTATCGTATGCTACGTATCCGGCTAGGAAGCCTGCAAACAGCGCGTAGTGATACGGATCTACAAGCCCCTTAAAAGCCCAGAAGAACAACACTGCAAGCGGTACGCTCACCAAAAGGGGCATTACCAAGCGTGTACTGTCGCGCGGGTAATCGTGGTGAATACCGTGGACAAGGAAGTGCAGCTTTTTGCCGAGGTCGGACTTCGGATGAACGTGGAAAGCCCACCGGTGTATGGTGTATTCCGTAAGAGTCCAAGCAACAATTCCGCAAGCAAAGATTGCAAGTGTTGCTGCTACAGAAATTGCGCCAACGCTAAGAACCGTCATCCAAACAATAACGGGTATAAACACCACCAGTGGTGTGGCCGGATGAATGTGCGAAAAGTACTCAAGAACGGGGTTCTTGAACAATGGAATGGTCTCGTCCTTATTCGAAACAAACATCGCGCTCATAGGTTGGCATCCAATCGGATTTGATTCATCGCAAAATTACAGCGTTTCCCTCATTCAAGCCCCAGGGCACGATGCATATCGTCGCCATAATCTGTGAGAATCTCGTCGCCAATCTTGATTTTTCGGGTGGCTACTATCCAGATGCGACCGCCAAAATTCACGTATTCGGCATTGGGTTTCTTGCCCGAACCATGGTAATCGCACGCGTAGCGGGCCACCCCCGAGGTGGTTTTCCGCGCATCGAGAACGAACTTCTCGGAAAGCTGAATGCCATAGGAGCCAAGAGCATCGTTTTTATACCGACGGTCGTACTGCTCGGTAGTGAGCTTTTCACCGGTGTATTCTACCACACGATCGTCTACATTAAACACGCGTTCGGCAAAAAGACCAAGCCCTGCCTTGGGGATGGCACTCTTACGTACGGAGACGCCAAGAATTTCTCGAGTGTGCTGACCACAAAATGGGTGGGTAACGGATGTCATGCGCCTGCAACGTCCTTTGTCTCCAACAAAGGCGCATCTCTTCGTAATCTTCTGCGAATGGTGTTTCATAGGCTGCGAATATAGCCCTTACGCCTATGCTCAACGTCCGCCAAAGGTGATTTCGGTAGTAAGCATCACGTTACGCCCGGCTTGCACGAAGTACGTTGGCACAAGCTGACTTCCGTTGTAGGCGCTACCACCGCTGGTAACAACAAGGGCATTCGTAAGATTGTTCCCCATAAGCCCAACTCGTGCGCCCTCCCACGGCTGCCACCAGATGCGCGCATCAATCTGCGCAAAGGAGGGTAGCACAACGTTTGGCGTGTTCGACAGATCCGCGAACGAAGAAGCCACGTATCTACCCGCAATCTCCAACCACACGGTACTTGTGGGCATAAATGTGAAGGAGAGATTTGCCACTACGGGTGGGGTTAAAACGCCTTGCACGTTGCGATAAACGGTATCCACTCCGGCATTGTCCGGAGAGAACTCGTCTACGTTGCTCCGCATTACAGTTATTGTGCCTCGCGTTTCTAACCACGGAAAAAGTCGCGCGTTACCCTCTGCTTCAACACCTATACGCCTACTCGAGGCAACATTCTTGCGCAGTTGCACAAATCCCTGCTCGATAAAGGGGCCTATTGGTGCGATCTCGTCCGTAAAGAACATGGCAAAGGCGTTTACCGAAAAGTTGGCGTTGGTGCCTTCGAACCGCACACCCGCCTCGATGTTATTTACAAACTCCGGACGCACGGTGTTTGGCTGAAGGAGCACGTTTACGTTGTCTGCGGTTATCTGGGTAGATCCGAGCAGGTCGAATCGGGTTGGCTCTCTACCAGTTCTGCCAAAGGAGGCATACACGGAGCCGCCATCCCAGATCGAATACCGTACGCCAAACCTGGGATTAACAAACAACCACTGCTGCACAGGAATGTTCTCGGCGGCAACACTAAGAGAAGCGTCGGGGTAGAAATGCAACCATGCATTGCGCACCTGCACGTCTGCGTAAAACTCTGCTGGCCCACTCTGAAGTCGAGCACGAACAAAACCGCTGAGTTCGTTTTTTACGGTGGTGTCTGCATAATACGGTCGAGCAATCTCGGGCACCACTGTTTCCCAATTCCGTCTTCTAAAGGTGTAGGCATGGACTCCCGCCGTAATGCTTGTACCAGGCATGATGTCTTGAATATTTACGGTAGACATACCACCGTAGTGACGGTTTTCGAGGGGGTAGTTTACTACGGTGAGTAGCGCATTCTCGTCTCTATAACCAGTGAAATAATCGCCCCCTGCCCCACCGGCATACAGTGTTGTAGTAAGTGTGGCGTTGGTGCTTAACGCTCTGGTGTGACGCAACTGTACAAGGTACTGGCCAAAGTTATCGTTGTCTACAGAGTCGTTAATGTTGGATCTACGGTCTTGCTCTGCTAGGTCGCGAGGCACAGCAAGGTACCCTAACTGATTGGCAGACCTACCCCATAGGGTGCTGAGTTGCAAAACATCCGTAGCACCGAAATATGCTGCGGTGGCGTAGAGCGAGTTTGTAGAAGTGCCGGTGTGATTGCGATATCCATCCGTGGTGAGCGACGTATACCTTGCCGCCACACTTACGTTGTTCTCCATCCTGCCGGTTTTTATAGTGGCGCTGCCTCGCAATGTAGAAAAAGACCCAACCGATGCCTGAAGTTGCGCCATTGGTGCACGGCTACTGAGGTCGGCCCCGGAAAAGTCTACGGAACCCGCATAGGAGGCGGTGCCATTTGTTGTGGCTCCTACACCACGCTGCACAAAGATGGAGCTCATGCCGTTTGCAAGATCACCGATGTTCGAAAAGAACACACCCTGATCAATCATGTCGTTAATCGGCACACCGTCTACAGTTATGTTCACTCGTGTTTGGTCTATACCCCGCAAGCGGAATGTGCCGTAGTTCGTTACACCCGTGCCCGATTCAGACGTTGCTACAACAGACGGCGAGGCTCTTTCGAGTAAATATTGTGGGTCTTGGCCGGCGTACATCGTAGACACTGCTTCCGTTGTTACAACCGACTGCGTAACCGGATCGTCTTTCTCTGGTCGAGACCCCGTTACAACCGCGCCGCGGGAGAGCACGGAAGCGTCCGCCAACACTAGCCGCAGTTCTGTTCGGTTTGCACTTGTGGCAAGAGTTGTGTCGAGCGTGAGGAAACCAACCGACGAGGCTACAAGCCGCGCGTGCTGCTCAGCATCGCGCAGGAGAAACTTGCCCCTTCCATCCGTGCGAACACGCACCGGACGCGGGCACTGCGTGCAACGGTATTCAACGGTAGCACCGGCGATAGGCATGCCACGCGAGTCGAAAATTTTACCGGAAATTGGTGATTCATCTGCCGCTGCAGACGTAAAGGCAGTGGTGGCAACGGCCACAACAAACACTATGCGTGCGAACATCAAAACCTCGTTTCCCTTCGCCGGCATTATCCGGATCAGGTTCATAGAGTGTGATCTCAGCCACCGACCTTCGGTAGCACCTCTAACGGGACGTGCAAATATATCTGAAGCGGTTGTATTTTGAGAATCCATGCAATCACGTGTACCACATAACGACGATGAGGGACGTAACGAAGCGCTTATTGATCGCCTCGAACACAACCTCCGTGTTCTCCATGGTCACGTTAATCGTAAGCGCTCTACGATCCTGGATGTGCTCGCGAAGATCGAATCTATCGACTCATCAAGCAGCACCGCGACGCGGGAGATTCTTGAAGAAGTTCGAGAGAAACTTCGGCTGGTACTCCGCAGCGAGCCCATGCTTACGGAGGTAGAGCGGAAGTTTCTCGAAAGAGACCGTAGCCGTGCCGACATTTTGCGCAGTGCGTATCCCGCTCTTTCTGGCGACGAGATTCACGTATGCCTGGGAATTCTCGATGGTCTAACAACCGAAGAAATAGCATCGGAGATGTGCCGTGCCCTGAAGACTGTGGACACCATGCGTCAGAACATCCGAAATGTGCTGGGGATTATGGGTTCGGGCCTACTTCTTTCAGACGTACTCACAGACGCCATCCGCAACGGGTAATCCGCAACCGTATCTTTGCGGATGGATAAATTTATCGTTGAAGGCGGCGCACGCCTCCGTGGCTCGGTTGCCATTTCGGGCGCGAAAAATTCTTCACTCGCACTCATGCCGGCCTGCCTTTTAACAGGCCAATCGGTTGTGTTGCGCAACACACCAAACAATCGCGATCTGTGGACAATGAGCGGCCTGCTTGGCAGCATGGGCGTTACATCACATCTTGATGCCGATATTCTCACGCTAAATGCGTCGGCCCTTACAAGTTTCGAAGCACCGTACGAATTCGTTAAGCAAATGCGTGCATCCATCTACGTGCTGGGTCCACTTGTTGCACGTTATGGCACCGCACGTGTTTCTCTTCCGGGTGGCTGCAACTTTGGTCCACGACCCGTAGACCTGCATTTGAAAGGACTCGAACGCCTTGGAGCTTCGATCACTGTTGAAGGGGGCTACATTGTTGCGGAATGTAAGAAGCTGGTTGGCACACATTTCCACTTTGATGTTTCGAGTGTTGGCGCGTCCGTAAACATTATCATGGCTGCCACCCTTGCGCGCGGTACCACCCGGCTAACGAACGTTGCCCTCGAGCCGGAAGTAGTGTCTGTAATGGACATGCTTGTGTCCATGGGTGCGCGCATACAGGGCATTGGAACAACAACAGTAGAAATCGAAGGTGTAGACGAACTCCGCGGAACAGACTTCCGCACAATACCAGACAGAATAGAGGCAGCAACCTTCATGCTTGCCGCAGCTATGACAAAGGGCGACGTAACACTTACGGGTGTTGTGCCCGAGCACCTCTCTGCCGTAATAGATAGAATGGAGGACACCGGCTGTACAGTAGACGTAGGTGAGACCACCATCCGCGTTGCCATGGACGGCAATCCTATTGCAACAGACATAACAGCAACTACCTATCCCGGTTACCCAACAGATTCGCAGGCACAGTGGGCTGCCTATATGTTAACAGCCACCGGCGCATCTCGGATAAAGGACGTGATCTATCCAACTCGTTTTGGCTACGTACCCGAGCTTCAACGTCTTGGCGCTACCATCGAAACCGGCGAAGGGTATGCCGTAGTGAAGGGTGGAGCAAAACTTACGGGTGCCACCGTAATGTCGAGCGACCTTCGAGCCAGCGCTAGCTTGGTGATGGCCGGACTTGTAGCCGAGGGCACAACCGAGGTTCTTCGCGTTTACCATCTCGATCGCGGCTACGAATCTCTCGAAGGTAAACTGGGTGCCCTTGGAGCAAATATTCATCGCGTAAAGACGGAAGAGTTCTGAGACTGTACTGCCTTACTATCGCTGTTCTTTGCATCGCAGTTTTTGCGGTTAGGGGGCAGTCTGTTCGCGAATCAAAGAACGAGCTGCGCAGACTTCGTCAGTCCATCGAAGAAACGAAGGCGCGCATTGATGCCCTAAACCGTCGCGAGTCTACGGCGATGCGTTCGCTCAGCAGCTTCCAGCGGCAACGTCATCAGCTTGCAGTGTTTATTTCGCGACTCGAAGATGACCTGCGCCGACTGCAGGATACGGCGCGAATCGTGGAGCTTCATATCAACGAAACACGCAGTGCGCTTCAACAAGCCGAAGCCGCGTGGCGTAAGGCATCGCACCGCATGATGCTCTACACGTCCTACAACGCAGGAATAGCCCCCTCCGAGATTCTTAACGCCAATGTATATCAGCGTCTAACATCATCCCTCCGTTCGTATCGTGCACAAATGCTGTTACTGCAAGATTCTCTCGCACAACAAATGGATCTCTTGGAAGACGTGTCGGTAACACAGCAGAAGGTGCTACAAGCAAAGGAACGCGAGAGGTCTACACTTTCTGCCACCATCACGCAGAGCAAAAAGGAACTTCAGCAACTACGCTCGAACAAAGGAACACTCTTAGCAGAGCTTCGAAAGAAGGAGCAGAGCGCTCGGCGCGTCCGCTCACTTATTAGTGCCCTTGTAGCCAAGGAGAATGAACAGCGAGAAAAAGCGGCGGAGCGTCGGGCAAAATCGGGTCCGTCCCGCTCAGAAGCCGGCGAGCAGCGCGAGGGGCCTCGTGGGCAGGGGGCGCCCCAGATTGGTGAATTTAAGCGCAAGAGTTTGCCGTGGCCAACCCCTACTACCGCTATCCTACAGGGTTTTGGCACATACAAGAACCCGGCAACGGGAGCAGTATTCGAGAATCCGGGGATCGATATTAAAGCATCCACCGGCACGCGCGTAGTTGCTGTTGCACCTGGCAAGGTGTCGTCGGTTACATGGCTTCCGGGGTATGGATCTCTCGTTATCATCGATCACGAGAACGGCTTTCGTACCGTATATGCCAATCTAGAAACGGTGTCTGTTTCTCAAGGTCGCGCGGTTTCTGCAGGTGCCTCTCTTGGCACCAGCGGCGAGAACATCGATGGAATGTTAGTGCACTTCGAGATTTGGTACGGCAGAGAGAAACAGAACCCTCTTATCTATTTGCGTTAACCTTATTCTCGAGTTCGATGTAGTTTTCGATTGCCTGTGCTGCATTCGGATTCTTTAACCTACGATACGACGACGCAAGAAGAGTACAAAGTCGGTTTCGATATGCGATGCGACGTTCAATGTTCGTTACTTGCAGCCAAGCACGCTGGTCGTATGGACGTTTCAACAAACGCACAACCGAGGCAGCAGACTTAGCGCTATCCGCAGCAGCACGTTGAATCAGATTCGACAATCGGTTTTCGTACGATGCAGAGGTTACAGAAACACTATCGAGTCCAAGCTTTGAAATCTTATGAGAAATCTGCCTGTCGATTTCGGCAACATTCTCTGCATCAAACGAATACACCTTTAACGAACTATAAATTGCCGGCTTCATCCGCACCCATATTCTTGAGGGATCTTCGGGAGAGAATCCTTTCTGACGCAGAGCATTCAACAACCCGTCGCAAGCATCATACGACATGTTTGTTTCAACAATAGCAAGGGCGGCGCGCATCGCCAGCTCTCCCACCATGTTGTCTGTTTGATCAAACACGCGAAGCATGGTTTGCCGGATAAACTGACCCTGGTTGTACACACGCTGGAAGTCGCCTGCACTATACGCCTGCCGAGAACGAAGCACACGAAGAGTAGACTGTGCGTTATCGCGATGACCCATAAGTTCCAACAGGCCCATCGCCTGAGAAAAACCAAACTCTACCCAATAGTCAATTCGAGACAGACCAGCTATCTCGCACACCGCGGCATGATAGGCGGCCCTTCCCCTATTGGCACGCACATTCGTTAGTTTGTTCAGGTTGGTTGTGTCATCGAACCCCGCATCGAAATATGTATCGCGCGGAATGGAGATAATCTCCACACAACCAGAGTCGAGAAAAAATCGCAACACATGATTCGCGTCGGCATGCCCCATGGGGTCACCGAGTCTGGAATCTAAACCGGTAACCATAACGTTCACCACCCTACCGGATGGCGCCGGGAAACCTGTGGCCCGAAGCGACACCGTAGAATCGGTAATGCGAAACGTTACCGTATCAATACCATCGGCATTCTTTCTGTTGTGCTGCTGGGCAGCCCCGGTTACAACATTCGCTGCTGTATCGCTCGGTTCTTCGATGGGGGCTTCATCGGTTCCGGAGGAGCATGCTATCAGCAGAAGCGGAACAACCAACAGCACGGCACGAAGAATTACCTTCACAATGCTTGCCCCTTTGCCTCATCCCACAGGGAATCCATTTCGGCAAGCGTCATCGATTGCAACTCGCGTTGCTGCTCTGCCGCTTTTGCCTCGATATACTGGAACCGCTTCATAAATGTGCCAATGGTGCCGTGAAGCGCATCTTCGGCAACAACATCTTCGTGACGTGCCGCGTTAATGAGTGAGAAGAGTACATCGCCGAATTCCCTGCGCGTTCCTTCGCGGTTACCGCCATCGATCTCTGCTTGGAGTTCGGCGAGTTCTTCGTGAACTTTTGCCCACACATCGCGGCGGTCTTGCCAGTCGAAACCCACGTTTGCGGCTTTCTCCTGCACACGTTGCGCGCGCAACGCCGCAGGCAACGCTCTTGGTACTCCATCGAGTACCGATGAGCGGCCTTCGTTCATTTTCAGTCGTTCCCAATTCCGCAATACTTCGTTCTCATCCTCGGCACGCGTATCTCCAAAGATGTGGGGATGCCGGTTGACGAGTTTTTCAAACTCACCTTGGATAACAGCACGAAGATCAAATGCTCCGCGTTGTTCCGCCATAACGGAGTGCATTACAACGTGGAGTAGAATGTCGCCCAGCTCCTTTCGCAACTCTGTGTCGTCTCCCGCCTCTATGGCATCAACGGTTTCGTAGGACTCCTCAATCAGCAAGTGCGAGATAGACGCGTGTGTTTGCTTCATATCCCATGGGCACTCCTCACGGAGAATTCGCACAAGATGAATGAATGCCTCGAGATACGACAAGGTGTCTGAAGGATTCGACGGATGAGGAACCGGCGTTGGCACGCGTTTTACTGCCCCCACGTAAACCCAACGTTTACGCTCCAGTGGGAAAGAGTATTGTTCGTGGTGCCATAGAGGGACGTGCCAGATGGCATGGCGTAGCTGAATCTACCCGACACATCCAATGATGTTCCGTAGTCAATCGGCACAAGGAGTCCGAGCGAGGGGGCAACCCCAACATGCCAGTTTGTTTCCTGGAAGCGGAACAATGAGACGTCGAGAGTTTGGCTCGATGTGATGGTGCCCGCAGCAAGCCCAAGATAGGGACGCACATCACGCGAACCGCCAAAGATCCAACGTCCGCCAACCATAAACGTGAATGAGTTCATGGTATGAACCTGCGTTCCGTTGATAGCACCTTTAAGATCGTTATAGGCGAACTGTTGTGTTACTCCGCGGTACACGTCGGACCACAAATTGTAGCCGAGTACGAGCCCCGCACTAAAGTGATCACTCGTCCACCACTGAAAATCCACACCAAAACCCGAAACCGATGTTTCATTCACAAAATTTCTGAACTCTCCGGTTGGCGTTGCAATGGACCAATAAGCGCTACCGAAGTATTTCTGTTGCGCCATCAAGCCACTCGATAACACAACGAGAAGCCCAACTACACTGAGGAATTTTCTCATTGTGCAGCTCCTGTGGCAAGATATGGCGACTGAACAAACAACTGGTTGAGCTTTCCTGTGAGGTACGAGCTAGACACGCCACCACCAGCAAGACCACTAATGGTGCCGCCCCATACAATGGCGCCCTTGTCACCAGAGGTAGCCAATGTGCGGTCTACCATGTCTACGGCAAGCGCACCCACGTCATAGGACGTTGTGCCATACACTGGGTACCCTCCCCAATAGGGTGGGTAGTACGGATAGTACCAGCCCCAATATCCTCCCCAACCAGCGTAGTAGGTTTCAAAGGATGTTGCCGTTGCACCGAGGTACACCCACACAGACGGACGCACCGCAATTGTATCCGTAATTCGTGTATATCCAAGGTTGGTAAGATTCTGGGCTATGGTAGACAGGATCAGAGCATCGTACTTGCGTGTGATAATCGTGCTCGTTTCTATATCTGTGTGAACGATGGTGTCTGGCATGTAAAACGTACGATACGGGGTAAAATCCACCTTGCTGTTATAGCCGGTGATTACCGTATCAAAGTCTTCTACGGCTAGGCCATGTGCGGGATAACATCCCCACAGGCCAAGGCCCACAACCGCCAGGGCTGTAATGCCAATGAAAAGTTGGCGCATGGTGTTCATGAGTCGTGCGAAAAATGTGATTGAGTGAGTTGCTTGATTACGCCGGTGGGTTACAAAAGTACAACATCGCAAACATGCCAATAAGTGCCGCACCAATCATGATAGCGTAGGAGATGATTAGGCGCATCAAAAACCCAATTGTGCCGGAAATTCTCGCCAGTGCAAGTTTTACGAGCATATTGGCGGAAACGGCGATGATGATGAGCGTGATGGCCATGGTGGACGCAACACTACCACTCACAACTCGGTCCGCCGTTGTAAGTGTAACGGCATCTACATCCATCAACGCCCCAATAGCACTCGTAGCGTAAAGCCCTCTGTTGCCTAGATACGCATACGAGGCGCCCCCTATCAATGCAATGAGCAGCAGAAATGCAGCGAACTGTAGAGCGGGCAATAACCGAAGGGGATTTTGCAGATCGGAGACCGCCTTGGTGGGCAGTGGTTGCGTAGACTTGGGCAACACCGCACTCAGGGCAATGCCGGCAACAAACGCCGACAGGAGCGGCACGCTTATCGATGCTGCCAGTGACGGGGCAACAACCGCCGTTAGCAGCAAGAGTCTCGGGAACTGGATACTGTTGGAAAGAGTTGCGAGCTTCCATTGTTCGGTAACGTTCACGGCGGTGGCCTTCGCATTCCTGGCGTATCGCTGCGTCATAACGGTAGTAGACACCATGCCCCCTAACACCGCTAAAAGCCACTCGCCCTTCGTGGGTCCGAGAAACTTTTCGAGGAAGTATCCTACGAATGATACTGACGCAACAAGAATTACGCTGGTCCAGATCATCCGAGGAGCGAAGAATCCAAACGGACCGAACCGGCCCTCGGGAAGAAGCGGCAGCACAATAAAGATGATGGCCAAAAACCGAACGATGTCTGCCAGCTCTCTACCGGTGATGAGCTCGGAGAACATCCTTTTGATTGGACGCTTTGCGTCGAGTAGTAAGGCCGTAAATACACCAAGGGCAACAAGCAAGCCTATGCGGGCTTCGTTGGTTGTTGTGCCCACTACGTAACACAGCACATACGTTACAATGAGCGCAAACTCGGTTGTAACGCCTGCGTCTGCTGTGGCAGGAACACGATGGTAGGCCACTACACCAATGGCCACAACAAGTACCACAATGGCAAACACCATTCCGGCTGCATACCCACCAAGCCACCCAAGTGCCGAGGCCAAGACAAAGTCTCGCAAACCTAGTTGGGTATTTGTGCGTGCTATTTCGCGCTCTGCACCCACAAGAATTCCAATGAGCACCGCTATTCCAAGCGATACCCAAGGAAAAAGGTCGGGTGCAGCCGCTAGAAATGACACGGGTGATTACGCTAGGGGCGCAACGTAGGGCTCTGTCGGACGGGCAAGTGCTGCGCGCACCCACCGACCGTTCTCCTCTGCTTTGCGGCGTACAGCTAAACGTTCCTTGTTGCAGGGGCCATCGCCGTTGATAACGCGCTTGAACTCGGCCCAGTCGGGGTCGCCATAGGACCACTTACCGCTAACTGGGTCCTTCTTGAGTTCTACGTCGGGAATCGTAAGCCCAAGCTCCCAAATCTTTGGAACGTACTGATTGAAGAATTGCTGGCGCATATCATCGTTCGACGCCATCTTCACCTTCCAGCGCATGAGTTTTTCTGAGTGAACGCTGGCAACATCCGGTGGACCAAAGAAGTGCATAATCGGACGCCACCAACGGTTGAGAGCTTCTTGTACCATCTGCCGTTGCGTAGCAGTTCCAGTAGCCAGTGCTACAACGTTATCGTAGCCATACTTGAGATGGAAAGACTCTTCTTGGCAAATGCGCTCGAGGGCTCTGCAGTAGGGGGCGTACGATCCCTTCGAATTGGCTACTTGATTGATAATAGCCGAGGCATCAATCAGCCACGCAATAACGGCGGTGTCTGCCCAGGTTATCGCTGGATAATTAAACACGTTCGAATATTTGGACTTGCCGTTAATTAAATCGTCGATCATCTTCTCGCGGGGTTTTCCAAGTGTTTCGGCGGCGCTGTAAAGAAGCTGGGCATGCCCTACCTCGTCTTGGACCTTTGCCATGAGAGCCATCTTGCGCTTAAAGCCGGGAGCACGGGTAATCCATGTGCCTTCGGGAAGTGCGCCGATAATTTCTGAGTGTGCGTGCTGCTCGATCATCCGAATAAGCTGCCTGCGATATTCGGCAGGCATCCAATCGTGTGGTTCGATTTTTTCGCCGCGTGCAATACGATCCTCAAACTCGGCAAGTTTTACGGGATCGTCTGCCGGCATTTCTGCGGACGGACCTTCGATGATGCTGATGTTACCGTACATGGCCTACTCCTACCGAATTGTTGCGTAGCGAAAATGGTAAAAGCCCAGCGGTGTTAGCTGCGTTGGCACCGCGGGCGCATCAAGATAGATGCTGGTGAATTGCAATTTCAAACGCCTGCCCTTTTGCGTTTGCAGCAGTATAACCTTGTCTGGACTTGGCTGAATGGTGTGATTGGGGGCACCCTGATAAAGGAACACTGCGTCCGACCCCAGCACCGGAAGTGGCACGATGGGGTTCAAGGTGTCTTCGGCTCGCAGCGTTACGCCCGAAGGCACTGCTGTGATGTTTTCGAATCGGTTCTTTACTACGGCGCCGCGAGAAGATCCGGGTCCGGCGTTGCCGGAGTTACATTGAATGGCAATCATGCGCGTTTTTCCGCAACATAGCAGATAGGCAACGCGCATATCCCAGGGCACTGTACTGGCTTCATCGTGAGGTACAACGGAATCTGCATCGAAGGAGTAGTACAACCATCCGGCTGTGCTATCGGGATGCAAATTTGCACGGGTAACAACAGTATCATTCGCCGGAATGGTTGGGTTGGTTCCAGATTCGGACCCACAAGCCCCAAGCAAGGAAAAGAGCGCAACTGCAACAGCAGTGCGAGCAAACATCAAACGATAGGAAGCTATTGCTGCAGTGTTCATTCTGATTTCCGTACCTGAACTCGCTCAACAACGGCTTTACCAATCATAGTTCCATGTTCGTTGCCGGCATCACAGCCGCGGCGGTAATGTATGCCGCCGTAGAGTCGGCTTACCGACGCTTCTTGCGCTGCTGCCCGGAAGCTTGGGAACGACCGTGGAGCCCATCCAAACGGGACCTCCGTGCTGTCTACAAATGCCACATCGCCAAAGTGATAGGACAACACTTCGGCAGCCGCAGCAGTAATCGTGGAGTGACCACTAGCATGCTCGGGAAACGGAGGCGTTTGCAGCAATGGCTCCCACGTTTTGTCGATGTACTTGTTGATGTAGGTTACGGGGCGGATAAGATTACCCCGGTATTTCTCCGCCCAACACGCCGTAAAGCCATCGAAAAGGGCGAATGCTACCATGGAGTAAACCTCCATGCTCCGAACCATTGGGGCTCGCTGATCTCGCAATACGCGTTCTGTGATATTCATCCAATGTCCGCCAGGCGAAATCTGACGCGAGTTAAAGATGAAGTGCCCGTGGTAATTCGTTAACACGGGATTGTCGTTCCAGAAGTTGGCAATCTCTCGTTGCTCCGGCGTTAGACTCCGGTGAATCTCAATTACTTCGAGAGCAGCTTTGTAGAATGCAGAGTTGCTGGCCTTACTAAACGGTACGCTTGGTGGAACGGGAAACTCGCTAGCGTTCTTTAGAACGATGGTGCGAACCTGACCACAATACGGAGAGAGCGGTCTGGCGAAGTTTGGTGGTGTTGGTATCCAACAGGAATCGCATTTGGGCCACTCAAAATCTGGTAGACCCTGGGTGCGAGAATAACCGTCGGCTTTAGCGTATGCGTTGATGGCCTTACCTACATCAATGCCAAACTGCTTCGAGCGTGAAAAAACGTCGCTAGAAACTTCTTTCTCGAGAAGGGCAAGGTGCACTCGTGCGAGTGAGTCGGAAAACCGAATTCTATAGAGCAGCTTACTGCAAGCAACCTGATAGGCAGCCACAGCACTCACGCGCCAATCGTATTCCATTCCGCTCTTTGGCGAAGGGCAGCTCGTAAACCCGTTAAGCTTGCCCACCATGCTGGTGTACGAGGGGTTGGCGTGATATGCGGCCTGATACCCGGCAAGATTGGCATACGCATGAATTCGGGCGGCAATGGGTGGACCGAATCCATCTTCCATGATTACTTCGATAACGCAGCGATTCCATTGATGTACGATCTCTGCGCCGTCTAATTGCTGCGCGCATAGCGAAGGCACCGTGTACAGAAAGGCCGCCAATAGGAGCAGATGTTTCATAACGCAAAAATACGGTGGTTTGCGGACTTCTTCGTCCTAATTAGGGCCTGCGCACGGGAGATAGCGGTGCCACGGGTGGCAAGGCAAACAAGCGGGGCGATCTGTCGTTGATAGTGCAACAGAGCAGGTCAGACGTACCGTTACCGCGGATAATTGCCATTCTACGCACTTCATAGGGGGCAACAAACCCACTTTCGTCCATGGTAAGGGGCTGCAGGGCCCCCTTCCCACGGTTCAGCAGAACCAGGCCAAAGCCGGCATCATATCCAATTACGTCGCCGTCAGCAGTTCGGGTATTACCGGCAAGAATTATGTCTGGACGTTTGTCGGCGTTTAGGTCGCGCACCACAATGTCCATCACGGGGGAAATCTGTGCGATATCCGGAAGTGGTTGCATCGAAAAAGTACCGCCGTTATTCAGAAACACAGCCGAAGCAAAGGTGTTAACGCGGAGGATGGTAGAAGAGGCCATCTGCTCCGGGGTTAGAACGTCTTCGATACTTGCCGAGGCGTATTGCGCGTAGGTGTTGAATTTTCGGGTCAACGCAGGGATGTGTTGTGTTAACGTCATCCTCCCTCTCGTTGGATATCGGCGGCCATCTTCCATGTAGGTAACGATGGGATCGGTAGAACCATTCTCGTCGTAATCATCTGCGTAGCAGAGAAGGGGCTTTCCGGGTTCCGGAACGTATTTGCAGTTGAGTCCAACGTTGCCCGCCACCAGGTCTAGGTCTCCATCTCCATCAATATCTGCGGCGGCAACGGAGTACCACCAACCGGATGCAGAATCGAGTCCCAACGCCGACGTTACTTCAACAAATTTGCCTTTCGTGTTACGCCAAATGCGAGGCGACATCCACTCGCCTACTACAACTAGGTCGGGGTCTTTGTCGTTATCGATGTCGGCCCAGATAGCATGTGTTGTAAGTCCTACGCGCAAAAGTCCGGGCGCGGCAGACTCTGTTATGTCTACAAAGGTGCCTTTGTCATTACGATACAGTGTAGAAACGGGAATCGTTGGGAACTGACCGGGAACAACACGGCCACCGATAAACACATCGAGATCTCCGTCTCCATCGATGTCGGCCGCGGCAATACGAGACCTACTATGATTTCCCGCAGGCAATCCGTTACGAACACGGGTAAACAGCCCCTTTCCATTGTTGAGATACAAACGGTCTTCGAGTTCTTCGTCGCCGTCATCGAACTCATGTCCGCCGGTTGCCACAATCAGATCAAGGTCTTTGTCGCCGTCTACGTCAAGCAATAACGCGTCTACATCTTCACTCTCGGGCATGTCGTCTATGCCACAAAGCCACGGCTCGAAGGATCCATCGGCTTTGCGCACAAAACACTGCGTTGGCTGGTACTTTGCTCCGGTTAAGATCACATCTTCTCTTCCATCGCCGTTAACATCCCCAACGGTAATCCCCGGACCATCCTTCGAATAGCGATTCGGCAGAAGTCGTTCGCGCTTAAAGTCGTCGTAGGCATTCTCTCGATGAAAAAACGGGATGGATGCACGTGGGAGTTTTTCCATGAGTGATACAATGGTTTCTGGCTCTACGGGCTCGGCGGTGGCATCAACAAACCGCAACTTGTTGTAGCTGTTTGCCTCCAGCCCTGTGTAGGTGGTTTGCTGTCCGCGCGGCCAACGCACCACCACAGAGTCTATGCCCCCTATTGCATCTGGAGCGAATACTATTCGCTGGTCCGAGGTAGAGTGGAATCCTCTGGACGATGCAATCTCGCGAACGATTTTTCCTCGCGGACCAAACGCAGTAACGCGTGCTCCAACAGACATTGGGTTCGACGTTGTTTCGAAGATTGCAACTCCAATCCACGATGGACCGCTACCATTGGATATCGTGTGGTTCTCAAAAACAAAGGCCACGGTATCAGTGGTGTTAATCACAATGTCCAGGTCTCCGTCGTTGTCCAGGTCTGCATACGCCGCACCGTTACCAACATTGGGGTGAACAAATCCCCACTCTGCCGATACGTCTGCAAATCGCAGGCTGTTTGCGCCTTTAAACACATACCCGGGATGAGCACTGCGCGGCATGTTCTTGTAGGCGTCTGGACGTATCTCGCCTCTTCCTGCAAACAGGTTGTACGTGTAGTCCTGGTCTCCTAGGTCGCGCTTTGTGCCATTCGTGATTACAAGGTCATTTGCGCCATCAAGGTCTAGGTCTGCAGCGAGTACGCTCCAGCTCCAATCTGTTGCCGCAACTCCTGCCAGGTAGCACACATTCGAGAAACGCAGTCTGCCTCTGTTGATGTGGAGAGCGTTGTGTACCCGCTGGAGTGAGTCGAAGAATGGACCATAAATAGACATGCCGCCAATCTGTGTTTGCAGTCTCCAGTGGTCTCGGGGAAGCATGTCGAGACTTATGATATCCAAGAAGCCATCACCGTTAAGGTCTGCTATGTCGCTGCCCATACTTGCCCACGACATATTCGCCATGGCTTTTGCAGAAGTGTCGGTAAATGTGCCGTCTCTGTTGTTCACATAGATGATGTCGCGTGCTTCAAAGTCATTCGTCACAAAGATGTCGGGCCAGCCGTCATCGTTTAGGTCGCCCATTGACGCACTCAAACCGTAGCCGGCATCGAAGATACCGGCGGTCTGGGTAACGTCTGTAAACACACCGCTACCGTTATTCTGCAAGAGCATGTCACAAACACCAGGGTTGATGTAGCCCTGTCGGCGTGGTTCGCCGCTGTTCACAAGGTACAGGTCCAAGTCGCCATCGCGATCATAGTCTATCGCCAGCGATTGCGTGGTGAATGCACGAATAGCCAGCCCTGCATCTACACTGCGCTCTGTAAACGCCCCCTTACCATTATTCACAAACAACATGTTTGTGTGGTACCGTCTGCCCACATAGATATCCGGCAATCCATCGCAGGTTAGATCGGCAACCAATACGCCAGTGTACACGCTTCCATCTGGCGGCATGTAGAGTCCGCTGATCTTCGTTTCGTTGGAGAACCGCAAACCACCGAGATTTCGGTAATAGGCTATACCCCCCTGGGAGCTGGTAAACACTATGTCTTGCAACCCATCGCCGTCTATGTCGCCTATGCCAACGCCACCACCATTGTATGCGTAGAAATCGGCCAACACGTTAAAGGTGTCGGACTCAACAATCACATTCGAAAAGGTAATTCCGGTACGATCTGGCGGCAACAGACGTAGCCTCTGGGCCATAATGCTGGTTCCCAGAACAAACAAAACTGCGATTACGCTAACACGTCGCATCCGGCCTCCCTTTCCACCCTCGCAACAGCACTACCGTGCTCTTCGCAATACAACCAAACCTACAATGAAGAAGATCGCATTTGCGCTCCAAGCCACCACCTCTACGGGCAGGTTCGATGCAGCCCCCATGGCCTGACTGATCTTCGTGAACGCAATGTACGTAATAGCAAGCACCATTGCTGCTGCGATATTCGTTGCCAAGCCACCTCTGCGTTTTATTGATGCGAACGGCACGGATATTAACACCACGATAAGGTTAACAAAGGGGAAGGCCCACTGACCCGCCAGATCGATCTCCCGCACGCGCGTATCGCGTCCACCGCGCTTGAGCGTCTTGATGTAGTCGTCTAACTCGGGAAAAGTCATCTCATCTGGGTTCAACTGAAGCTTAACAATCTGATGGTGCCTCACCGTAAAGGGGGCTTGCCATTGTTCAATCCTCTCCATCTGAATTGAATCTGTGCCAAAGGTCCAACGAACTCCAACCGGAACAACCCAACCAGCAACACTATCTACCCACAACATAGAATCGGCCACAACCTTCCACACCATTCGGGGCTGCATTGCGCTACCATACTCTTCAATAGACACGCCGGAGGCCTTCTTCCGCGTTTCGTCATAGTGCTGAAGCAGCACATTCAGGGTTGGCGTTTCTCGAAACGAAAGGTCGCTTAGCGATCCCCTACCCGCATCGCTTCCCAAATATCTCCGCTCTAGATCAAACCGCGCTGTGGCAGCAGCCGGCGCTATCCAACCGTTGAAGTATACCTGCGCGCCACTCATTATCAAGGCAAACGCTAGAATGGGCAGGAGTAAGCGAAAGGTGCTCCTGCCGCTACTACGTATGGCCGTTATCTCGTTATTGTTGCTTAACCTACCCACACTAAACAAGCCGGCAAGCAGAAGCGCTATGGGTATCAAGAGCTCTAAATACGATGGCACTAGGGCTGCATAAAACTGAACAAGAACAGAGGCCGACAATTTATTGTCGATAAACTTGTCGAGTCGCTCGAACAGGTCTATCACAATAAAAATGCTCAGCAGTGCTCCCGTGGCAAAGACGAACGTTACTACGAACTGACGGAGAAGATAGCGGTCGAGTATTCTCATGTTTTCACGCCGGAACGCACTGCCCGATAGGACTGCCACCAAGCGAGTGCTTTACCAACCACGGCTATACCAACGGCCGCAATAAGAAGTTCTAGGGTGCTCACAGAGGCAACCCATGGGTAGTTCGACTCAACTAGGGGACGAGCAAGGAGAAGTACCCCTGTGGCCACTAACACGCCCATGGCACCAACGGTAGCTGATACCATAAAATGGGGCATCGCTGTCCAACTCCACGATGCACCAAGAAGCACTCCTACTCGCAAATCGTCGGTTGCACGATGTATCTCTGCACGGAACGAATACGATATGGCCACGCTGAAGAGCACAAGACTTAGCGCGCCGGCAATGAGCGAGAACAGCGCTACATCTCGCCGCTGAAGTTCTAACAACTCTGCATAGGGTTTCGACCAAACGATGTCTGCAACGGCATTACCGTAAAGTATCCGAATTCCATTCTCAAGACTGCGCAGCGCCTTTGGATTTGCTTGCGAGGGGGCGAGTTGTAAACGGATTACGGCAGGCACACTGGCAATAGTTTGAAGGTCTGTATCGGCAATACCAAGCGTGGCACTAAACTCTCTCCATACAACACTCGAACTCTTGTATTCGGCGGCCATCACACCGGGCTTCCTGCGAAGGTCTGCTAGTATGTTCGCGGCACGTTCTGCGGTGGTACTGTCTGCAACAATAATGTCGAACCGTGTTTCGGTTGCCCTACGGTCTACGTCGCGCCAAATGCCAAGAGCCACGGCGCCCCCTGCCAAACACCACAGGGTGCCGAACACCGACACCACAAATATTCGCAGCACGGCGCCTTTGCGTGCAACGGCAATTCTTCGTGCGGCCCGCGGTGCAAACCAAAACATCATGATTTGTTCTTCCAGGTTGTAAGTGCTGTTCGTGCATCATCGTATACTCTGCCAAGAGCTCGGAGCGGGAAATGTATCTCGCGCCGAACATATAGTGTACACAAAATGCCAACCACTACGGTATTCGATACCAATCCTAAACCTACCAGAAGCGGATGCCCCAACTCGCCAACAACAAAAAGGGTTGCACCCGCTACCAGCAAACCCACGGCGGAGTATCGAACAATGGCGGTGCTGTGTCCCATGGCGGCAATAACGCTGCTCATAAGTATGAAGGGCATTCCTAATGCGGCAATGGCGAGTACGTTAAAGTGGTCTACTGCCGCAGCATAGGCCTCGCCCAGAATTGGGATGATGAGTTTACTCAATCCCAACTCCAACACGAGCACCACCCCGATAATAGGAACAAGTGTTACGCTAATGGCCTTGGTGATAAGCAACTGTAAGTCTGCATAACGCTGTTGGGAATACATTCGAACTGCCGCCGGATAGAGTAAGGTTGTTACGGCATCGAAGGCCTGCTCGAAAAATCGGTAGAGGTTCTTTGCCGGGTTGTATACCCCAACAACACCAACGCCAAAGTAGGCCGCAATAACGTACACGTCCAGCTGACGTGGCGCGGAGTTGAGTGCGGTGGCCATGGCCAGGGGAACACCGTACCTGAGGTATCTTGATAGAGAGATCGTGCCACTCCAACCAAATGCGAGGTCTTTTCGCGTAAAGAAGATGGTAGCCAACGAGCTTGCGGCCATTCCCGCAAAGTCTATCATTACGATGTCGGATAGTGTATTCAGTCTGTTGCTAACGATGAACCAGAACGTAAGTATGGTTCGCACCCCAAACCAGATTGCGTCTGCAGCAAACAGCTCCTTCATTCGCATGTCGCGATAGATGATCTTTAGGCAGAACATCCGAGGAAACGTAAGCAGCAAATACATGGGCAACAGTGTGGCTACGTCTCCAAACTGGGGCACACGAAACACATCAATCAGGGGATCACGCAGGAGATAAATTGCCGCACCCGCGCCCCCTGCCACAATGCCGTGGATAAGAAGGGCCATAACGTTTACCCGTTTTCTCTCGCCGGCATCAACTCCAAACTGAATAATTCCCGCAAGGGCCGATCCATCGGAGACAATCATGATCCACGTGTTCAGCGCCACTAATAGGGCAAATACGCCATAAACGTCTGCCGGCAGCGCCTTAATCTGCACAAACTGTACAAGTCCATACAGCACATAGAGCACTTTGTCTGCAAGGGACCAGGTAATCTTGCCCAGGTGGGCCGTGAGTTTCATGGTGCGAAAATAGGACTTACGTTGTGTGAGGCGTGCGCCGGAGTTGCCACGTACACGCCGAAGTGCGCAATCGCACGCAGAGAGATTCTTGACGCAACGCGAAGTATGGAGCCACATGGAGGGGCTCGATAGCAATCTCGCCCTGGGACCACGTAAGTTCTAAGGAAAGGCTTGGACCTTGCAGAAGAACGGCGTTATCGAGAATTTTCGGAACAATGTTTGGAGCCAGAGGGAAGGAAATCACACCCTCTACGGCACCGTGTTGGTTGCGCAGTTCATCTGTGCAGATAATGGATTCGGGTTCTACACGAAACTGCCTGCTGTGCGTAAGCTCTCCGGAGCTGTATTCTCCGCTCGCCGATGTTTCGCTGAATTGCATACTGCCGGTGCCACGCTCAAGCAGCCAGAAAAGTCCTTCGGAGGTATACAGCAAGGTGCGCGGGTTGGAATTCTCGGCCCACATGGTTGCATGGGAATGCACACCCCGCTCTTGGTTACGAACATTCGGGTCCTGCGTGTAGAGCGAAGTACCTGGGTCCACAATCACGGGATTCCCGCCAACAGACACCGTAATGCTGTTCGCGTCATTGTGCGCATGCCCCCCCTTGCCAAACTGCCCAACGGGTCCGTTGCGCATGGTTACGTGGAAGTGTTCGTTCGCAAGCAACACGAGTCCAAACGCCTCCTTGTGTCGGGCACCAATTGTTACATCCGAAACATGTGCCGTTGGAAACACGGCGTGTAAATACCCGGTATCGGGTACAAGTCCTACAAGCTTTACGGCAAGACCATCATCATTGTCGCCGATAAGGGGCATACCGAACAGTTCAAGTTCACGCAGATTGGTACACGCAGACGCGATGCGTTGCTTCTCATCAGGAGTAAACTCGATGAGATGTGTTGCTTGAACGAAAATGTCCGTTACCTGACGGTGATAGCCGGTGCTTGCCTCTTGGACCATGCCATCGGGAAGGATCTGCCGCGTGAGTTCCGAACGCAACTCCTGCCGTGCAACACGCAACCACTCTTCGCTCTCGGCACCGATATCGAGGTAACGTCCGGCTGCCGCCAGACCCAAGAGGTTTGCCGCGTAGTGAGATGTAGAAAGGCCCCCTCTCGACTCCAAACGGGCATAGGTGCTGCGCGCATGGTCTACGGCCGCGTTCACTACAACAGCGGCATGTTCCTCTCCGCTCCAGCCCGTGCGGCACGCCCAATCCCAGGCCACTAGCATAGAATACAGTCTCAGCGCAGTGCCCATCGGAAAGGCCCAATGAATTCCGGTCTCCGCCGGAGAGCTGTCCATGAATACACGGATCTCTCGCGCCAGCGCCTCACACCAATAATCACGTTTGTCCGTTTCCAGGTGCGCAGCTAAGGCATAAGCACACCAGTGGTGCATTCTGCTGAGTTCGTGTACAGACCGCACATCCACGCCATCGGGGTCTGGTCCGCCAACAACCCATTTCGAAACACCAAATGCGTTTACATCCCCTTTCACCATTCGATTGGCAAACGCCACAACCTCTTGGCCGCGATGCCCAAGCCATTGAGCATCTGGTAGTGGCACAATGGCACTCCGAAGATGTTCACGGCTATACGCTGTCGAGGGAAAACACCCACGCAACGCACGCACTCTGCGCTGTTCACGCAATCGATCAAGGATGTTTTTCGCGAGGAACGGACGCATGGGTCCGAACAGCGCTTGCAGTTTCCAGAGATGAATCATTCCTACAATCTACTCGTCTCGCCGTAGATTTGAAGACATGTGTGGCATAATTGCGATTGTAGATGAACGCGCCGGCCTGTTGGACATTGCCGATGTGGGCGGGCGAATGCTTGCAACACAGCAGCACCGCGGACCCGACAATACCGGTATCTGGCCACAGGGGCCTGTGTTTCTAGGCCATAATCGCTTAAGCATAATCGACCTCTCGGCCGCCTCGCATCAACCCATGACGTATGGATCAAAAACCATCACGTTTAATGGCGAGATTTATAACTACTTAGAGTTGCGCGAAGAACTCCAGCGCGACGGATACTCGTTTCGCACCACAGGGGATACAGAAGTGGTTCTCGCTTCACTCCACCGCTGGGGTCATAACGCTGTTGAGCGTTTTATTGGTATGTGGGCCTTTGCCGTGTGGGATTCTGAAGAGCGCGAACTCTTTTGCTCCCGAGACCGCTTTGGCATTAAACCATTCCACTACATCGAGCGAAGTGGTAGACTCTACATCAGCTCCGAAATCAAGGCGTTGCAGGTGTGCCCCCTTTTCCGAGGGGGCTTGAACGAAGCCCAAATTGCCCGCGGACTGTACATGGGTTGGATGCACCACTGGGAAGAAACGTATTTCGAAGACATCGTGGCTTTGCCCGCCTCGCACAACCTTCTCTGGAAGAACGGCCAGATACACACCTGGCAATACGCAGAGATAGACACCCACACCCAATCGTCGGCGAGCTTCGAAGAGCATAGCGAAGCATTTCGAGAGCTGTTCATCGACTCTATTCGGCTAACATCTCGCAGAGATGTACCGATTGGTGTTTGCCTAAGTGGTGGACTCGATTCCACATCCATTGCAGGTGTGTTGGCCTCGGCTACGGACGAGGTGTCCGTAAAAACGTTTACTGCCTACTATACCGGCACGGGCAACGTAGACGAACGACCATACATTCAGCATCTGCTCTCGCAGTATCCAAGTATCTATCCCAGCGAGATATCGCCATCGGACCGAGACGTGCAGGAGTCCTTCGACCGGATCGTTCGGATAATGGATGCCCCATTACCATCCTCGTCGTACATCTCGCAGTACTTCGTAATGCAGCTTGCCGCGCAAAACGGCGTGAAGGTGGTGCTCGACGGTCAGGGCTCAGACGAGATCATGGGCGGATATATGCACGTGCTCTATCGAATAGTGGCAGACCTACTGCGTGCCGGACGGTTTGTAGAGGCGGCTGCCGAGTTGCGGTCTCACGCCGCACGGCAGGGCTACGGAGTGCGGAGAAAACTGGAACTCGTAGCGAAGAGCATTTTGGCATCGGTTCGAGACGAACCCCTGTTGTATCAGTTGGAGTTTGAGCACACCAACCCTTGGATTCTAAAGCAAGCAGCTACTTTGTATCCAATTCGTGTTGGAATGCCCAGCGGTACACGAACGAATGCGTTCCTCCACAATCTTCTTCGGGTAACGTTACTGCCAACACTCCTTCATACGGAAGACATTAATTCGATGGCGTTTAGTATTGAGTCGCGCGTGCCGTTTCTCGATCATCGTTTAGTGGACCTGTGTTTTTCTATGCCCAACTCACACAAAGTGCATCGTGGAGTAACAAAACGTGTGCTTCGTTCGGCAATGCGCGGCATTGTGCCCGACGAAATTCTCGATCGGAAGGACAAGACGGGATTTATCACGCCGGGGCATATCCAATGGCTTCGCGGAGATCTATCGTATTTGCTCGACGGAAGTTGGAGCGCTGTAGAACAATTTGTGAAGGCAGACAAACTTGCAAACGTACTTTCTGCATATAAGGCCGGCAGCAACGCCAACGCCTTGTTTGTATGGAGACTGGCCATGTTGAGGGCCTTTCTCACATCCCGCTAGCAATACGTTTGCTCACCACGCCAACGGCGGAAAAAAGTTGGTCGCGGTATCGGTCCGACACATCAACAACGTCTCCGGTAACCAGTTCAACACGCGCACTCTTGCCCCTATGTACCCTGCGGATGTGCATGAGGTTTACAAGATGGGACCTGTGCACCCGCAGAAAACCGGATGACGATAGGATTGATTCGTAATCGCCAATAGTTTTCGACAATGTTATCGCGGGGTCGCGCAGGAAGTGAACCGTAGAGTAGTTACCCTCTCCATTTACCCGCACGATTTGATCTCGCGACCGAATCTCGATACCAGAGGTAACCGGCAGAGCAATCACATTTGGCCTGTATTGCATTGTTCCGTGTGGCTCCGATAAGCCGTGGGCATACGAACTTCGGGCGATACGCCGAACACAGCGGTCGAAGGCCGAGGTAATGTCTACCTCCCGGAACACATCAATAAGGTAGTGTACCGCACCCGCTTCGAACGCCATTACTGCATAGGAAGGATCGGCGGTTACTACTACCAGTGCAGGATGGTTGGTGTGCTCCATCTTCCACCGCACAAGGAGTTCACCCAGATCTATGGATGGATCGTAGAGCACGATATCCGGATTGGAAGCAACAACAAGGGCTGCAACAGATCGCACATCGTCCGACGATCCGCAGATTTCTACGGGGATTCGTTGGTATGCAGACACAAACTGCTGCGCACGTGCAACATCGGTTGGACGCATAAGGCAGAGTACTCGGAGAAGCATAGGAACTCCCTACTGTTGGTTCAATCAAGGTGCCGAAGTGGCTCGATGCCAAACTATGCCAATAGATGTCATACTGCCATTACGGGTGGTTCGGTAGAGTTACATGCATAGATTTACGTTATGTGGAATGTATTCATCTCGCTTGGCGTGGTTCTTCTTGCAGGAGTGCTCTATCGCTTTGTGCCGGGAGCGCCCCCTGCCACCACGGTACGATCTGTGATCTCCTCTATCGTCTTGAACGTGTTTGTTCCATTGTTAACCTTTGGTGTAGTGTCTACCGCACCAATAGGCAGCGAGGTGTGGACGGTGCCTGCAGTATCTATGGCGGCGGTAGTTGTTGGCTTTGTGCTATCATGGAGTACCTATGCCATCCTACTTCGCCGGTTTCTTTCACGTCCTGCTATTGGGTCACTCATTCTCGCTGGTACCTGGTGCAACGCCATGTATCTTGGTTTGCCTATCTCAACAGCAGTAGTTGGCATACACGTTGCAAAAATCCCCATCATGTACGACTACATGGGAATGACTCCCCTGCTGTTTACGGTGGGCACCATCGTGTGTGTTGAATATGGCAGCCGGGGCGAACGCCACACGCTTGCAGAAGGCGTAGCACAAACGCTTCGCATGCCGCCCCTCATCGCTGTGGTAATCGCACTTGTTGTAAACCTCCTACACATCGATGTGCCGGTTTGGCTATCCGATGCCTGCACATCTGCCGGACGCGCAGTGGCACCGTTGATGTTGTTTAGTATTGGCCTTGCTCTCCAACTACCCAACATGCGCCTGGCACCATTACTGGCGCCGGCAGTGCTGGTGCGATGCGTGCTCGTTCCAGTGCTTCTGGCCCCATTTGCTGCAATGCTTATCAACAACACCGATGTATACCGCACCGTTATGTTGGAAACAGCAATGCCCACCATGATGTTAACAATGGTGTTTGCAGACAAGTATGGATTGGACGAATCGGTGCTGGCCCAGGCAATACTCTTGTCTACCCTTGTGGCAATTCTCACACTTCCAATAGTAGCGCAGTGGACACTGTAGAACTTCACATTGCATCGGGTGATATGGGGCTAGGCAGTATCCCCAAATCGTTGGCGCGCACCATAGTGCCGTGGAGAGAAGCGCTAGCCGATGGTCCGGTTACGCGGAACACAGCAGATCTTATTCATCTTCGGAAACGGTTTGTAGAACGCGCCTATAGCTCAACTCCGGAGGAGTACTCCCAGCGCATCGAAGACACCCTACACACAATCACACAACACTCGTGGGAGTCCGTTACGCTCCACTTCGATGCAGACCTCTTCTGCGTGGTAAATGCGATGTTCCTGGTTGCCCAAGTATCGCGCGTTCCCTCCCTCACGTGGCAGCTACCAACTGTTGCAATCAATCTTACGGCGCTCGATCGCGCCTTTATTGCTTCGTGTTGGAATGCCTATGCCGGCTCAGATCCTACTCTACTCGAAGAGCTGCTACCCCAAGCCCCTTCCCGACTACGATTTATTGCAGCCGCGATGCGCTCGCACTTGGAGCGTTTTCCGAACGTACGTACGAAGCTTGGCAAACCCCAAGAAATTGTCCGCGAGATTCTTGATAGGGGGCTAACAGAAAACGTAGACGTGATTAACGCCTTTATTGCACTCGATGCCAACGAATATGGTTGGGGCGATGTGCAAATTCTTCGCGAGCTGCGGATGTTACGTGCCATTGAGAGTGGCGCCCCCGTGCGCATAGAACTTGGAGGCGTATCCCAGAGCACCGCGCAGAGTTACTGGCAGTGGGACCCTCGCGCCGGACGTGTGCGCATGTCCGACACGTAGGCCGTACTACCGCACAATTACCAGCGGTGCAACCAACGTGCGCCCTGCGGCAACCACAACAACTCTGTACATCCCTGCGGAAATCGCATCGAGTCCGCTCAAACGCACAGACAGCGTTCCGCTCCGAGCAATTGTGCGCATCAGAATCCTTCCCTGGTTGTCTACCACCTCTATGGGTGTGTCGAACGAAAGTGCATCGGAGAACTCCACATTGGTTTCCGACGCCACAGGGTTTGGCTGCACACGCATCGTGCCGTAAAACGGTTGCGAGCTTGAGGGCTCGTCCGTATCTACACTCGAAACAAGGGGACTACAGCCATCTATCTCGATACTCAGAATCTCGTGCATCTCGCTGGACCTACCGGTAGAAGAGGTGAACCCTATGTAGCAGGCGCCATCGGCGCGCAGGTTCATGATTGACGGTATGTCGAAATCATCGATTGTGATAAGGGGCTCGCCAAGGTCCCGGCTAAGGGAACAGTATACCTGAAAGCGCCTGGCATTGTAAGACACGCGAGCGTAATACACTCTTCCATCAGCCACAAACAAAGGCACACCCTCCCACTGAACCTTCGCCAGATATGGAGCAACATGCCATGGTCGAATAATCATCCCGTCGCCAACTTGAACACCGATGTGACTGCCCGAAGGGTCTGTAAATGCTGGATTAAGGTACGAATCAAATTCCACCGCAATGCCATGCGGCATGCCATTATATCCAATTCCATCGCCGGGCATACCAAGTGCTGTCCGAGATTCGTTTTGTAGGATCAACGCAATACCATCTGCACCGGCAGGGCCATTGTCGGCCTGACCATTGTCGTTTCCGTCTAACATTCTGAACGAGAATCTCACATCGAAGCCATCAATCACTGGCATGCGATTCCGAACCCAGAGTCCACCGGTTACGAATTGCTCGGCACCGGTTAGGCGGGCTGCGCTGCCAACGTATTTGCCACTACCGAGATACTGAACAAATGGCTCATACAATGGCACTTGCGACGTTGTGGCGCTGCACGACCCCAGCTCCTCTATCAGTGGCGTTATGCCCTTCGCCTGCTGACCACTAATAGCAACCACTACCAGACCACCCTGACCATCATTCAGTGTAAGCGCTCGGAAGTAACGGCGTGTTTCATGCATCGGAGGCGCCTTAGCAACCGCTCCAGTAATCGAATTCACCCATTCACAAGAGAAGTACGATTGCTTTGCGTTATCCATCCCGCCTAAAACAATCACGCGATCAGCACCATACTCCACCGCCTCGTGTCCAGCTCGAGGTGTAAAAAGTGACCCAAACTTGGAGAAGCTGGTTTGATCAGCCACTTGTACTGCGGATGCAAAGTTGTCCCTGGTATCGCCTTCCGAAATAGATCCTCCCGTGAGAAGCAACCTTCCGTCTGACAGAGTTGTTAGTGTTGGGTAGTACAATTTTTCAGTCATCGTGCCCGAAAGTTCCCAGCGATTGTTGGGTACATTAAATGCGTGAACCTGGTCTGTTCTATAGGAGTCAGGCCCACCGGACCGACCGGAGAAGTGAATAACCTTACCATCTTTCGTTCGCGCAACCTTTCCGAAGGACGAGATGTACGGGAAGGATGCAGCTGATGTTGAGCTGTTGGTGGTAATGTCAAAGATCTCTGCTTCACGAGGACCGCCCCAGCCACCAACAATCAGCACGTACCTGCTGTCTAGCATTATCGCGCAGTGTTGCCACCGAGCGAAAACCATTGTTCCGGCGGTTCTCGATTCATCTTTCTTCGGATCGTAGATTTCTATGGAGTTTGTGGGGCTACCTGATGCTGTTCTAGAGCCGCCACACACTAACACTTCTCCATTTGGCAATACAACAGACGCAAAAGCATAACGCGCGGTGACCATACTTGCTGCAGGGCGCACTTTCTTGGTACGAGCGTCATAAATCTCGGACCCCCGCGTAACTCCGCGAAGAGTTCTACCACCAACAATCAATACTTCGTATTCGCTAATGCGTTGTGCCTCGAAAAAGTAGCGTGCCTCCGTCAGACTATCCGTAATGACCCATGAATACTCATTCTGGCAGAATAATGGCGCTGCGCTAAGCAACAGGAAGATACAAGTGATAACTTTGCGAGTTCCCATCTCAACTCCGACTGAATATAAACTTGGTGAAAGGCAATAACGTGGACGAGGCCTTGAAAAGTGCGTCTGAACGAATCGCAGACAATATCGCACGTCACGAGAACATTGCCTATAAATACGACCAGCGCCACGGCGAAATTTACAATTCTATAGAGCAGGAACGGCTACAGAATGCTCTTACTTTGGCAAACTCCATGCGAACCTCGCCTGGATTGTTGGCTCTGGATTATGGCTGCGGGGCGGGCAACCTTACGCGACACCTGCTGGGGCTAGGATTCGAAGTTATTGCTGCAGACGTTACCCCAAGCTTTACCGAGATAACAGCCAATCTTCAGCGCAATCGCGTTCGCCCCTTCATCCTTAACGGGATGGACATGGACGGGGTACCTTCAGATTCCGTGGACTTTATCGCTACCTACTCTGTACTGCACCACATACCGGACTACCTTAGCGCACTCAGGGAGTTTGTCCGCGTGGTTTCGCCCGGTGGCATTATTTATCTCGATCATGAAGCGTCGGACGAACATTGGATGCCAAGCGAGATGTTAACAGAGTTTCGTACCAAAACGCGAACTCGAGAAAGCATTGCTTCGCTTGCTGGAAAACTCATTTCTCCATCTTGGTGGCAACGTCGCATTAGAAAGACATTGAACCCCCGATATGCCGAGGAGGGAGACATACATGTTTGGCCCGATGACCACATCGAATGGAATCGTATTCGAGTGTTGCTCAACGACATGAATGTCGAGATTCTCCGCGAAGAGTCATACCTCCTATATCAGCCACATTACAGCGTTGACGTTTGGGAGGACTACAGACACTCTTGTACAGACATGCACATGCTTATTGCCCGCAAACGCGCATGATACGTGTACTTGCACCCTTCCCTCCACCCTATGGGGGTGTAGCCATCCATTGTGTTCGGCTTGTAGAAGGATTGCGCGCGTTAGGATTATCGGTGCACGCTATTTCGTTAGGGGGCATACCGGATGCGTTTCCGGGAGTTGTTCGTTTGGGCGTAGGTTTTTTTCTTTCTCGGAAACTTGTCCACTACCATACGGACCAAGGGAATCACCGGTGGATGCGTTTGATGTCGCTCTGGTGGCGGCTTACCCGCACGCCATACATTGTAACCGTACACTCGTTTCGGCAACACCCAGACATTGAACGTGCAAGGGTGCAACGCGGTCTTGCCAGAGCTTTCCAAAAAGCCAATGCCATAATTGCCATAAGCAAGGAAACCGCCGCCGATCTCGAGAAACACCTAGATACATCGTTCCCTAAGATGCGGATTGTACCGTCGGACCTACCCACTAGTGCGTGGGAACGTGCCTGCCCTTTGCCGTTAGGCGTGCCGCAGCGGTGGAGTAATGCCCCCATTCGGCTGCTTGCCAATGCCGGACGTGTAGTGCGATTTCGGGGGAAGGATCTCTACGGGATAGACGTGCTCCTTCGCGCGTTCGCCTTAGTGCAGCATCCCCACGCATCGCTGTGCATTGCTGTTGGCGCTGTGGTGGATGGCACGTTGTGGTCCGAGCTTCAAACGCTTATTGAGCAGGATAGCAGAGTTGTAATCGTGCAGAACATCACAACCCCATTGCTGCCTCTCGTAGTGCACGCTCACGCCGTTGTACGCCCTACGCGAACAGAGGGCGGTTCCTCACTGTCTCTACAGGAAGCATTGGAATGTGGACGTTGGGCGGTTGGCTCTGACGCCGTACCCAGACCGGAAGGCACGGTTGTGTTTCGCAATGAAGACGAAGCAGACTGCGCACGCGTTATTGCCACTGTTATTAGCGATGTTGAGCGTGGACACATGCCCCCTGCCCGCCCTATAAACCCTGCCGCTGTGCAGCAGATTGCCAACGTGTATTCGCGCTACAACGTGTAAAAGCGCGCGCCTCCTACTGCTTCGTTAGCACAACACAAACGCCGGCACTGGTATAGATTTTCATTCCCGGCATAGACACGGGAACGTCTCTATACGAGCCGTGCTTTAGCGCATGGCTCACGGTGTTCATCTGTAGTAGCGTGCGTGATACTTTTCCGAAGCCCCGTTTGTCAACAATGCGATTGTTGAAGAATGGCTCTTCGTAGTCGCCAAAGTACGTGCGCTCTCGCTCAACCAAACCCGATGCAGCCACGATGCGCTCGTTGAACGACTCAACATCATAGTGACGTTGGAAGAACACGGGTTTGCTGGTAAACTTCTCTCCGTACACATCTTGCTGCAAAAACCAATCGCGTGCATATCCATCATTAAGGGGCGTGGTGAGTATGTACATGCCACCGGGCTTGAGTAGTCGAGCACTCTTTGCCATCGCCACGGAGTCGAGGTTACCCTCGAAGTGCTCGATAACGGAGATGTTCGTGATTACGTCGAACGATTCGGGCTCTAGTTCTGCTTCAAGAAAATCTTGCACAACAACATGGAATCGATCTGGGTGTAGCCCAAGCTTTGCTGCATACCGGTTCTGTGTTTCTACCCACGCAAACTTATCAAGGCACGTAACATCCCATTGAGTGCGAGATGCAATCCACGAGGGAAAGATAGACGGACCAGTACCGATGTCGAGATACCGTAGCGGTTGTTGAAAAAGGGGCTGCATTTTTTCGGCTAGCAATGGTAACTCAATAGCACGCTCGTAACCGAACCCCCGAATGCGATACATAAATCGCAATCGTTTTGCATGGGCATCGATGCTTCGTAGGATCGACTCGTTAATTCTTGTGCTCACAGATTCCTCGTGAAGATGCAGTGCTTCAAAATTGCGACCGAAGACGCTCGATTGCTGCGAAGTTCGTAAGCTCATAATGAATTGGCGTTATGGCGGCCCACCCATTCGCTACAGCTATGTCGTCGGCATCATCAACGTCGGCTATCGTAACGAACTCACCGGTAAGCCAGTAGTATGGATTACCTTGCGGATCGAGGCGAGTCTCGTATGCATCTCTCCACTCACTGTGGCCTTGGCGTGTAATGCGCAGCCCCCTAAATTTTTCTTTCGAAACATGCGGAACATTCACGTTCAGCAGCGTACCGTGTGGCAAACCGAGCAACGGCAGTTTCGACGCAACAGTTGATGCAACGTCTGCCGCCAACGTCATGTCTGCGCTGGTGTCGAAGGTTGTTAAGGACACGGCCATAGAAGGAATGCCCATAAGTGTGCCTTCTGTGGCAGCGCTTACGGTGCCGGAGTAAATCGCATTAACGCTTGTGTTCGACCCGTGATTAATTCCACTCACCACAATGTCTGGCCGAACAGGAAGCAGAGTACTCACGCCAAGCTTAACACAGTCTGCCGGCGTACCCGTAACAGCATAACACACCAAACACCCGTCGCGCTGAAGTGGAACAGCTCGCAGGGGGCTCGAAACCGTTAGGGCATGCCCAACGGCGCTTTGCTGTCTGTCTGGCGCTACCACCATTACGGTGCCCAGTTTCTGCATGGCCACTATCAGAGCAGCAATGCCGGGCGAGTCTACGCCGTCGTCGTTCGTTACAAGGATGTTCATGTGGTGTTATCGTGTAAGGTCTACATAAAACACAAAGGCCATAAGCAACAGCAACAGAGCAATGCCCACCTGCTGAAACCTGATCTTAATGTTTGTAGGTACTTCTTTGCGGGTAACAGCTTCGATTGCAACAAACACAAGGTGGCCTCCATCGAGTCCGGGTAGCGGAAGAAGGTTCATCACCCCAAGCGAGATGCTGATAAGCGCCATAAATCTCAGAAATGCCTCTACACCGAGATCGCTGCTGCGGGATGCCATCTGAGCAATGCGGATGGGACCGCCAAAACTCTGCTTTACCGTAACGGTGCCACGAAACACATGAGCAACAGAAGACCCAATCATGGCAATCGTAGAACCGGTTTCGGTAACGGCCATTGATAGTGCTTGGAACACACCGAAACTCTCGGTCCGTTTTGCACCTACATAGTTGCCTTCGAGTTGCACGCCAATTGTACTATCGCGTCCAACCGTTACGGCAATAGGAAGTGTTTTTGCATTGCGTTCTATGTGCAGAGTTACGGTCTCACCGGCCTTACTGCGGATGTAACGCTGAAACTGTAGCACGGCTCGCACGGGAAGTGAATCTGCAGCCAAAACAATGTCTCCGGCTTTGAGGCCGGCTTTACCTGCGGGAGCAAGCGTAACAATGGGTCCAAAGGTAACCTGTACGTCGGGCGGATAGATGCCTAATCCCTGACCAGAAGCCATTGCCGTTACAACGTCTGTTGGGTTAACGCGCAGTGTACGTGTGCCAGCTCCACGTTGTACAACCACAGATTTATCTGCTGTTCCTTGCGCCATGGCGATCATTGATACAAGATCGTCCCACGAATCAACGCTTACGCCGTCTACACTCTGAACTATGTCTCCATCGGCAAACCCTACTTTTGCGGCTACACTTCGTGGGTCTACCCAAGCAATGCGTGTTGTTGCCATTTCTTCGTGACCATACCAAAGCGGAAGAGTCCAAAAAACCACAATCGCCAGAACGAAGTTCATAAAAACTCCCGCGCTGAGAACAATGGCCTTCTGCCAATTCTTTTTCGAGCGGAACTCCCATGGCTGCGGTTCTTGCGAGGCAAAGTTGTTGTCGAACGACTCGTCTACCATTCCGAGAATTTTCACATACCCACCAATCGGCAACGCACATATGCGGTAATCTGTGCCACTGCCGAGATCGATGTTGGCAGGCAGCTTGCCAAAGGTGAAACCCGTTACCGCATTCCACCCGAACAGTCGGGGTCCCATTCCTAATGCAAAAACGTCGGCTCTCATCCCCGTCCACTTCGCAGACAAGAAGTGTCCCAACTCGTGAACAAACACGAGTACGCCGATAACGATGATAAAGGCAATGGTTGGTTGGAGAAATTCCATAATTCCTATTTCGCGCTAATGCTGGTGGTGAACTCTGTTGCCTTTCGTCGTGCCTCGGCGTCGAGCGCAACGATGTGGTCTAAAGACGGACGAGAAACCTGTTCCATGTTCTCTCTCGTCCAGTCAATCGTACGTGGTATATCCGAAAAGCCAATACGGCCATCCAGGAATGCTGCAACGGCAACCTCGTTGGCCGCGTTAATCACTGCCCCTGCAGAGCCCCCTGCCCGAAGCGCGTCATACGCCATGCCCAAACACGGGAACACATCTCTCCGCGGTTCTTCAAAGGTGAGCGATCCTATGTTGGCCAAATTCATGTTTGGTACATCCAGTGGCGTGCGATGGGGGTATGTTAATGCGTACTGTATGGGGAGCAACATAGTTGGCATACCCATTTGCGCCTTTACGGAGCCATCAACAAACTCCACCATGGAGTGAATGATGGACTGGGGATGAATTATCACATCGATGGCAGAGGCATCAAGACCAAACAGCCAGTGTGCCTCCATAACCTCGAACCCTTTATTCATAAGTGTTGCCGAGTCTATGGTGATCTTGGCACCCATGGTCCAGTTGGGGTGTTTTAGAGCCATCTGCGGACTAACCAACACCAACTCATCGGAGCTGAGTGTTCGGAAGGGTCCACCGGATGCCGTAATGATTAACCTGCGGACATCCTCCATTCGTTCCCCAACAATACATTGTGCAATTGCGCTGTGCTCGGAATCGATAGCCAACACCGTTGCACCGTACTCCTGCACGGCCGGCATTATTGCGCAGCCGGCGCTAACAAGCGACTCTTTGTTTGCCAGGCCAATGGTTTTACCGGCACGCACAGCGTGCATTGTTGGCAGAACTCCACTAAAGCCCACCATGGCAGAGATCACCACGTCCGTTTCGTGGTCGGCAGCAGCTTCGCAGATACCTTCTTCGCCACACAACATGGGTCCAGCAAAATCCGGCAGTGCGGCACGAAACTCCTTGTAGGCAGCTTCATCACGAACAGCAATACCATACGGGCGGTGCGTTAAAACCTGACCAACAAGATCTTGCCAGCGTGTGTTACAGGTAATCCAGCGCAGACGGTAGTTATCGGGATTACGGCGCAGAATCTCTAAGGCCTGTGTTCCAATCGATCCCGTGGAGCCAAGGATGCTAACGGTGCAAATAGATTGCGACGTCACAGATACTGCCTGGTAATATCCTTCGTGTCCGATCCTGAATAACACCGAAACTCGCCCGGCTCAATAGTATCGTCTTCACGAAGATTTACAAAGAGGAAGTACGAGCGCAGCCAAGCGTGTTTTGTCGAGGCCTTGTTGCGTTCGATGTAGTGGATGATGTAGGGATGTGTTGCCACTGTAATCCGGAAACCCCACGTGCGAGCACGATAATTTCGGAGCCATCGGTCTATTCCCGACACGGTAGATGCAGCGCTAAGAACTCTTCCTGTGCCGAGACAGAACGGACACTCTTCGCTGGTTCGTTCCGCCATGCTTTGGCGTACACGCTGACGCGTGATCTGCATGATGCCAAGTTGCGTAATGGGGTAGACAATGGTTTTCGCACGATCTCTGCTTGTTTCGTGCTTCATTTCGTTCAGCAAGCGGCGTCTGTTTTCTTCTACCTGCATGTCGATAAAATCAACAAGCACCATGCCGCCTATGTCGCGCAGGCGCAACTGCTTGGCCACTTCGCGCATCGCTTCGAAGTTTGTTTTTACTGCATTGGCTTCTTGCGACCGTTCGTTCGATGCTCTGCCGGAATTCACATCAATCACCACCATTGCTTCTGTGTGATCGATGATAAGCGAACCACCGCTTGGCAGGGGAACTCTGCGGGAGTGTGTAAGATGCACTTCGCGCTCAACGCCAAACACGTCGAATATGGGGCGGGTTTCGCCAAAGAACTCCAGCTTGTCGTTCAGGTGCGGCGCAGTTCTGGCAACGTATGTTTTAAGATCGCGGAAGAGTTTTCTATCGTCTACCACTACCTGTGAAACATCGTCTTTGAATAGGTCGCGAATAACAGAATGCGCAATACCGTCCTCTTGCTTCAACAGCATCGGACCCTTGGCATTGCGGATTTCGTTCTCCATTTCGCGCCAGTCTTCGAGTAGCGTTGAGAAGTCGCGCTGTACATCATCGGTGGATAGTCCCGACGCTGCGGTGCGGATGATACAACCCATACCGCCAGGCAAGATCTCGCGCGCGATTGCCCTAAGACGCTTGCGTTCCTTCACCGAGTATATCTTGCGAGATACACCGATGTTCTCTTCGAACGGCAGCAGAACAACATTTCGCCCTGTAAGGCCAACCTTTGTTGTTACACGAACACCCTTTTGGTGGTATGCTTCGCGGGTAACCTGCACAACAACCATCTGTTTGGCTTGCAGGTTAATTGTTACTTCGCCGCTGCGTTTGGTTTGGAACGAAGGTAGTTTCTTGCGCGACTTTGCAGTGCTTGTTCGCAGGGCAACATCGGCGCTTTCGGCAGTATCAGCAACCGGACGTTCGTCTCGTTCTTCATCGTCGGTAGACATCCCCTCCATTGTGGAGTCTACGTCGCTAAAATGCAGGAACGCGTCCTGCTCTAAACCGATGTCGATGAATGCGGCATTCATGCCTTGGACAATCTTCGTTACTCTGCCCAGGTAGATGTTGCCGATATGATGCTCGGTATCCGGCGTCTCCGTAAAGAGTTCGGCAAGCTTACCGTCCTCCGTTATCGCTATGCGGAGGTGCGCCGGAGTGGCATTAATGAGAATGCGGCGGACCATTGGTCAAAAAATAAAGGCCAAGTTGACCGTGGCGCCTTGTACGTATGCTGACCGTTGCTTCCTTCCGGACCTGGCGGGATTGGGCCTGGTACAATCGCACGGGACTTGGCCGTGTGTTCTCATAAGATTGAACGGCAAAGATACTACGGTTTCTTGAATTCGGGTACTAAACCCTGCCAACATTCCCAATAATCGTTCTGCAGCTCGCCTGTAGACATGGCAAATGCTGTTGGCCTGCACACGAATCGGGTTTCGAACATAAACGCCAAAGTGTCTTGGAGTTTTACCGGAGTTAGGTCTATCTCCGTCATTCGCTTGTACGTATCTGCATCGGGTCCATGACCACTCATGCAGTTATGGAGCGAAGAACCACCGGGAACAAAGCCGCCCCCTTCCTTTGCATCATACACGCCCTCGATAAGGCCCATGTACTCGTTCATAAAGTTCCGATGGAACCAGGGTGGACGGAACGTGTGCTCGGCAACCATCCACCGTGGTGGGAAGATTACGAAGTCGAGGTTCGCCGTACCCGGCGTATCAGAAGGCGACGTGAGAACGGTGTAGATGGAAGGATCCGGATGATCGAACGTTACCGTGTTGATGCACTGGAACTTCTTGAGATCGTATTTATATGGGGCGTAGTTTCCGTGCCACGCTACAACGTTAAGGGGCGAATGATCATACGTACCGCGCCAGAGGTTACCTTGGAACTTCGCGATTACGGCAAACTCACCGGTTTTCTCTTCGTACCACGCTTCAGGAATGAGAAAATCGCGCGGATAGGCCAAGCCATTAGCACCGATTGGCCCTAGATCGGGAAGGCGCAGCGGAGCGCCATAGTTCTCTAAGATGTAGCCGCGAACATCACCACTTACCTCAACACGAAACTTCACGCCGCGAGGGATTACGCAGATTTCTGTTGGCGCAACGTCTACAATACCCATTTCCGTAAGGATGCGCAGCGCGCCCAATTGCGGAACAATCAGCATCTCGCCATCCGCATTGTAGAAGAACGTATCCACCATAGATGCATTGGCTGCATATACATGGATAGCGTTTCCGGAGTGCGTTGCGAGATCGCCGTTACCGGCCATCGTAACAATACCATCCACGAAGGTTGTTGGGGACGTAGGTATGGGAAGGGGGCTCCACCGAAGCTGATTTGGCGTGGTTTCCACCTCATTAAATGGAGTGGAGCGAATCAAGCCATTGCTGATGCGTTCGTACGGACGGTGAACAACAGACGGACGTATGCGATACATCCACGATCGTTTATTGAGCGCTCTTGGTGCGGTGAACGCCGTACCATTTATTTGCTCTACGTATAAGCCAAAGGCCGGCTTCTGCGGGGAGTTCTGTCCGTGGGGAAGTGCCCCTTTAACTGCTTCGGTGGCAACATCGTTGCCAAAGCCACTCATGTATCCCATCTGCTACCTCTGGGGTGATAGAAAGCCTCGGAGCGCGCCCAGCAGGATTCGAACCTGCGGCCCGCAGCTTAGAAGGCTGCTGCTCTATCCAACTGAGCTATGGGCGCAATGAGGCGCAAATTACGAGAATACCTTGATTACCGGGATTACTCGAATTACTGGAAGTACTCGAATTACTGGAATTACTCGAATTACCTGAATTACTCGAATTACCTGAATTACTCGAATTACCTGAATTACTCGAATTACCTGAATTACTGGAACTACGTGAATTACTCGAATTGCCTTCTGACAAACTGCGGGTGTGAACCCATTGCCTCTAACTAGGCACAATATCAAACGCCGACAATGCCTCGTCGATGACAAGGCGCACCGGACCGTGCGGTGTTGGCAGCACACTTGGGTCTGAGGCGAGGTTATCGGGGGTGTTGCCCGACAGCAGTGTTGACTCTCGGCGGATATCTGCGAGCCAGGCGTAGAGGTTTGGGGACACTGCCACCTCGGAGGGGGCGTGCCCGCGTTCCTCTACATATCGTTCGATGGAAGCCATCAGCTCTTCGAAGGCATCGAACCATTCCATTGTAGTCCTCGCGGGGTGGGTAGTGAGTGGGTACGTACATGATAAACAGAAAAACCCATGCCAAAGTTACAGGTAATCAGGAAACAACATAAAAACCGGCATTTTCCGTATGTTTGCTCTCTTTCTCGGACCCACCGTTTGTATCACTATCCCCATGATGCACGGGTAATGCTGATCGGGTCCCGGCATTACGCGAGCAAGGAGTTTTTTTATGTCGGAACAAACAACGAACGCAGCCGAAGATGTGTCTATGGAGACTGTAGCGGCCGCGTCGGAACCAGTTTCATCAGTTATCGCCGAAACCTCGAAAAAGCGTTCGGCCGTAGCAGCCCTTCTCGGTGGCGAACTCGATGGTTCTGCAATTAGCGACGATGCATTTCTTCAGCTCTTCGACACAAAGGTAAATACCCTTAAGGCCGATGATCTGGTGCACGGCACCGTGGTTTCGGTAACGAAGGACGAGATTCTCGTAGATATTGGCTTCAAGTCTCTTGGTGTTGTGCCTCGCGCGGAATTTGTTGGCGCAGAGTTGCTAGCTCCGGGTGAGACGGTAGACGTATTTGTAGAGAAGATCGAGGATGGCGAAGGCCGTCTGATGCTGAGCCGCCGCCGTGCGGACTTCATGAAAACGTGGGAAGAAATTCTCAAACTGGCCGAAACACAAACCGTTACGCAAGTACGCATCCTCCGTCGAATCAAGGGCGGCATGGTTGTAGACCTCCTCGGTATCGAAGCGTTCCTCCCCGGCTCGCAGATTGACGTGCGCCCCGTGCGCGACTTCGATGCGTGGGTAGGCCGTACCATCGATGTACGCGTTGTAAAGGTGAACCACCCAAGCGAAAACGTGGTTGTTTCCCACAAGGTGCTCCTCGAAGAGCAGCTTGCAGAACAACGCGGCAAGATCCTGGATCTTCTCGAGAAGGGCCTTGTTCTCGAAGGCACCGTGAAGGCCATTTCGGACTTCGGTGTGTTCGTAGACCTTGGTGGTGTAGACGGCTTGGTTCACATCACGGACCTTTCGTGGGGACGGGTTACACACCCAAGCGAAATTGTTGCACTAGACCAGCAAGTGAAGGTTGTAGTTCTCGATTTCGACGAAAACCGCAAGCGTATCTCGCTCGGCATGAAGCAACTCACCAGTCATCCATGGGATCAGATTGGCGAGAAGTACGAACCAAATGCCCGCGTGCGTGGCAAGGTTGTATCGCTTACCGATTACGGTGCATTCATCGAAATCGAAAAGGGCGTAGAAGGCCTTATTCACATCAGCGAAATGTCTTGGACGCAACACGTTAAGCATCCTTCACAAGTTGTGTCCTTGGGTCAGGTTGTAGAAGCCGTAGTGCTGAACATCGACAAGGGCGAGCGCAAACTTGCGCTCGGCATGAAGCAACTCGAGCCGGATCCATGGAACGACCTGATGGCGAAGTACCCAATGGGCAGCGTTCACAAGGGTGTTGTGCGCAACCTCACAAACTTCGGTGTGTTCATCGAACTCGAGCCGGGCGTAGATGGCCTGGTACACATCTCCGACCTGTCGTGGACAAAGAAGATCCGCCATCCCGGTGAATTTGTGAAGAAGGGCGACGAGATCCAGGTTGTTGTGCTTGCTATCGACAACGAGCACCGCCGGATTTCCCTCGGTCACAAGCAGATCTCCGAAAACCCATGGGATGTATTCGAAGGTGAGTTTGGTGTTGGCACCGAAACCGAAGGCAAGATTGTTCGCCTTATAGACAAGGGTGTTATCGTTGAAATGCCACAGGGCGTAGACGGTTTTGTTCCTGTGTCGCAGCTTTCCTTTGCACCTGTTCGCGTAATCGCAGACTACTTTAACGTAGACGATGTGCTGCCACTCAAGGTGGTAGAGTTCGACAAGGAGCAAAAGAAGATTGTACTTTCGGTTGTGGAATATCTTCGCGGTCACTCCGAAGAGGAAGTTGCCAAGTACAACGCTAACCACCCAGTTCCAAACGCAGACAAGTACAATGCAGACGGCTCTGCATCAGCTTCCACGTCTATCGAAGACTTGGAAAGCAGCGAGCCGATTGCCGAATAATCTCTGCTGATAAACGCCAACGTTCATCTCTCGAAGGCCCGCCATTTGGCGGGCCTTCTTTATTATGCAGTGCCCCCTATCACCCACAGTATCATGTCTATACAACACTTACTCGACGAGTTGTTTGCCATGACGTTCCATGCGGGTATTAAACCCGGACTGGAGCGCATCCGCGATCTCTGCTCGTATCTTCAAGAGCCGCAGCTTCGCTACCCCGTTATTCACGTTGCGGGCACCAACGGCAAGGGATCTACATGCTCCATCCTTGCTTCCATTCTGCAGCATGCCGGGTATAAGGTAGGACTCTACACCTCGCCACACGTGCATCAGTTCGGCGAACGCATCAGAGTAAATGGTGCAATGATTTCCAACGAAGATGTAGCGCGTTTGGCACGTCCACTTATCGACCGCGCAAAGGAGAACGGTGGGACGTTTTTCGAGGTTACTACGGCCATGGCCTTACAGTACTTTGCAGAACGCAGGGTGGATGTTGCCATCATCGAAACCGGGTTAGGGGGCAGACTAGATGCCACAAACATTGTGCAGCCCTTTGTGTCGGTGATAACGAAGATCGACTACGATCACATGGAGTATCTTGGCACTACTCTCAAACAGATTGCATCGGAGAAAGCAGGCATCATTAAGGAAGGCGCTCCGGTTATTGTGGGAGCGCAATCTGCAGACCTCCGGGAGGTATTCGAGCAGCGGGCGCAAAACACCAATAGCACATTCTCCTACGCACCGGATGTTGTGTGTTGCGAATTAGACGCTGTGCACCCAGACCTAAGCATGACGGTGGCCGTTACCTTCGAAGACACCCGAAACTACTTTACCACCGATCTGTGTGGCGCCCAACAAACCGAGAATATTGCCACAGCTCTGGCCGCTCTGCCTGCCATACGCCAGGTGTACTTTGTAAGCGACGCCGATGTGCGCTCTGGTTTAAGCTCTGTCAAACGCACTGCTGGCCTGGTTGGCAGGATGGACGTACTTCGTACAAATCCCCTTACGGTTGTAGACGTAGCGCATAATCCCGGGGGTCTTACAAGCGTGCGGAACACATTGCATGCCGCCGGTTACACAAAAGCGGAGTTCCATGTGGTGTTTGGCGCTATGGCAGACAAGGACGTGTCTGCGATGTTAGACGCCATTTCTCCCATTGCCGATACGCTTCATCTCTGCGCCCCAACTATTCCGCGTGCCATGCCTGTAGAGGAGCTAATGAACCTTGCGGTCTCGAAAGGGCTAACGAACGTGGTGGCGCACTCCAGCGTGCGGCACGCTTTCGAAGCCGCCCAGCAGCGCGGGCCCGCGGTGGCATGCGGCAGTTTCCACGTTTTAGACGAAGTGTACTCGGCGTAGTTCTTTACCCTGGGCGCATTTGCCCCTACGATACACTCGCCACAACACTTTCGGATGTTCCGTGGAACTGTTGCGGTATCTTTGCGCTCGAATTTCCTTACAGAACCCTTACCGCCCCCTACCATGCTTGCACTGCTGTCTGTTTCCGACAAAACAGGAATTGTTGAATTTGCCACGTCGCTCCATTCTCTAGGAGTACAAATCGTCTCTACAGGGGGCACGGCAAACGCACTAAAGGCAGCGGGTATTCCGGTAACAAAAGTGGCTGATGTAACCGGGTTCCCAGAGATCATGGACGGCAGGGTGAAGACTCTTCATCCCAAGATTCACGGTGGACTATTGGCGAACCTAGACCTGCCAGTTCATCGGGAGCAGATGGCAGAACATGGCATCGATAAAATCAACATCGTTGCGGTAAACCTCTATCCTTTTGCACAAACGGTTGCTCGCGCCGATGCTTCGTACAACGATATCATCGAGAACATCGACATTGGGGGTCCGGCAATGGTGCGCGCGGCCGCGAAGAATCACCAACACACCACCATTGTTGTAAATCCGGAGCGATACTCAGATGTTATAGAGCAGCTGCAGCAACAGGGCTCAACAACCTTTGAACTTCGCCAACAGTTAGCGCTGGAAGCGTTCTCGCACACAGCGGCCTACGATGCCACAATTTCGCAGTGGTTCGGCAACCATCTTGGCATATCGCTTCCGGATGAAACCGCAATTCCTCTGCGCGCAGATCAACATCTGCGATATGGCGAGAACCCACATCAACATGCCATGTTGTATGGAAAATTCACATCAATCTTCCGTCAGCTACATGGCAAGGAACTTTCGTACAACAACATTCTCGATATCGACGCCGCTGCCGGTTTGTGCGCCGAGTTTACAGAACCCACTGTTGTAATCGTAAAGCACAACAACCCGTGTGGCGTGGGATCGGCGAATACCTTGGTAGACGCGTATCGAAACGCTTTCGCTACAGATACTGTAAGTCCGTTCGGCGGCATCATTGCTATGAACCGCAGCGTAGACGCTGCAATGGCAACAGAAATACACTCCCTGTTTGCCGAGGTTCTTATTGCACCAAACTTTACAGACGATGCACTTGCCATTCTCACGAAGAAGAAGGACCGCAGACTTGTTGTTTGCAACGAACAGCTTCTTCGCTCGTGGCAGCAGCCCACAGTGCGTTCGGTGGCAGGGGGCTATTTGGTTCAAGGTCCCGACTCCGTTCTTTACCGCGAAGAAGACCTGCGTGTAGTAACAACACAACAACCAACAACGGAGCAGCGCGCTGCCATGCTGTATGCATGGAAGATTGCGAAGCACGTTAAGAGCAACGCCATTGTGTACGCGTCGGCGGACAGGTCTCTGGCAATTGGCGCCGGTCAAATGTCGCGCATCGACTCGGCGCGGATTGCCGTACGCAAAGCGCAAGACGCCGGTATCAACCTTGCTGGCTGCGCTGTAGCGTCGGACGCCTTCTTCCCATTTGCCGATGGGTTGCTGCAAGCTGCCGAAGCTGGCGCCACTTGCGTTATCCAACCCGGGGGCTCGGTGCGAGACGAAGAAGTCATTGCTGCCGCCAACGAGAAGGGGCTGTCCATGATGTTCACCGGAACACGCCACTTCCGCCATTAAACCTGCGAGTTGTTTTTATGCTACTGCATCTTTGATGCTTTGTGTAGCACATCGAGGTTGGTTTGCACCTTCGCAAACACGGTGTCGGCCGGGAACAATCCACCCTTGCCTACCTTACCTGCAGGCACGCCCATCATAAGCTCAACGGCTTCTTCGAGTCGGGTTATTGGGTAGATATGAAACTTGCCGCTCTTTACAGCAGCAACTATTTCGTCGCCCAGCATTAGGTCTGCCACATTGTTTTTGGGCATAACAATTCCTTGCGCGCCGGTTAGCCCCCTATCTCTGCACACCTCAAAAAAGCCCGTAATCTTTTCGTTCAGTCCGCCAACGGCCTGAATGTCGCCCTTCTGGTTAATCGACCCCGTTATTGCCCTATCCTGCCGAATGGGGATGTTCGAGATGGCGCTGAGAAGAGCAATAATTTCGGCGGCAGAGGCACTATCTCCGTCTACACCTCCATACGACTGCTCGAAGGCAACACTGGCTGTAAAGGACATCGGCTGAGACCGAGAGAACAACGCACGAAGCAGGCCGGAGAGAATGAGAACGCCCTTCGAGTGGATTGCACCACTCATAGCTACTTCGCGCTCAATGTTGATGATTCCGGCATTACCCGCACTTACTGTAGCTGTAATGCGTGCCGGTTTACCGAAAGAAACGATACCACTACTGTACACGGTAAGCGCGTTTATCTGACCAACACGAGAACCTTTTGTGTCTACCAGCAATGTGCCCTTACGGATGCTGTCTCGTATCTCGTCGTCGGCCCTACTGCTTCGTTGTTTACGCATCGCAATGGCGTAGCGCACATGTTCTTCGCGAACAAGTTTTGCTTTCTTCCTCTGGGCAAAGTGCGATGCTTCTCGCAGGAGATCGGCCGCGTAGCTGAACTGGAGCGAAATCTTGTCTTTTTTCTCCGTGAACGCAACAGCCCACTCGATAATGGATGCAGCGGCTCCCCTATCGCAATGCAGCAGTCCTTCTTCTTCTACAATCTGCGAGATAAAGGCGCAGTAGTGTTTGATCATGTCTGTGGTTCGTGCGGTTTCGGCATCGAACTCGGCGTGCACCTTAAACATCTTGTGGAAGTCTTCATCGGCAGCCCATAGCGCTAGGTACACCGAGGGGTCTCCGAGCAGAATGATCTTCACATCAAGATTTATGTAGTCGGGCTTTAAAGTGTTAAGCTGGAACTGCGAATCGAGTGGCTGAATGTCGAGCCGACGATAGAGAATAACCTTCTTCAACGCAAGCCAAACGTTCGCATCGGCAAGCACATCCATGGCATTCAGCACAACGTACCCACCATCAGCACGCAGAAGGGCGCCGGCACGGATGTGGGTAAAGTCGCTTACGGTAAAACCACGAGCATCTACTCTGCGTTCGATTGTGCCGAACAACGAAGCATACGTTGGCGAAGTTTCTACGATAATTGGTGCAGACTTGCCATCGTAATTGTCGAGCACCAAGTTTACCATCATAATTTTCTCGAGACTTCTGCCCAGCTCTTCTGTTGCTTCGTCTACGGTGCCTGCCTGACGCAACTGGTGTACCTTCACAAGATCTTCTAAATGATCGAGCAGATACTGCGTAACACCACCGATGTATTCGCGTACGCGGTCCCTGGGGAAACTTGTGCGCAGATCTTGAAATATCGACTCCAACAACACCCCAACGGCGGCCTGATCGTGCTTGGTTAGCTCCTTGCGAAACTCCACCATTATCCGCATGCTTCGCCTGCCTATCTCGTTCAGCTCCTCGCGGTGCACGGCATACACCTCTATCAAGGCAGAGGCCTGATCTTGCGTAACCGAACCGGCGGTAACCAAATCATCGAGGTCTTCTATGGCAACCGGCTTGCCCCCTATCATCGGAAAGATCTCAGTGCGCGTGGTACCGTCTTCTTCTTGCAGGGTTCCCACAACAAAACCACTCGGACGGATTTTTGCGTCGAGTTCGGCAACGATGTCTTTCTCTTTTTGCTGGAATCGTTGGATGATCTCTTTTCGCTCTTGTTGGAACTGTTCTTCTTCGAAGAGTTGCGGTATTCTTCTGCGAATAACAGACACTGCTTCGTCCATCATGCGCGTAAATACGCGTCCCTCGCCGGCAGCAAAACGCAAGAGAACGGGCGCTTCTGGCTGCTTGTAATTGTACACATAGGCAAAGTCATGCAGAGTTACGTTCTCATGTTTTACAACATCGAGAATCTGCCGTACGGTGGTCATTCTTCCCGTACCACCAACACCAGAAGCCCAAATGTTATACCCCTGACTTCGGATGCGTGCCCCCAACTCGAGCGCTTCTATTGCGCGCTCCTGACCTACAATTCGGCGAAGTGGCTTGATTTCCTTGGTAGAACTTTTAAACGGCAACGAAGTGCGCGAGCAGGTCCACCGTAGTTCCGTGGGCAACAATGGTTTTACAGATTCAATCTTCCGATTCTTCATCATCTTCTCCGTTTAGTGGGGGAAGTGCGCCCCATTGATCTTTCCTACACAAGGTTTCAACATCACATGTGCTGCATGCGTTCCTCTGCGGTCGGACGGGATACGAACCGGACCGAAGATCTGCAACTACGTTTGCGAGGTTTCCGAAGATATGGTCGAGCTGTTTGGCAAAGGGTAACAAGCGATACCCTTGTGGATCTGATCGAGAGGATATCTCGTATTCGTTATCTGATAGCACCACTGCAGACTTTACGTCTTTCGGAGATCGCAATTGTGTACCAAATGCACGGTACATAGCTCGCATGGGGTTTGCCACAATGCCGTGCGTGGTAAAAAGCTGCTGCGTTGCTGCGATGTAGATAGGCATCTGACTTGACCTCCCGGCGAAAACTCTCCCTCGGCCATGATTGGTGCCAATCTTCGACTTATAGTCTACTACCTGAAACACCAGCCCCCTATCATCGAGCGCAACATCTATCCTGTCGATCCTCACTTTTACAGCGAGAGTGTTAATGCTGCTTGCTGCCGCCATAGGTATTTGGGCTTCTATCTCTTGTTCGAAGAGGAGTGGACGCAGGTGGTACATCTCCGCGTCTGCACGTTCAAGTGCCAGCCACTGCCGAAGCAAACCGGCGCGAGATGGTGTTCCCACAAGAGCACGATATTCTACATCTACCATTGCATGGGCAGAAGTATACTCCGCAACAACTAGGTTCAGGGTTTCTACCAACCGCTCCCAAAGTTCTACCTGGGTGTATTGAAGTATGTCTACAGACGCAGACACGGCTTCTTCTGCGGATGCGAACGTAAAGGGATGCGGTGCCAGATCTTTGTAGAATCGCTGAGCAACACTGTGCAGCAGTGTACCTCGTTCAAGTGGTGTGCGCCGCATATCGTCCGTGTCTACTACATCTAAGCGCAGCACCTTTCGAGAGAGATACTTGTACGGACAATCGGCCACGAGGTCTAGTCGAGATGGGCTAACCGGACGCAAGATGTCTGCCGTAAACTGCTCTTGCTCGTGCGGACGCAACTCCGAAAGCACAACACCCTCTTGCGATGTGTTCATAAGGGGGCATGCACTTGCGCCGGGCATTGTATCGGCAGCAGACAGCAAAACCGTTGCCGTTGCATCCAAGCAGGTAAACCGACTTTGATGTTCGAGATTCTCTGGAAGAATGGAGGACGGAAGCACCACCGCACCATCAACAGATCGTGGATAGAAGAACAAGATCTCTCCGCCGTTGCCAACCGCATTTGCAATGTCTATTGCGGCCTCTCTATCCATAGCGGCACGCAAGCCGGGTATACACTCCTCATCCAACGGGTCGAGGCGTGTTGCGGGAAACTCTCCATCCACACATCCAACCACAACCAGGAGCGAACGTTTCTTTCCACGCAGCTCGGCCGGACGCAGAACATCCACACCGCGAGTGGTACTGCGCGCCAACTCTAGTGCGGATTGCTGCACAAGCAACCACCACAATGCCAGGTGCTCCGAACAACGCATCGGCGGCAAGTCATGATCTACCGACACAGCACGGTATTGCACCAGTGTATCTAGCAGCGCCATCAACGCTTGCTCTTCGTGCTCTTGTGCAGGACCGTACATACCTAAACCACGCAGAATGTTCTCTTCCACAACCTCGGTGTACCGAGACGCAGAAAGAGTATCGTTGGCACCAACTGGCAACGCGTCTGTAATCGTTTGCAGTGCACGCATTGCACGCTCAACCCTCTCGCGCCACCTTCGCGTGTCGTCTTCATCATCGGCATTCTGGTCTCGCTCGCGAAGCAACTCCAATCGGCTTATGCAGGTGGCAAGCCATTCATGCGGTCCGTTGCCCCCTAAGATGCGTTCCTCTCGGGCAACACGGATAAGATGCTGAACATCGGGAAGAACAGCTCGCACCAGCGGATTGCGAACCAAACGTTCTACGTCTGCACGCTGCCATCCGCGGCCTATAACCATCGCTGCGGTGTGCACTGCTGCGGCAATATTCGTTTGCGCCAGTAAAACACGTTCTGTGCCATTGATGGGGATAGACTGCTCGTGTGCTACCTCGCGAATGATTCGTTGGTACTCTGCCGACCCTACCGTACATATCGCTATCTCCGATAGGGGAAGTCCGCCAGAAACTGCTTCTTTCACAACAGCAAAAGCACGGCGCACCTCTTCGGCACGCGAGGTAAATGAATGCAGGGACTGAGTGTTGCTCACGGACACGAGCGAAGCCAACGATTGCGGTGCGTACCAACCGCGAGACACTAACCACTGTTGGTCTGCCGGCGATCGAGATCCGCCAGGCAACAATGCAATGCCAATATCCCACCCAACCTTTGCCAATGCAGCCAGCATATCTCGGTCGGATACGGAAACGCCATGCGTGTCTACCACGAGAAGCCGCGAGAGAATGTCGCCCGATTGCGTGATTACCTGCTTTAGGTTTCCGGATTGCACTTCGTGGGTTAGCCAACGAGTAAACGTGCCACGGTCGCAAGCATCGTGGCCAACAAGGTTGTTGAATTCGCTCCAAACTTTTGCCGCTGCAGACAACAGTCGCTTACGCCGGCCTCCGTCAACGGTCTGTGCCAAGTCTTCTATGTTTCGCACCGAAAGGCCTTCTTGTGCATATCGCACCAACCTCCAGGATCGGAGCTTTTGCGAACCCGCACGGAATCCGCAACGCGTAGTTGCTACGCGCAGTAACACATCCACAAGTGAGTCTGGCAGAACACGAGGAGCACCGCTCGCCATAAACTCGGCCAGTCTCCGCTGGAAGGCCACCATGGTAAGGATTTCCGGCGGCTCGCCAATTCCATTGTGGATAGCCCACGTACGGAGGAGCTCCATGCGCGCACGCGATGTTGGAACAACCACAATGTGCGGTGCGGCAGGCAGCATGCGAATCAGCTCATCACGCGTGCGCGATTCTGCGGCATTGCGGAAAGAGGAGCCTTCAGAGGTCAGTGTCCAAAGGAACTGTGCGGTATCTTCGTGGTGATTCATGAGTGTATCTGTCAATAATACCGCACTTACTTCTCTGTGCAAACCTCTACTGTTTGCGGTGGCGTTTTTTCTGTTGGAATCATGCGGAACACTGCAGCCGGTGCGTGTGCTTCCGGAGGGATCCTCCGCAATAACTGCTTCGATAGGTGGACCAATGGTTGGATCCAAGTCGCCAATTGGATTTGCCCCTTCCATCACCGCCGGAGCAATGTACGGGGTTTCAGACGCTGTAACAGCATTTGGATCTATTAATGCTGTTACCAGTGCGTTTGCAGTTGCCGGCATAACGATAGGTGCTGCCGGACGTGTTGCACAACAGAACGCCGGCGTGCCCGAGATAACGGCGGCCGTTCAACTCATCTCGTTTGCCGGACTTGTTCGACAGTTTTCTCCTCGACTCTATCCCGATGCGTCCGTTGCCGCAAGTTGGGATGTTGGCGGCAGCAACCTTGTGTATATAGGCAGCCATGCCACAATGCAATGGAAGCCTGGCACCGTGTATATCAGTCCGTACGTTGGAGCGCTTGTGCCTCTTTCCACAGCGGTTTCCGTGCAGATCGAAACAATGTGGCAAGCCGCAAACATTTCCACGAGTGTAGGCATCTTCGAGGGCGCGTCCAGCATTGCTGGTTATGGTTCCTTCGGAGTTTTTATTGGAGGTGTGTTTACCTTATGATTTCCCGCGCTACAATCCTTATCGCTATTGTGCTGTGTTGCGGTTGCACAATGGACAGTTTTCTCTTTAACCCCACTCCCCTTACCACCTATACACTTTCCAACACAATCATCCCCGACACCTCCCGCACAGAGGTGCTTTTTACGTCAGGGGGCGAAACGCTTGCCGGCTATTTTGTGCGTCAGCCCGACTCGTTACGTGTTGCTCCGCATCCAACCGTAGTGTACCATCACGGAAACAAAGACAACCTTGCCTACTATTGGGACAGAGTTGAGTTGCTGTACCAAGCCGGATTTGATGTGTTTATCTACGACTATCGTGGTTATGGAAAGAGTACCGGCACAAGCTCCGAGACCGGTCTTCGCCAAGATGCCATGGCGGCGCACGAGTATATTGTTAGTCGCAAGGATGTAGACACCTCAATGATATGTCAGTACGGCTACTCCTTAGGCGGGTATCCGGCCTTCTTTCTGGCAGCTACTACTCGCACTCATGCTCTCATTACGGAGTGTACATTTGCTTCCGGAGAATCTCTCGTGCAAAGCGGCACACTGTTGAATGTTCCCGGCTCGTATTTTCTCGAGGGCACCTTCGGCAACACAACCTTGGCACAACAACGTACTTGCCCCCTACTCATCCTCCATGGAACCAATGACACGTTTATCAGTGTTGACCAAGGCGGCCAGGCAATCTACAATGTTGCGCAAGCCCCCAAGATGTTCCTTCGCGTGCAAGGGGCCGGGCACACCAACATTCCGCACGTAATGGGTACAAACGAGTACATTCGAACCATCACATCCTTTATTCGAGGAAACTAATCGGTGTTTACTGGCCTTGTAGAAGAAACCGGTGTTGTTACCGCAATAAGCAGCGGTGGTAGCGGAAAGCGGCTTAACGTTACCTGCAAACGTGTGCTCGAAGATTTAGCGGTAGACCACAGTGTTTCCGTTAATGGCGTTTGTTTAACGGTAGTAGAGCGTACCGCGCAGGGTTTTGCAGTGGATGTAATTGCCGAAACGTTATCGAAAACAACCATTGGCAATCTGCAACCTTCCCAAAGGGTGAACCTGGAGCGCGCTGTGCGGCTGTCTGACCGATTAGGCGGACACCTTGTGCAGGGTCATGCAGATACCACTGGAACGGTAGACGCCATTGTAACCGATGGCAGCAGGTATGCAGAACACGTGTGGGACGTATGGATTCGGTTCGATCCTGCGTTTCGCAAGTGGCTTATACCAGTTGGTTCGGTGTGTGTAGATGGGGTATCTCTTACTGTTGCTCAGGTAGAAGACACGCGCTTTAAAGTCTCCATCATCCCGCATACACTGCAGGTTACAACGCTTGGCACGTTGCAGGTTCAATCAACGGTCAATCTCGAGTTCGACGTTCTCGCCAAATACATCGAGAGCATTCACACGTACGGCGGGTAAACTCCTTAGCGAAGTGTTGTTACTCTTCGAACCCCGAGGGTATGTACCGCGAGCGGGGCATGGTGGTGGCGCGCCATGTAACACGCGTTGCTAGCCGGGCGATGTTCACAAGATTCTCAAGATCTAACTTCTCAACTTCGTCGCCCACCTTATGGTAGTCTGCATGTTCGCCGGTGAAGTAGAAGATTACCGGTATGCGCTTCTTAGCAAACGACGCCTGATCGGACCGAAAGAAGTATTGTTCGATGTTGTAGGCAAGCGTTAGGGGGCTTTTCAGTTGTGCATTCTCTTCTTCGTTAATGGCAATCAGGTCTGGACATCGGTTGTTACCACCGATGGAGAGCTGACTGTTTTCGCAGCGACCAATCATGTCCATATTCGTCATGGAAACACATTTGTCAAGCGAGAGCGGCGATGTTTGAACATAGGCCTTCGATCCCAATAGCCCCTTTTCCTCACCGGAGAACGCTACAAACACAATACTGCGATCGGGCTTTACGCCACATCGGGCAATATCTTCGGCCGCTAGGAGGAGTCCGGTTGTGCCCGAGCCATTATCGTCTGCACCATTATAGATGGAATCGCCTCCCACCGGTTTGCCGGTCCCTATATGGTCATAGTGCGCACCCATCACGGCGTATTCCGTTGGAACCTTGCTGCCGCGTATCATCCCTACCACGTTGCGTAGGGTAATCTTCTCGCGCTCGAGTTTTACGCTTAGCGTTGCATGGGCATCCGCAACCGCAAACGAGTGTGGCGTTAATGTTGAGTCGATAACCGTGGTAAGCCACACCAGCGAATCAACAGAGCCAACGAGTGCGCCAAACACACGCTCGCCAACATGCAACGCCGGCAAGCGAACTTCATCTAATGGCAGCACTATCGGACGTGAAGACTTAGGCACCTTGGGGAATATGCTTGGCCACGGATACCCCGACACAAAGGGCTTACGCTTTACGCGCACAGCATCTACCACCAGCAGTGCTTGCACACCGTGCTTGCGAGCAACAGCAATCTTTGTTGTAAGCGAGGCGTGACGTGTAAATCGCTTCCCTGCAAACCGTGTTGTGTCTTCGTTCTCTGGCTCGCCCCTTAGGATAATAGCCACTGCTCCGCGGGCATCAATCCCCGCATAATCATTGTAGGAAAACTCGGGGGCCTCTATTCCAAAACCACAGAAAACGATTGGAGCGTTGCGAACATCGCCCTCGCCGGTGTGTTCCATAGGAACAAAGTCTGCTTTTAGTGTTGCCTCCGTTGTGTCGGCTCCGCGCACAAGCAACAGCGAACACGGCAGCGCTAGGTCGAGTCGCTCCAGTTGATATTCATGGAAGTACGAGCCCCCTACGGGCTCCAGTCCAAATCGTTTAAACTCGCTAGCGATATACGCAGCCGCTTTCTCGAGCTCGGCAGACGGCGTGTCTCGGCCACGCATTTCGTCGGAGGCAAGGTAGGATACATGTTTGCGGGCTGCATCAACAGACATGTGTGTTCCAATTTTCGCCGGCACCTTGTTTGCATCGGCAAGCAACGCGAACGCTGCAAAAAGTACAGAAAGAATCATCGGGGAAAATACCGCAGAATTACCACTGTGCCCGGCATGCCATCATGAAACTCTACGGCATCGGCTAAATGTCGAATGAGGAAAATGCCCCTGCCCCCTTCGCGCAGAATATTCTCCGGAAGAGTTGGATCGGGAACTGCTTGTACATCAAAGCCAGTACCCACATCTCGCACCATCACGGCTATTTCTGCTGGCGTGGTACGCACTTCTACGTCTACGAAACATTCGGGTTGGCAGCGATTTCCGTGAATAATGGCGTTGTTAACGGCTTCGGTAAGTGCCACATGAAGGTCGTGAAAACGCGATGGACCTAGCGCTGCAAGCTCCGAGATTGAACGCAGGAATGGTTCTACCAAGGTGATGGCAGAACGCTCACTGGGCAAATGCAGCGAATATGTTGCGTTGTCACTCACACACTATATGCGCACGATGGCTCGGAGAAGAAGGTTGGGAAGTTCGCGCTTTGCTGTTTGATTTATGGTTTGAAACTCGTACCAGCCAGACAATGTAAGCAAGGATCCTCCAGGTGTTACAAAGCGGATAGCTGTTTCGGGTCCGATGGAGTACACAGAGCCAATATTCAACTGCGGCATTCCGGCCAATATTGTCCGTTGATCCAACGAATACAGTCGCACACCGGCTCCAACACTCCACGCTGCGGACGGTGTGTTGAAGATAAGCAGTTTCGTTAGGTACTCGAGGTTGCCTGTTTGGGGAGTTTCCGAAAAATTGGCCCACAACAGCGTTGAACGCTCGAAGTAACGGAGCAGCACCTGCGATTCTACATGATAACTGCGGGCAAACTGCACGTGTATCGAGTCGCGGTAGGACACCTGACGAAAGCTGAACGAACGCACAGAGGCGGCAACACCTTCGTAGTCGTACACGGTATAATTGGCAAGTACCTCCAACTGGGGCTGCATGCGCACCACAGATCCGGTGATGTGTACCGACGGCGAAAGCCGGAGCACCCGGTTAACATTGTTTAACGCACTGCGGGTAGACTTAAGAAACACCAGGTGCAGGTACTGTCCGGAGAGTGCCACGTTGAAGGACAACACCGGCGAAATTCGGCGTGCATATCCAAGAGTAGCAACTGTTGCCAGTTCGTCTCGGTCATCGTCGTTGGACGCACTCGGCGTATTGTACCGCAGTAGCCATCCCGAAACATCAAACCGCACTGTATCGTGGGCGGACGGGAACCACTCGCCCCTTCCAAACAATTTTGACCGAAACGTAGCATTATCCCGCTGGAACTCCTGCGCACGAATAGCGTCGAGATCGCCTTGGTTTAGGCCATGTCTGTTTACTACGCCGTTTTGCTCGTTCCTGCTAAACACCGCCCCACCGCCCAAGATGCTCCATGATGTTTGCCGCACCTCCGCAGAAGCTTCTACATCCAAAATCAGCTCGCGCAGCTGGCGCTCTACGGCGCTGAGGGGAATTGCCGGAATAGCGGTTCGATAACCCCGGTCTACGGCTCCGGCCGTTAACGATGTGGTGAGCGAAACACGCAACTCCGGAATAATGGCGTAGCCCACAGAGCCGCCCACAATAATCCGTTGTTCGTTGCGCTGCTCTACGTCGAGCTGCGACCCGGCCGAGACATTCGTAAAAAACTCGCGTCCAAGATTCACGGCTTGCAGTGTAATCTGTGCCACAGATCCTTCGGCTAGGGGGCGAATAACATCGGCACGAAGGTCAACATCGGTATTCGTGCGCTGGGCGTCTATCAACTGCCAATCCGCATACGCTGCACCGGAGAGCTGCCACAGCTCTATATCCACGTCGCGTAGGAGGGCACGGACTCCCGCGAGCGGACCCAGCGCTCGGACGCCGAGCTGACTCGAGGATTCTACTCCAATCAGGGCCTCGATGTTTGAGGTTTCTAGGGCGCCAAACCGCACGCCCCCTGCAATACCAAGGCGCTCCAGCGAGTTTAACCCCACACTGCGCGAGTCGCGAGACAATACATAGCCCTGCCTCACCACGGCTGTTACGTCCGGAACTAGTCTGCGCTCCCAGGAGAGCTGAAAGTTCTCGTCGTCTCTGGTGGCCGTGGTAACCGTGCGAAAAGCCGAGGCACGGTAGCTGTTAAATACCCGAAAATCGCCCAAATCGGAGGGGATGGTTATGTCTGCATTGCCTACCCAGACAAACGTATTGGTGATTTTATCCACCCCAAACTCTATTCCCTTGCCAAAAAGTTGGTCGGGGGGCTGTAACAAAGGGGCAATTTGTTGCGAGTATCCGGGAAGAAATCCAATAATGAAAATTGCCGCCAAAACCGCGTAAAATCGCGGTATTTCTACGAATTGAGGTCCAACTTTTACTGCCGTATTCTTGTGTTTACCCCCGAAAAGGGTATGTAACAAATCGACCCATTTCGTTCTTCTATCTCCACAACGATTGGATAAGTTGCGTCTGTTACAACACCTCAACGCAATCATGGCACCAGCACAATCCCCTCGCACAATCTTGCTGATCGACTCCGACGCTAAGCGTAGAGTAGAAACCGCACGAACAATTATGGCGCACGACGTATCCGTTCTGCTGGCTGCAGACTTGGTTACGGCACAAAGCTTGGTGCGGCACCACCGCCCATCCGCTATTGTTCTCGATGTGTCCTTTGTTCGCATTAAAGATCTTCGTGAAAAGCTCTACATACACGGGCTGAACATCGACACCCCGTTTATTGTTCTCGCAGACGAGAGAGAGCCGCTTGCAGCCACCGCGGCTCCCTACGGTGTAATCTCGCGTCCGCTAACCGAGGCCGGCATTCGTTCCTTGCTTACCATTCAGGGCCTGCCGGTTCACGGTGAAGTTCCGCCGGTGGTAAACATGCCACAAATGCCGCAACCTTCGTTGCTTTACGCATTGCCACACGAATATCGCACCCCGCTAACGGACATCATTGGGCAGGCGTCATTTCTTCATGGTCATGCCTCTGATGTACCGGTAGAAGATATTCGAGACGTAAGCGCCGAGATCCTTTCTGCAGCCCGCCGTCTGCTGCGCACTACAGACAACTTCCTGATGTATGCGCAGATTGAAACTCTTGCCGAAAGTCCGCTCCACGTAGAACGAATGCGTCAGTGCACCTCGAAAGAACCCGCCATGGTGGTGTACGATGCGGCCATCCAGCGCGCACTGGCCCATCAACGTCAGGCCGATCTTTCGGTGGCCCTCGATATCGAAGGCATTCCGGTTTCCATGATGGAACAGCATTTAGACAAGGTTATGACGGAGCTTGTAGACAACGCCCTGTATTACAGTAGGTTAGGTACTCCCGTAACCGTAAGTGGCACGGCCACGTCTTCCGACGTGGTGTTTACCATTCGCGACCACGGTGTTGGCATGCAGGAACACGAGCTGAACGAAATTGGCGCCTATCGTCAGTTCCGGCGTCAGTCTCAAGAACAACAAGGTATTGGCCTTGGGCTGGTTATTGCCAAGAGACTAGTTGAGTTACACGGCGGCACATTTAGCGTAAGCAGCGCCCTAGGAATGGGCACTAGTGTTACGTTCTCGGTGCCGCGGGCAGCATAAACAACGCGCCGAGCCGCCCCTTACAACAATTCGAGTCGCGCGAATGCAACCATTAGTTGTTTACGCTGACCATTGTCGAAGAGCACCGTTGCTTTTTCGCTCTGACCCGTTCCGCTAACGGCGCTAACCGTACCGGCGCCAAACATTGGGTGCCGCACGCGCTGCCCTACAGAAACGGTTGTGGGTCCACTAGGAGCCGGAGGTTGTATTCCGCGCGCCTTTGGCTGACTTGCGCTGGTGTACCTCTTTGGTGTGGGTATTTGGGAATACCCCTCGGAAGAGGGCAACTGAGAATACGATTGTGAAGGCCTGGCAGGGGGCTTGTTTGGTTGCGCTCCCCCACCGGTTAAACTTCTACCACTCGGAGCTAATGTTTGTGCGTCGATCTCGCCTAAGAACATCGATGGCCTAGAAAACACCAGCTCTCCGAAACGATACCTGCGTTCGGCGTACGACAACACAAGCTGCTCGCGCGCACGGGTTATTCCCACGTAGAGCAGTCTTCGTTCTTCTTCTTGTTCTGCTACGTCTGTCTCGGCCTTTGCCAGAGGAAACAAACCTTGTTCTAAACCCGCAATAATCACAAGCGGAAACTCGAGGCCCTTTGCCGCATGCATCGTCATTAGTGCTATTCTGTCGCTGCCTATCTGAGCATCATCGGCATCACTCAGAAGCGATATCTGCTCTAAGTAGCGGACAAGCGTTAACGATTCGTCCAACTCTTGCTGCTCTGCTATGTGGTCGAGAAGACGTTCGATGTTGTTCCATCGGTCTAACGCGTCCTCGCTTTGCTGCACTCGGTACATCTGCGGCAAGCCCGTGGCCTCGATGTAGGCCTGTGCCAAAGAGGCCGGGGCGAGTTCCTTCATTAGGTCTTGATACCGAAGTACAATGCCCGTAAAGTCGTTAACGGACTTAACGGCTCGTGCCTGCATCATGGGTACTTCCGTTATTCTCCGAAGAGCATCGAACAACGTACACTGATGTTGGGCGGCAAATTCCTGCACACGCTCCATGGTAGTTTGGCCAATGCCACGCGCTGGCTCATTGATAATCCGCAGAATGCTCTCGCCGTCGGAAGGGTTTACGAGAACACGCAAGTAGGCCAGTGTGTCCTTTACTTCCTTCCGTTTGTAGAAGCTTACACCGCTTACAATGTGGTAGGCCATGTTGGCCCTGCGCAGCGCATCTTCCAACGCCTGAGACTGAGCGTTTGTACGATAGAGTATGGCCACATCCTTACATCCATAACCATAGGTTTTCATGCGCGAGGCAATGGTGCGCGCCACCATGTCTGCCTCTTCCCTATCGTCGCGGCACGCCAGAACCGTAATCTTCTCGCCATCTGCGTTGTTCGTAAACAACGTTTTCTTCATCTGCTTTGCATTGCGCTTAATAACACTATCTGCAGCGGCAAGAATTGTTTTTGTAGAACGGTAGTTCTGCTCTAAGCGCACAATACGTGCATTAGGATAGTCTTTTTCGAAGTCGAGGATGTTCCGAATGTCTGCACCGCGCCACCGGTAAATACTCTGGGCATCGTCTCCAACAACACAAACATTCTTGAACTTTTGCGCCAGGTACGTAACGGCCTTGTACTGCGCACGATTTGTGTCTTGATACTCATCAACCATGATGTATCGAAACCGATCATGGAGTTCTTCTAGCACATCGGGGTGGTTTGCGAGCAACACATTGGTGTTCAGCAGAAGGTCGTCGAAATCCATCGAGTTACTTGTACGAAGGCGCTTTTCGTACTCTTCGTAAATCTGACCCGACTGCTTCTCTGCAATCGAGTTGGCATTGCGAGCATATTCTTGCCACGAAATCATGGCGTTTTTTGCCGACGAGATGCGAGCCCTAACACCACCCGGCGGCAAAACTTGTTGCGATATACCCATCTGATTCATCACCGCCTTGATGGCGGCAAGCTGATCGTCTGCATCGTAAATCGTAAACGAATTTGTGTAACCCACCCTCTCGGCATACTTCCGCAGAATTCGTGCAAACACGGAGTGGAAGGTACCAGCCCAGATGGAGCGTGCAACGCCCCCTCCCACAAGGTGAGAGATACGCTCCTTCATTTCTTGCGCCGCCTTGTTTGTGAAGGTTAACGCCAGAATGTGTGCTGGGTTTACGCCCATGCGCAGCAGATATGCCATGCGATACGTAAGCACGCGTGTTTTGCCGGAACCGGCGCCGGCGATAATCAGCACCGGACCTTCGGTGGTGCGCACGGCCTCTGCCTGCGCAGAGTTCAACCCGTCTAATAGATCGGAGGCCGACGGCTGTGGACCACCCGGCGAGAGATGAAGAGTCATTATGGGTTCACAGCTCCACGAAACCGGTTTTTTTGTACACCTTCCGCAGTACCTTGCGGGCACGGTCTCGGGCGCGTTCTGCGCCATTACGCAGCGTGGACTTTAACGCTTCTTCGTCGGAACGGATAGACAGATATCGCTCTCGAATGGGGCGAATAAACTCCACGAGCGACTCAGCAACCGCTTCCTTAAACTCGGCATATCCCAAACCGGCAAAATTTGACACAATTTCTTGGTGCGAGGTGCCGGTTGCAACATGATGGAGGGTGATAAGATTTGCCAATCCGGGTCGGTTGGCTTCGTCGAACACAATGTCTGTTCCGCTATCAGTTACCGCGCGCTTGATTTTCGATCGGATTTGATCGTCGGAATCAACGAGAAAAATCGTTGCCCTTTCGTTGCTGTCCGATTTCGACATCTTCTTCTCTGGCTCTTGCAGAGACATAATCTTGGCGCCCACCTTGGGAATAAACGGCTCCGGCACGGTAAACGTTGGCGAATAGTGGTGGTTAAATCGTTCTGCCAAATTGCGCGTAAGCTCTAAGTGTTGGCGTTGGTCTTCGCCAACGGGTACAAGGTCTGCATTGTACAACAAAATGTCCGCAGCCATCAGAATAGGGTACGTAAACAACCCAACATTCACATTGTCTGCGTGTTGCGCCCCCTTATCCTTAAACTGGGTCATGCGCGAGCATTCTCCAAAACCCGTTAGGCACGTTAGCACCCATGCTAGCTGGGAATGCTCCGGAACGGCAGACTGCACAAACAGAGTAGACACCTCTGGATTGATGCCCGCGGCCATGTACATTGCAGCTACGTCTAACGTGCGTTTGCGCAACTTCGCCGGCTCTTGGCGCACCGTAATTGCATGCTGATCTACAACACAAAACAGCGAGTTGTACTCGTGCTGTAGCGTAACCCAGTTCCGCAGCGCTCCGGCATACTGACCTATCGTTAGGTCGTTTGTGGGCTGCATACCAGAGAGAATTGTCTTGCGCGTGGTTGTTTCTAACTCCATAGACGGCAAAAATACCCACCATGCCGAGTGTTTAACGCATTTTTGCAAGGCATGACACAAATCATTCTCGTTTTCGCTCTCATTCTTTGCATACTCGCTCCTGTGCATCTCTTTGCGCAAGAGGAGTTGGGCGATATCAGTGGTCCATCTTCCAGTTGGACGCTTATCTCTGTGTATCGCACCTGGACCCCACAATCGAACAATTTTCCAAACGGAGGTTTTGGGTTTCAGTCGTTCTTCAACCTTAACTCCAACCGGCGGTGGTGGTTTGGGTTGGCCTTTTGCGGCACCGGTGTAGAGCGCAGAGACGTACTCTCTCTTCAGTTCGGACCCGGAGTGTATATCGTTGGCGACTCTCGCCTTGGCGCCTTTGCCTACGTGCAAACCGGCATTGCCTTGGGATCCGACAGAGGTGTTGCCGGCTTCGACGTTTTCTCTAATCCAACGTCTACGTGGGGCTTAGCCACGATAGGGGGCGTTGGAGGAACCGCCAAACTCTCTACGCTTCTCAAGGTTCATCTGGCTGCCGTTGGCTCTTGGTATACAATGGAAAAAGGTCGCACCCCGTTCGGACTTCAGTTTGGAATTTCCTTTGGTGGTAAATGACACACACACCCCGCATAGCCCCCTCCCTTCTTGCGTCGAACCTGCTTACCATTGGAGCTGATGTTACCGCATGCCAACAAGCCGGCGCCAACGTGTTGCACGTGGATGTTATGGATGGTCACTTCGTGCCACCAATCACGTTTGGTCCGGCCTTCGTGCAGCACCTTAAAACCATTACCACCATGCCACTCGATGTTCATCTTATGGTGAACAACCCCGACCATCAGGTAGAGCAGTTTGCAGAGGCCGGAGCAGATTGGATAAGTGTCCACTGCGAGGTATCGCCACACCTTCATCGCACACTTCAAAGAATTAAGGGGCTTGGTAAGCGTGCCGGCATTGTGCTAAATCCCGTAACCCCTCTCGAATTCGCCTTTGAAGCAGCGGCCGAGGCCGACTTTGTGCTGTTGATGTCTGTTAACCCCGGATATGGCGGGCAAGCGTTTATCCCTTCGTTCCTTCCTCGGTGCCAGCGCCTACGTACATTTTTAGATACGAACGGACTCTCCCACGTGGAGATAGAGGTAGACGGAGGCATAAAGGTAGAAAACGCACGTCGCGTTGTTGATGCTGGTGCATCAATCTTGGTTTCCGGCAGTGGAATTTTCTCCGGCAACATCGCCGAGAACATTCAACGAATGCGCGCCGAATTGTAACTACCTCTTCCTATCGCAATAGCTGCTCTATCTGCGCAACAACGTTTGGTTGTAGCCGCCCCGCAACAACAGCTAACAGCGCTCGCGATAGATTGCAATACATAGCGCGTTCTTCAAATGGGATGGCAGCGAGTTGACGTTCGAGGGCTGTTACATCTCCTCGCACCAACGGTCCCGTTACAGCAAACGGCAGATCATCAACCAATGCCTTCACTGCATTCTCATAGGTACGCAGCATGATTGGAGGCAAGAACATCGGTGCGGGGATATCGGCATCTGCGGCCAGTTTGCGCGCCAACTCGTAGGCCGCATAAGTAAAGTTCGATGCCGCCACTGCAGCCGCGTGATAACGGAGTCTACGCTCACGAGAAACATCCGTAAGCAGCCATGGCTCGCCCCCTGTAAGCTTCACAAAATCGCGCACAACACTCCACGCCGCGCTATCGCACTCTACGCCCCATCCAATACCGTCTAACGCTGTGGGGTCTATGCTTCCAAACGTTTGAAATGGATGTGCGGCCGCGGTACGTATCCCAAGGTTTTGCAAGGGGGCAAGCACTTCTCGTCCAAGCGAACCATTTACATGGAGTACCACGGACTGCCGAAGCGTTTCGCTGCGAAGCATCAAGCGCTGCACAACGCGCTCTAGCACATCATCCTTGGTGGCAAGAACAACCACGGTACCCGCAGAGGAAGAATCTGCCAACCACGCATCTATTGTGACGCGTGTAACCCTGGTTACCGTTGCTCCGGCTTCTGTACACCGGGCAGCCACAGAGCCCCCTACCTTACCAATGCCAACAACGGTAACGCTCTCTATCATGACTGTGGCTCGAGAGTAAATCCGTCCTTGCCGTCGTTCATCGCCCAACCCAACCGAAGCAACTCTTCGCGCAACCTGTCGGACTCTGCCCAGTTTTTGCTGCTGCGTGCCTGCCAGCGTGCGTTGGCAATCTCTTGCACATTTTCCGGAATATCCACGCTGGGCTTTGCGCTTATGGTGAGTACGGCGAATACTTCGTTTATCGTGTAGAGCGCGCGAAGAACCTCTTGCGCGCCTGTGGTGGACAATGCACGCACAGGATTATTACCAACAAACGTGAACAATGCTGCGAGCGCTCTTGGTGTGTGTATGTCGTTGGCTAGATGCTCGAAGACTGCGCTTTGCAACTCGAGTCCAACACCTGCAACACTCTCTGCCATAACTCCCGAACAGGCAGACCACACCTCGTACACGTAGTCTTGCAATTTTTTTCGCGATGTGGCCGATGCAGTAACACTCTCTTCGGTAAAGTTTAGCACGGTTCGGTAGTGAGCGTGGAGCATTGCAAAACGCACATCAAGCGGGTTAAGCCCTTTGGCTGCGAGATCGCGAAGCGTATAGAAATTCCCGAGAGACTTCGACATCTTCATGCCTTCTACTTCGAGAAACTCGTTATGCATCCATATGGTTGCTTGTTCTGGCACATGGTAGCCACTGGTGCACTGTGCCAGCTCATCTTCGTGATGCGGAAAGCGCAGATCTACACCCCCGGTGTGGATATCAAACGGAAGTCCAAGTAGTTCCTTCGACATGGCAGAACATTCAATGTGCCATCCCGGGCGCCCGGGCAACACAACTCCGTCCAGCTCAAAGTCCCATGCCGGCTCTCCCTCTTTTGCGGCCTTCCAAAGCACAAAGTCGCTCACAGATTCACGGTCGTACTCGTCTGCGTCTATCCGAACACCCTTACGGAAGTTGTCCTTGTCTATGGCAAACAGTCTACCATATTCATGTGCAGCCGAGTAGGCATCAACGTTAAAGTACACCGAGCCTTCACTAACGTAGCCATGACCTATTCGAACAATCTCTCGGATAAGATCCTGCATGTGCGGAATAAACTCGGTTGCGCGCGGCATAAACGCCATCTGTTCCGTGTTAATACCAAACTGAGCAAGATCTTCGACAAACAGTTTCTCGTAGTATTCTGTGTATGCACGCAGATCGCTTCTTGCATCACCGCTCTGGATGCCCATTTCTGGCAACCACTTGTCAGACCCAACGGCGCTGTCGCGGATTGTTTTATCATCAATGTCTGTGATGTTCATCACCCACCGGACCTCATAGCCCCCTACGGCGCGAACCGTGCGCTGAATAAGATCGGCTGCAAGGAACGATCGCATGTTCCCAATGTGTGCCACGTCGTAGACGGTTGGACCACAGGAGTACATGCGTACCGTGGTGTTGACGAGTGGACGAAGTTGCTCGATTTGCTTTGTGAGCGTGTTGAATAGTTTGATGGTCATGCACGAAAATTACGACGCACGATTGACACGGAGCGGTCTTACGGGGCACATTCCATGTTTGCACGCCTATATTGCGTTATGAGCACTCGCCGCAGCGTACTTCGAGCTCTCACTTTTGCGGGAATAACTGCCATGACGGATCTATCGGCCCTAGCAAAGTGGGCATTACGTCAGAAAACAACTCCACGAATGCCGGCACTCTTTGTTGGTCACGGCAATCCCATGAACGCCATCACAACCAATCCCTTCGCATCTACATGGGAGTCCATTGGCAACGCACTTATCCCTCCGCGGGCAATTGTATGTATCAGCGCTCACTGGCAAACGCGAGGAACACGTGTTACGGCCATGACGCAACCTCGAACAATTCACGACTTTGGTGGTTTTCCAAAGGAGCTGTTCTCAGTGCAGTATCCGGCACCGGGATCTCCAGAGCTGGCCACCGAAGTAGCAACACTAACAAGAAACCTCATCGAATTCGATCATGAATGGGGTCTCGATCACGGAACATGGTCTGTGTTATGCAGGATGTTCCCCAAGGCAGATATACCCGTGCTGCAGATTAGTCTGGATGTTCATCTCAATCCGGAGCAACACGTTGCATTGGCCAATGATCTCTCTGCATTGCGCGATCGCGGCGTACTGCTTGTTGGGAGCGGGAACATCGTTCATAACCTACGCATGATGTCCATGGACAGGCAAGAGTATGAGTGGGCGAAGGAGTTCGATGCACTTTCCGCAGACCTCATCAAAACACACAGCATTGTGAAGTTGGCTCGATACAAGGAGCTGGGTTCAGCGGCCGCTCTGGCCATACCAACCGATGAGCACTATCTCCCTATGCTCTATGCGTTGGGAACTCTCGGTCCGGCCGACGAAGTGATGTTCTTCAATGAGCAGATTGACCTGGGCAGCGTTTCAATGAGGTCCTTTATTGCTGGCACCGCATAGCAGCAACGGAATCTCTACTATCCAACTTCCTCGCCCCCTACAAACACCGTCCAAACGTGGTTAACGCCGAAGTGGTACACAAGGTGTTGATAGCTGGGAATGTTGTACACCACAATGTCTGCATACTTGCCAATTTCCAGCGAGCCGAGGTGCTCGCTAAGACCAAGAGCAGCGGCTCCGTGGAGAGTAGAGGCCACAATGGCCTCCTCAATAGTCATGCGCATGTTAACGCAAGCCAAGGAGAGAATTGTTTGCATGCTCTCGGTAAAACACGAACCCGGATTGCAGTCTGTGGCTAGCGCAACAATAGCCCCTTCGGAGATCATGGTGCGCGCATCTGGGTATGGCAGTTGCAGCGTGTAAGCCGTGCCGGGCAACAACGTGCATACAACGCCTGCGTTACGGAGGGCCACAATCTGGTCTATTGTGCTATGCTCTAAATGATCGGCGCTTATACAGCCAAGCTCCGCAGCCATCTCGGACGCACCGATTACCCCAATCTCATCGGCATGCACTTTGAGTCCAAGACCAAGCGCTTTCGCGGCCCGCAGCACACGCTCGCTTTGCTCGCGCGAAAAAAAGCCAACATCGGTAAACACGTCGCAGAAGGATGCCACACCTTGCTCGGCAACGGCCGGCAGCATGCGATGCACTACCTCATCAACGTAGCCATTAGCATTGCCGAAATACTCCGGCGGAACGGCGTGGGCTCCAAGGAAGGTGCCTACGATACGTGCCTGATGGTTCTCTCGAATGTCGCCAATGGCTTCGAGGAGTTTTAACTCCGATTCTACATCGAGTCCGTACCCGCTCTTTATCTCTACCGTGGTTGTGCCGTGGGCAAGTGCCGACGTTACAAGCTCATCGCCAATGGTATACAGCTCTTCAACAGTGGCATCTCGCACAGCACGCATCGTTGAGAGTATGCCCCCGCCCTCTGCGGCTATGTCTGTGTACGTTGCGCCTTCTATTCTGCGCGCAAACTCGTGCGCGCGCCAACCTGCAAACACCATGTGTGTGTGCGAATCCACAAAGCCGGGCATAACGGTTTTGCCCGTGCAGTCTATCACGTCAACATCTTCTGCCACCATGCTATCTGCTTCGTCTGCCCGCCCCACCCAAAGTACACGTTCATCAAAAAGGATTGCGGCATTCGTAATCTCGCCAACGTCTCGCATGGCGCTACCGGTTTTGGAGGGGGCACCGTTTGCGCGTACGGTAACTAACGACGAGATATTCGTAAGCAGTGTTTTCATTGGTCGGTATCACTATTCCGAAGTAGTTCGCGCGTGCGCGCTTTCTCGAGCTGACGTTCGATGATAAGGTTCGCAAGCAGCAGCGGCACTTCGGTGGGAAAGGCCGTATTCAAAATGGTGTTCACCATGTCTTCCCGCACATCGATGCGGTAGAGAATGGACATGAGTTTTTCGGGGTTGGTCCGCAACATCTCCGTTATTCGGCGGGAGAGTGCTTCGCGGATGGCTTCTAAGGCGGCATCTGGTGTAGTAACCTCCACTTCGTCCATATCAAAGGATATGGCGATGCGATTGCCTGCACTTTGAACCAACTCGTTAGAGTACGTCATCTCTGTTTTGCTCGCGCAGTGTGCTGACGATTCTTTTAACGTCTTGGGCGCGGTCCTTTAAACACACCATGGTAGCATCGTTGGTTGTTACAACCACAACACCCGTTACGCCAAGTACGGCTACGGTGTGTGAACGTGTATGAGTGTTTACCACTACACAAGAGCTTGCGTCTACCGCCACCACGTCTCCCTGCAGCACATTGTTACTTTCGTCGAGTGGCTGCATTCTCTCTAGTGCATCCCAACTGCCTACGTCGTCCCAGGGAAATGTTGCCGGCAGCACAAACACATTGGACGCACGCTCCATTACACCGTAGTCTATCGAGATATCGGGCAATGCGGCAAACAAGCGCTGTAACTCGTCCTGGTTACCGCCGCGAATACTCTCGCTGATACTGTCTATGGCGTTGCCAACATCGGGTAAAACTCTACGCATCACGGTTGCTAAGGACTGAGTTCTCCAGAAGAACATTCCACTGTTCCAGAGATACTCTCCACTTACCACGTATTCCAATGCTGTGTCGTAGTTGGGCTTTTCTTTAAATGCATCTACCTTTACCACACCAGTGCCGGTAGCAGGTGCAGATACGTGAATATATCCGTACCCGGTTTCCGGTCGAGACGGCGGTATTCCCAACGTTACCAGCGCATCGGATGTTTCTGCAAAGTCTAACGCAATAGACACGTTGGAACGGAATTCGGCTGCATTACCGATAAAATGATCCGCCGTTAGCACTGCCATGAGCGCGTCTGTGCCTTCGCGCGCATGAATGATTCCACAGGCCAGTGCCAAACATGGCGCTGTGTTTCGTTTGGCAGGCTCTGCAATCACGTTATGAGCGGGAAAGTTCGGCAGAGCACCAATGATGGCATCACGAAGGATCGCGCTGGTTATGATTAGTATTCGCTCCATTGGCACCAGAGGCGTAACGCGCTCGATGGCTTCCTCGATCATGGACATATCCGAACGCGTAAGACGCAGCAACTGCTTGGGCGAACGCTGCCGAGACAGCGGCCAAAAGCGTTCCCCTGCGCCCCCTGCCATAATTACCACGTAGCGGTTCATTGGTTCTCCAGCAACACTTCTAAAATCTGCACGGCATTGGTGGCCGCACCTTTGCGAAGGTTATCCGCTACCACCCACAGGAGAACGCCGTTCTCCACTGATATATCGGCGCGGATACGCCCAACATACACAGGGTTCGTATCGCGAGAAATCTGCGGCGTGGGATAAATGTCGCTCGCCGGGTCGTCGAGAACAACAACCCCGCGCGTTTGCGAGAGAAGCGTGCGAACCTCATCCGCCGTGCATGGACGTTGCGTTTCTACGGCAACCGATTCTCCATGTCCACCAATTACGGGAACACGAACACACGTAACCGCGATAGGTAGCTGCTCCATGTGCAGGATGCGTCGTGTTTCGCGCATCATCTTTGTTTCTTCTTCGCTCGATTCGCCCACGCCCCCTATTGTATGGAACACCGTGTTGCCAGAGAGCTGGTGCGAGGACATTCGCGAACCGGGATTCTCGCCTCGCAGTTCGGCAAGTAGTTGATCTAACCCGCGCTGTCCGGCACCGCTAGGACTCTGATACGTGCTCACCACAAGTCTGCGAATTCCCCACGTGTCCAGAATTGGTTTTATGGCTACAACTAGCTGAATAGTACTGCAGTTTGGGTTGGCAATTATCCCCTTATGCCGCAGCGCATCCAGAGGGTTTACCTCTGGCACGACAAGGGGCACATCGGGATCCATACGCCAGGCACTCGAGTTGTCTATCACCACGCATCCCGCCTTGGCAGCTATCGGTGCGAATTCTCGGCTGAGAGCGCCACCAGCGCTAAACAACGCCACGTCTATGCCCGCAAAACTGCTTTCTCGCAGCTCCTGCACTACTAGGTTCTGGCCTCGAAACGGAATAACGGTGCCAACACTTCTAGCCGAGGCAAGGAGTGTTATGGAAGAAATTGGTGTTTCGCGTTCTTCAAGAACGCGGAGCATGGTGCGGCCAACAAGGCCTGTAGCACCGGCAATGGCTATGTTCATACAGCAACGAAGATACGGTGCTACTTTTGCACATGCGTTGTGTAATCATTTTGCTGTGGCTCTGCGGCAGTATAGGCCTACGTGCTCAGGACTGCAGTTCTCTTCCGTGGGAAGCCAACCTAACGTATCGGGCCAACACCATTGAGAGTGAATTTGTTCGTTCACTCTCGAAGGGGGCATCGGATGCATTACTCCCTCTCTCGATTGGCGTTCCTGTTGCACTCTATGCCTACGGTATGCTGGAGGTGCAGGTGCCAAGTTCTGCCAACGCAGACACATGGCGATATTCCGCGGAGTCGGGTCTGCAAACGTTTGTTACCATGGGTGTTACGTACGGTACAGTAGTCGCATTAAAACATTTGTTCGACAGACCGCGCCCTTACCAAGCCTACCCCAATTGTATCGTGAACTACCGTGGCGACGCCGACGGCTCCATGCCTAGCGGTCATGCTGCCGGCTCGGCGGCATTGGCAACCTCTCTCATTCTCCGATATCCAACGTGGGGCGTTATTGTGCCTTCTGTGGCGTATGCACTCTATACCGGATTTGCCCGCCTAAATCTTGGCATGCATTACCTAAGCGACGTGCTTGTTGGGTACTCCATTGGAGTGTTGGTGGCGGTGGGGGTAAACGCACTGAACACCGCGCTGTTCGATCTTGCCGAACCAATTCTCCCATCGTCGGGAACCTACACATTGAATATGCAGGGATCTGTTCCCATTTTTTCGTTGGCGGTGCCATTGTGATGCGCCTTGCAACCATTCAATGGTGTCCGGCCTATGCCGCTGTGGACCAAAACGTGGCCACTATTAACAACTACATCACCGCAGTAGACGCCGATGTAATCGTGTTCCCCGAGCTCAGTACTAGCGGGTACTTCTTTACACAACGCCAGGATTTGCGTCGCGTGGCCGAGTCCGTGAATGGGCACAACATTTCGTCCATCGCCGCCACTGCCGAGCAGTGCCAGAAAACCGTTGTCTGCGGCTTTGCAGAGCTCGATGGCGAAAAGTTGTACAACTCTGCACTCATTTGTGTGCCTGGCAAGCCCCCTACCGTATACCGTAAAACACATCTTTTCTACAAAGAAACCTTGTGCTTCGATGAAGGCAACACCGGATTTTTTGTAACACCGCTGGAACATCTTGGTTGCACTATGGGCACCATGATATGTTATGACTGGCGGTTTCCGGAGAGCGCTCGCACACTTGCCCTTAAGGGGGCTGATGTTATTGTGTGCCCGAGCAACCTTGTTACTCATGTGTGGCGTATGGCTATGCCAGTGCGTGCCTTAGAAAACAAGGTTACCCTTGCCGTGGCTAACCGCACAGGAAGCGAAGAAGTAGCGGGCGAAACCATTACGTTTAACGGACAAAGTGTTATTTACAACGCTTTTGGCAACACTATCGCTAGTGCCACTGCAGAAGAAATCACGGTGTGTATAGCGGAGATCGACCCCGAGGAATCACGCGAGAAGAAGTTCAACAGTATCAACGACATATTCGCCGACAGAAGACCGGAGTTTTACTCATGATACGTTCTGTATCGAACATACATTTTGTTGGCATCGGTGGCATAGGCATGAGTGGCATTGCCGAGATTCTCTTGGCTCAGGGATTTCGGGTTAGTGGTTCCGACTTGCAAAAGACCGACGTAACAGACTATCTGGCCGAGCGTGGCGCAACAATCATGATTGGCCATGATGCCAGAAACATCCACGATGCCGAAGTAGTGGTGTATTCCAGCGCCGTAAAACCAACGGAGAATTACGAAACTGCCGCCGCGTTAGAGCGAAAGATCCCCATCATTCGCCGTGCAGAAATGTTAAGCGAGGTTTCTCGCCTGAAATACTGCTTGGCCATTGCCGGAACCCACGGTAAAACCACTACTACGTCTATGTGCGGCTTAGTGATGATGCGTGCTGCACTCGATCCCACGGTAATTGTGGGAGGTCGTCTAAAAGGTCTGGGCGGAACCAATGCCCGCCTGGGCAACGGAGAGTGGATAGTACTCGAGGCCGATGAGTACGACCGTTCCTTCTTGCAACTGTTGCCAACAATTGCCATTGTTACAAACGTAGAAGCCGACCACCTTGATATCTACAGCGACCTCGACGATATCAAGGGTGCATTCACAGAGTTTACGAACAAGGTGCCCTTTTATGGCTGTGCTTGCGTTTGTTTAGACGACCCCGGCGTGCGCGCCATTCTGCCCACTATCAAACGTGTTGTTGTTACCTACGGCTTGTCTGCCCAATGCGACGTGCGCGCCACAGACATTACCTACCAAGAACGTTCGAGCAGTTTTACTCTTGTGGTAAAGGGGGTAGCCCTGGGCACAATAGAGCTACATGTGCCCGGAGACCACAATGTGCGCAACGCATTAGCGGCCTGCGCCATGGCCCTACAGTGCGGCATTCCCTTCGAGGCCATTCAAAGCGGCCTGTCCGAGTTCTCGGGCGTTTACCGCAGGTTCGAGGTAAAGGGCGAGATACCGGGACGCAATGCATTGGTTGTAGACGACTATGCGCACCACCCCACCGAGATTAGGGCCACCCTCGACGCCGCCCGACGTGGCTGGAAGCGAAGAATCGTGGCGGTGTTTCAGCCCCATACCTACACACGCACCCGCGACCTCGCGGAAGACTTCGCCACGGCCTTCGACGAGGCCGACATCTTGATTGTAACCGACGTGTATGCGGCACGAGAGCAGCCCATAGAGGGAATTTCCGGCAAACTCCTTGCAGACGCCGCTCGCGATGCCGGACACCGCAACGTGCACTACATAGAACAGGTATCCAACGTGGCCGAACAGGTGTTGGCGGTGCTCCAGGAGAACGATTTGGTGCTTACCATGGGTGCCGGAGATGTATGGAAAGTAGGGTTGGCACTGCTCAACTGACTATTTTTGCCGTTCGGGCGTCTGAGAACGCCATTCATTCGCAACTATCCCGGTTATCATTCATGACGATGTTCGCCATGACACGTACTCTTTGTTTCGCGCTAACCTTTGTGATGGCAGTAGCATGTACGGCCACAGCATTAGCCCAAGCACCAAAGTCGAATAAGGGTCCGGTAGTACTTGCTACCGTTGGCTCCGAGAAAGTTCTTCTCGAAGACGTAGAACACGCCTTTCAGAAGAACCTTATCCGACGAGACACAAAGTTTACCTCCGTTCCAAAGGATACTGCGCTCGATTTCTTGCGTCTGTATACCAACTACCGCCTAAAGGTGCGCGACGCGTATGATCGTGGCATAGACAAAGACTCGGCTGTAAAGGCCGACCTTGCGAACAACCGCAAGCTGTTGTCGGAAACATTCTTCTTCGATAAAGCAATTGCCGACCGCAGAGTAGAAGAGCTTACTCGCAAACGCCTGAAGGAACTTCGCGTGGGCGTAATTCTCTGCGCAATAATGGATCCAACAACCCGGCAGTGGGACACTTCGGGCAGCAGACTAAAGGCCGAGCGCATCATCGCCCAACTGAACGCTGGCGCAGACTTCGAGAAACTTGCTCGCGACTCGTCGGACGACAAAGAAACAGGAGCTAGTGGTGGAATCCTGCCGTGGATATCCGGCGGCACAATTATTAAACCTGTAGAAGACGAGGCCTACGCACTTCAGCCGGGCTCCGTGTCCAAGGTGCCAGTGGCATCCCGCTTTGGCTACTTTATCGTAAAAGTGTTCAAAGAAGAACCCAGAGACCAGGTAAAGTTCCGTCACATTCTTCTGCAGGTAAAAGACGGAAGAGATTCTGTTGCCACCAACCGATTTGCCGATTCGCTCATCGCCATCCTGCGTATGAAGCAGCCACAGCAGTCCAACGCCCTCCGTGCTCGTGGTATTGCCCCAACGGGCGATGCATTTACAGACCTTGCAATGGTGTATTCCGACGACAAAACGTCGGCACCAAAGGGCGGATATCTAGGTAGTCCATACACCCGATCCGGCGGCCTCGACCCCAACGGGCAGCGCCTATTGCCGGCATTCGAAGACGCCATCTATGCTTTAAAGGATGGCGAGGTTTCTGGCAAGGTTCACACCATCTACGGAACACACATCATTATCCGCGACTCGACGAAAAAGGCCGACCCCATGCTCGAGCGCGATGCGGCAAAGCGCACCTATCGCAGAACCTACTTTGAAGAAGACAAACACTTCGTTCTCGACTCCATCAAAACCGCTCTCGGTTTCCGGTGGGAGCAGCAGGCACTTCGTTTATTCCTGAGCTCCATAGACACAACCAAGAACACACAAGACACAACGTGGTATAAAAAACTTACGCCCTTCCAGAGCGAACAAGTACTCTACCATATGCCCGGAAGAGACATTACTGTTGGGCAGTTCACAGACTCACTGCGTTTGCGTGTAGACATGCGCGGCTTTACACTGAACAATAGCGGTATTGAGCGCGCCATGAGCAAGATGGCAGATCCACAGGCACTGGCACTAGCAACCGTGGGCTTGGAGAACCGATACCCCGATTTCGCCTCGCTTATGCAGGAGTTTAATGACGGGATACTGCTGTTCAAGGTGGAGGAGAAAGAAGTTTGGAGCAAACTCCGCTTCGACACAACAGACGCTCGTGCCTTCTACGATTCAACACGCAACCGTTGGATGACCGAGCAAAAAGTAAACCTCACAGAGCTTTACGTTCTTTCCGATTCACTCGCGAAACTCTACGCAGACAAGATTAAACGTGGAGAGAACATCGCAACACTTGCTGCGGAGTTTACGCAACGCGAGGGCGGACGAGACAAGAAAGGGGCGGTAACCAACCTCTCACCCAAAACATCGAAGTTGGCGCAGAAGATTATTGCAACAACAAAGATTGGCGAAATCATAGGTCCATTCGAGATTGATAAAGGCTGGAGCATCATTCGATTCGATGGCTACGTGCCACCGCAACAACGCTCTTTCGAAGAGGCACTTAACGATCTTGCGCCCGCCTATCAGGATGCCTTGCAAAAGCGGCTAACAGAAGAGTGGCTACAGCAAGTACGAGCAAAACACCCTGTAGTGTTTAACACTGCCACCATAAATGCATTGTGGAAGAGTACACCACCGGCGAAGACACGCAAGTGAAATTTGTGCTCATGGCTCGCCCCCTAACATTCCTAAGCGTTGCACTGCTTTGGTGCACGGCTGCGTTTGCTCAAAATTCTGTTGAGGGCATCATAGCCATTGTTGGCAGAGAAATCATCCTGAAGTCCGACGTAGACGGTCAGATGGAAGTGCTGGCACAACGCGACCCCAAGATTAGCAAAACCGATCCGACCATTCGCAAAGCCATCTTAGACCAGCTAATCAATGAGCGGCTTGTGATGACCAAGGCCGTAGAAGACAGCATTGAGGTGTCTGAAGAAGAAATCACGCAGCGGATGGAGTACCAGATACAAACCCTAGTGCAGCAGTTTGGCTCCGAGAAACGCATCGAAGATCTCTACGGCATGAGCATGGCTAGGATTCGCAGAGAGTTCCGAGACGAGATCCGCAAGAGACTCCTCGTGGAGAAGATGCAGCAGAAACAGTTTGGAAGTGTTAAGGCCACGCGGGCCGATGTAGAGCTGTTCTACAATAGGTATCGCGATTCACTGCCAATGGCGCCAGAACGCATAGATATCTACCACATTGTGCGGTACGTAAAGCCATCCGAGGAAAAGAACAAAGAAGCACAAGATTTAGCGCTACGCATTCGCGATTCGTTGGTGAAAGGGGGCTCGTTTAGCGACTTTGCCAAACGGTATTCTTCCGATCCGATGTCTGCTGCAAACGGTGGCGACCTTGGCACGGTGGAGCGTGGGAAGTTTGTTCCGGCATTCGAGAGTGCAGCATTCGCGCTTTCGCCAAACGAGATATCGCAACCTGTAGAGTCGCCATTTGGGTGGCACATCATACAGTTAATCGCAAAAACAACCAACTCTATAACTACGCGACACATTCTTATTCGCGTAAGCCAGAGTGATGCCGACAAGGACAGCGCCAAGGCGTTTTTGCAGCAGCTTCGCACACGTGTTGTTGCCGGCGAGAGCTTCGAGGCGCTTGCGAAGCAGTTCTCCGAGGAGCGCGAGACACAGGGCTTCGGCGGCGCGATGGGTCAGATAGAACTCGCCCGCCTTCCCGATGAGATGCGCACAACACTTACCACCTTGCCTGATGGTGGTGTTTCGGAGCCCATGCCCTACGCGGCAGACCCAACAAAACCCGGATTCCACATCCTCTATCGCAAGAGGATTATTGCGGCTCACGTACCAAGCATCGACGAAGATTACAAGCAGCTAGAGCAGATGGCTACGTACGAGAAAAAGCAACGCCTGGAACAAGAATGGATGGAAAAACTCCGCAGAGATTTATACTGGGAAATTCGATGAAGAGCGTTCTCAAATGGGCGGCAATCATTGTTGCTGCTCTTGTTGCCGTTGTTGTGATTGGCGGTTTTTTTCTTCCGGATAATGGCACTGTAGAACGCACTGCCATTGTGTCTGCCGCGCCAGAAAAAGTATACGCCCTTGTCAACAACGTAAAACTTGTAACGAAGTGGTCGCCATGGTTGGCTATGGACACGGCCGCGGTTCTTACGTTTTTTGGTCCGGACGCCGGAGAAGGCGCCGGCTATTCGTGGAAGAGCGACAAACTCGGAGAGGGCACCTATACGATAACGAGTTCTACCCCAAGAAGAATTGCCATCAACCTCAACTTTAGTGGCTCACCTGCGGAAGCAGTGTTCACCTTCGTGCCGGAGGCAGGAGCTACACGAGTTACGTGGACACTGAATACAAACGCCGATGGCAACCTTGTTGCCCGTTGGTTCAACCTCCTTATGGGAATGATGGTAGGACCCGATTTCGAGCAAGGTTTAGCGAACATGTCTCGGGCTGCCCGTGATATCGGTGGCGAAGTTCGGAGCGTACAGGTAGTTAGCCGCGCAGCAACGTTTGGATTAGGCATCCGAGGAACAATCGAAGCAAAAGACATTGCCGCCACCCTAGCGCAACGGTATTCGGAAATCCTGCGGCTGATGGACCATAAAGGGATTACAATGGCAGGCGCACCTCTGGCTATCTACCACACGTGGGACGGCAAGACAACAGACATCGAGGCCGTAATTCCAACAACCACGTTGGCAACAGGTAGCGGCTCCGTTACCCCTGTTACTCTGGAGGCCGGCAGCTACCTGGTGGCCGATTATTACGGTCCGTACGAAATGTCGGAAATGGCACACAGTGCATGCGATGCATGGTTTGCCAACAACGGTGGCACACCTTCTGCGGCGCCCTTCGAAGAATACGTAACAGATCCCGGCGCAGAGAAAAACCAGACCAAGTGGCTCACACGGGTATGGTACAAGCGTTAATGAACGTGTTCACTACACGCACCTTTCGGGTGCTCCTTCTGCTCTTTGTGGCTGGCGGTGCGCTTTGGCTTGGTGGCAGCGTAGCGCGGATGATTGTTGGCTTCGACGTATTTACTCCGGGCACACTGGAGTTTCGGTCCAGTCAGACAGAAGATATACGTATCCACACAATCTGGCTGTTCACTATTCTTGGCGGCGTAGCCGGGTGGTGTTTTCTTGCGTGCGCCGTTGGTGGAGTTGGCCTGATAGCCACCGGAAGGCGCATGTTTCGCACACACGGTTGGATGATGATTTCTGCGATACTGTTCGTTCTCATCATCCCCGTTCAGGCGTATATAGCATGGGAAGACTATCAGTTATGGACATTGTTTGATAGAAACACCGGAATGCCCCTTGCCAGTACGGCAGACATCGTGGCAAAGTTTATGGCGCGTTATACAAATACTGCCGTTAACATGCTTCTCGGACTCTCGCTCCTTTCGGCGCTTACGATTATTGTGTTTACGTCCCTTCGCCCCCTTCAACAACAGAAATCCAATGTTTCCGAATGAAAGCAGATAAACTTCTCGACGAGCTCTTAGCACTTGCAAAAAGCATGGACTATACCGTGCGTCGCGAATCCGGAAGTTTTCGTGGTGGTGCTTGTGTTGTGCATGAGCAGCGACTGATTATTCTTAACAAGTCTATGCCACTCGAGGCGGCAGCGGTTATTCTTGCGCGCGCGCTGTGCAGAGTTGTGCCAACAGATGTATTTCTCAAGCCGGCTGTACGCGAGATTATTGAGCGAGAGTTGCACTACATTGAAACGCATCCTGGCGTAACGTTCGCACTCACCACAACCGAAAGCTCGGAATGACGCGTTGCGCAACGGTTGCGTTGGTAGGGCGCCCTAATGCCGGTAAGTCTACCTTGATGAACGCCATACTTGGCATGCATCTCTCCATCGTTACACCAAAGCCCCAAACAACGCGAAAGAACATCCTCGGCATTCATACAACTGAATCCACGCAGCTTGTTTTTATCGATACGCCCGGACTTCTTACGCCGCGATATAAACTTCAGCGCTCCATGATGGGCTCTGTAGACCAGGGATTGGAGCAAGCAGACATCATTTGCGTTGTAGTAGATGCCACCAAGGCCTCGCAACGCGAGACAATACTGGACCCAATGTGGAAGCGCACATTGGAGCGCGAACAAAAACCTGCTGTACTGATTCTAAATAAGATGGACATCCTTCCCAACCGGTCCAACGCGCTGGCACTGATGGAGGAGGCGCGCCTGAGCGGATTATTCTGCAAGGCAATAGCTATAAGTGCCCGCAACAACACCTACGTCGAAGACCTGCTTGCCATACTCACCGAAATGTCGCCCGAAGCCCCCTTCGCCTACGGGGCCGACGAGATCACAGACCGTCCCGAACGCTTTTTTGTGGCAGAATTCATCCGCGAAACAATCTTTACACAGTTCAAAGAAGAAGTACCCTACGCCACCGAGGTAAGCATTACCGAGTTCAAAGAACGTGAAGGGGGCAAGTGGTACATCGCTGCCGATATACTCGTTGAGCGCGAGAACCAGAAAGCCATTCTCATTGGCGCAAAGGGGAGTGCGCTTAAAGCCGTTGGCGAAACGGCGCGCCGTGTAATCGAAGAGCACTTGGGCACGCCCGTATACCTAGAGCTCTTTGTGAAAGTGCGTAACGACTGGAGAAACGATCGAGCGCAGCTTGAAAGCTTGGGCTACTAAACCAATACCACAGCTGCAGAACCGTTATCTTTGCTAATTATGCTTCTTCGTATTCTCCTGCGCACCATACCGGGCGCTTTAACACTGATGTTGCTTGCCGGCTGTGGCTCCGGAAGGTCTGCCAACGCTCCGCGAACGGTAGACGACGTGTGGGCCGAAGCGAAGAAGGCCTACGATAATGGCGAATGGTTAGAAGCACAGGCAAAGCTCGATGTGATCAAGCTGCAATATCCTGCGTCGCAATACGCAGACGATGCGCAGTACTACCTAGCAGAAATCTCTTTCGAGCGCGGCGAGTATATCATGGCTGCCTTTAACTACAGCATGGTTCGAAAGTCGTACCCGTCTAGCGAGTTTGTTCGTCCGTCCATGTACAAAACAGCCGTGTGTTACGACAAAATGTCTCTACCCGCGGACCGAGATCAGGAGAACACCCGCAAGGCCATACAGGCATATTCCGATTATGGCGCAATGTTCATGAGCGATTCTCTTGCGCTGGAGTCTGCCAAACGATTGCGCGTGCTTCGAGACCGACTTGCAGAACGCCATTGGCTGATTGCCGAGCACTACCTCAACACCCAAGTTCGTCGGTCGGCACTAATTCACTTCGATGCAATCATCGATGAGTTTCCTGATTCCTATTGGCTGGAACCGGCCATGGTAGAGAAGCTTAAGATTCTTTTTGTACAGGAGCGCTACGACGAAGCTCGAACACTAATATCCAATTACCGCAGACTTGTCCGCGAGCCAAAGCAGCTTGCGGATGTAGAGCAGATTGAACGAAGGATACCATGAAAACACCATCAGACAGTGTGATTATCATGACGGAGCTTGTGCTCCCGAACGACACAAACTACCTTGGCAATCTTCTCGGCGGACGTTTGATGCACTGGATAGACATTGCCGCTGCCCTTAGCGCGCAGCGTCACTCCGGAAAGGTATGTGTTACTGCATCGGTAGACGAGATTAGCTTTAACGAGCCCATCAAACTTGGTCATGTTGTCCACATTCGCAGTGTGCTCACTCGCGCCTTCCGTACATCTATGGAGATATATGTTGAGGTATGGCGAGAGGATCCTATCAACGGTACGCGCACGCGTACCTCTGAGGCCTATCTAACGTTTGTGGCAATTGATCAGTATGGCAAACCCCTACCTGCGCCGGAGCTTGCCCCGCAAACCGAAGAAGAGTTGCAGAGGTTCGAAGAAGCAGCAATTCGCAGGGAGAATCGCCTGCGCGCTCGCGAACACATGCGGGCACTCCGCGGATGATACGCACACTGTGTGTGCTGGCCTGCCTACTGTGGCATGTTCCCGTGATGGCCTTGGAAGATGCGCCCATTGTGCGCATGATACGCGCCTATGGTGGAACGAATGAGTTATTGCCACCCGTGATTCTCTTGGGGAATGACGCGTCGGCAGATGTTGGCTCTTCACATGCAACGGTAGAGTTCGACGTTTCTGCGCGAGCAATTCCAAATGTTTACGCCCGTGCAATTCATTGCTCGGCAGATTGGCGTCCTGACGAGAATGGGTTTCTTTCCGATGTTACCAATCGCACAATGATCGTAGACTGGACACTTGGTCCAGAGCGATCAAAATATTACCGATATCGTGGCAAGCTACGGCTGCCTGATGCACAACTTACATTTCGGTTTAGCGGAAACTGGAAGATTGTGCTCTTCGATCTCGCTACAGATGCCTACTTAGCAGAAACACGCGTATTTGTGGTAGAGAAACGTGCTACAATGAGCATGGCGTTTATGACCGATTTTTACGAGCCTAGAAAGCGCGTAAGCTCCGTTGCATACACCATAGAATCAACTATTACAGACAGAACAGGCAAACTTCTTACAAACAACCTTCACACGGTTACCTACTACCGCAATCATCGCTGGACCGAGCCCTTTACGGTATCTGAACGCACCTCGGCTTCGCTTAATCCTACAGGTATTGGCACCGCTGTTGTGGGTATTGTGCAAGGGGGCAAGGTGTTCCGGGTAGCACGCGTGCCGGCACAAAACGAATATCGGATACTTGATCTCACGGACCTAGCGCGGTTCCCCTTTACCGGTCAGCCAGTACGGATGCCCCTTAGCGACCTGAGGAGGAATGGCATGTTTCTGGAGCGCTCGGATGATGGAGCAATGAATACTCGCATGGTGTCTGCGATAGACGACGAGTATGTTCCTGTTGAGATCCTGCTGGACCCGGCACCCGGTGGACCAAGCGAGGAGGATGTATTCCTTGTTGGGTCATTCAACAACTGGCAAACGAGTCGGGCATGGATGATGTATTTCGACGAAGAGCTGCGACTCTACCGATGCAGACAATGGCTACGGCGCGGACGCCACAACTATCTCTACGCTACCGGGCGTTTAAGTGCAGACAACGACGAGATTCTCGACCTGTCGTACGAAGAGTTCGAAGGCAATACAGCATCATCTTCCAATAGTTTTATTGCTTTTGCTTACTACCGAGAGTTAGACTACGGTGGGTACGATGGTATCGTTGCGGTTACCGCGTCGAACATCTATACGTCAGGGCGGTAATAGGAGATTCGGCACTACGTGACCGCGCAAGTCAGCAAGAGTCGGTGGATCGTTGCGTTCGGAATGAAGTGGTCACGAGAGCAAGATATTAACGGCACCTCTTCCAAAGGAACGGCCCCTAACCTAGCTCGTCACACGCTCTCAGGATAAATGTGCATGCATGCTTGTATGCGTGTCTACTTCAATCTTCCCATGTTGATGACTGGATCGAAATACCGTGCGAATGACAACACATCGCACGATACTGAAAGCCAATCTGCAATTAACACCCCAGCATTAAGGAAGCCATTCGTATGAACCTTTGCGAAATCGTAACCAATTCCGCCACAAATGAATAAATCGATACCTAACGTACCCGTACCCATTTCTTTGAATGTACTTACACGATATGCTGATTCAAATCCAATAACACACTGCAAAATGTCATCATTCCAAGTTCCTAGCTGTCCCGCGTTAAACATTGCAATCGCCCTAATGCGAAAACCCGAATCCCAGTCCTTTGAAGTATTGCACCCAAATGAGATCCAGTGGCTTGGGATTGTAGTATCTTCTTTTGCAAACGCTGATACATGCAATTCGCTCGAAAGAAAAGTGTTGCTACTCAATGAAAACTGAATCCCAAAACCAGCTTGCAGAAGGGTGCATGAACTACCGTTGTCCATGCCCCCTATCAATATTCCCTCGGGGAAATATCTAAAGTCAGGATTATTCTTTGAAACTGAATCAATTGCTGTGATGCCTAGTGCTTCCATCGGAAACGCAAGGAAAACAGTAAGGATGCCGATTGAAAGTTTCTGATTCATTATCACGGTCCAAACAAAGCATTCCAAACCGCGGCCAACGCAATCAAGTAAAACCCAATTTCAATCAAGTCAGAATTCCCCATCATGGCCCCAGCTACAACGAGCATCCACCCCCAGTGTGCTAGGTACCATGACCACCCGAGATTCAGCGTGGAAGCTTGTTCTGGGTCATCACGTTTTGGGTTATTGTTTGGATAACCTCGAATATCCTCCACTAGTCTATCGGCAATTGCTACAAGTTTGTTATTGTCAAGTCGTGGTAGCGATGGGTGATTTAGAATTCCCAATTGTGCGGAAAGAGCAATAGTCGCAGTTCTCTGTTTTTCCCACGCAGGAATAAACTGCTCTTTGGCGAGTTTCAACCCTTCTTCAATACTGTGAAACTGCGGCACAGCATTGAGAAGGTTCAGCAGGTTGTTTCCAATGCCACTTAACGAATAATTTGGGGGTGGCGCGAAACCAAAAAAACTCTTTGATCTCAGCATTTGTATCTCCTGTGTAGGTCATACAATGACAGGTGGTAACCACGTCTGAATCGGGACGTAGAGCTAATGCTCAACATGTTTGGTTTTCATAACAAAATCGGTTGGCAACTATAGTCCTTCAAAACTTGATGGGTTCAGACCGCCACAACATCCATTTCAAACATCGAATAGTCAGGTGTTGAGTTGTTGATTCCCATCAGACCAAGTGTGTATCGTCCCGGCTGCTTGAACACAAGGTTCAGAGTCTGCGCGCCTGAATACGGACCACTTGCCCAGCGAAAAACAGGAATCGTGCCTTGAGAATCACCGCGCGTGACAGCGTTGTCCATAATGCTCAATTGTAATTCAGTGAACTGTGGTGACGAACCTAAACTCAGCGGTATCGCATTCGTCCATGTTTCGCCAGTTCGAACGAACACCGTTTTGCGCAGCGGAGGAGCAGTTGCAACATCAACATTTACTGTGAGGTGTGCTTGGTTCCAAGAAGCCGCATCAAATACCATCTGTTGTTGGTCTGACGCATTCGTTGTAACGAGCGCTTCACTTGCGTACGCTATCGGTGATACTATCCAAACGGAAGCGCCAAGTGGCCGATGGTAGTTTGCGCTTAAGAACCACTCCCCGGGCGTTGCACCCAGACGTGCCATAGCCAATACATCGCGTGGATCTCTTGGCATCTGGCACAGGAGGTCATACCAACTCTGCACGGTCTTCTGAGAATCACATCTACAGCTCATAACTTCCTCCACATTGATCGAATAAGTACTTCTGTCATTCCGGCATTCCGACATTCCGGCATTCCGGCATTCCGACATTCCGACATTCCGGCATTCCGGCATTCCGACATTCCGACATTCTGCTATCAAACATACCC
>DAITNB010000005.1:0-129905 GCA_036834845.1 bacterium | reverse complement strand
AGCCGGTTCATTAACATTGATGCATCAGATCTGACAATTACCGCGAACGGTGGTGCGAACAGTCCTCTGAGTATAACCGGTGGCACAACCAATACCATAACGATAACCCCGTCAGCAACCGGCAACGTTGTGTTTAACAACATACCGGTGGCAATAGCAGCAACAGACTTCCTCACGCTCGACGCATCGAACAATCTGCGTCGTGCACCGGTAGCAGGTCTTGCACAAGAAGGTATCGTATTCACCGCAAACGCCTACCGTCTCGGCGGAACATCGAACACAGAAAATCCACTCGTATCGAGCCGCTTTATCAATCTCGACATGGCAAGTCTGTCGTTTACAGCCAATGGTGGCTTCAACACACCGTTGGAGATTTCCGGTGGACCAACGGCAACCGTTACCATATCTCCTGGCGGCGCATCGTACTTCACTATCAATGGTGCCGGTGGTGTTGCCAACATCCGCGCCGGATCTCTATCTGCGGCCTCGGCTGCTCCGATTGTAGCAGAGGGTATTGTTACTTCCGACGATAATGGTGATCTCCGCAGGCGCAGCGCCTCTGATGTGCTCCAGCTTTTGGGTATAGGCAAAGGCATCTACACACCGGCGGGAACATCGGCAACTCACGTTGTCTCCACGGGGACATTTGATCTTATCGCAGGGGCTGTGGTAACTGTAACCGTTGCTGGTCCAACCGGTGCTGCTGTGCATGCAATGATTACCAACATCGATGCGGTAGGTAATCAGTTCACGGTTGTTACATCAGCGTCTATCGGTGGCGCCTACTCCATTCATTGGACGGTGATGAATCCATGATAACCATGGCACGATATCAGCTCTTGTTGGTAACACTCGTGTTTGTGTTTGGTTCCTCCATTGTGTGGTCGCAAGGAACGTATTCAGATTCGCTTGTGCTGCGCAATACCGGTGCCGGACAAACCACGCTTATTCCGAATCCCGCCGTGCCGGCGGGCTCGCCGTGGTATCTAACGCTGCCGTCGTCGCAGGGAACGTCCAACTCGCTGCTTGTAAGTACGGTTGCCGGCAACAATGCCGAGTTGAGTTGGCTTCCGGCCGGCGCAAACAATACTGTATTAACAATTGTCGGTGGAACACCACAATGGGTTGCAGGTGATAGTTGGTTGCTCTTGGGCAATGCGGGTGTGAACGAGGCCATCAACTTCCTAGGCACCCAGGATGCGAACGACCTAATTCTTCGCTCGAATAACCTTATTCGTGTGAGAGTAAATCAGGAGTTCAACCAGTCGGTAGAGGTTACGCGTCCAACATCGATTGATGGAGTGTACGAAGGGTTACGACTTACCATGAACTTCGAAAATGCAGGGGGCTTTGCAGTCCCGCAAGACAATACTCGTGCATTCATCAACAACGTAGACTGGGGAACTGCGGGTCCGGGTGGCGCTGCACAGGTGGGAACACTGTATGCAAATTGGACCCAGCTCTCCATGCTTCGTGGTGCCGGACACACATACAACAGTCTTGTTGGGTCATACAACCGCTGGGTGGCAGACAATGCTGCGTCTATAGCATCCCTTACCGGATATTGGTCCGAGCGCAGCAGTGCCGCATTAAATCATACTGTTTCATCGCTCTATCATTTCCGTGCCGAGTTGCCCGGAGACGGAACAGTGTCGAATCTGTTCGGATTCCACATGGGCACGCCCCTTGGCACATTAAACAATGTTGTGGCCTTCAGCGCAAATAATATTCCAACCGGAGCAGGTAACAGGTATTTCCTTGCTTACAATGCCACCGGTTCCAGTCAGCCATTTGCGGTTTCTGCAGATGGCTCCATCACGTCTGGCACACTCATCCCTCTTGCCGGATCGAGAATGTTAATCACAAACCTTACAGCAACATCCAGTAGAGCAGTCGACATAGACATGACTGGGACCACAACATCGAGCGGACTGGTAGTGCGCGAGATTGGAGCAACCGGTTCAAATGATGCGGGCATACTTATTGGTACTGCTGCCGCCGGCACGGGCACAGGAATTCGTATATCCGGAGTTGCAGGGTTCAACTCTCCAAATACGGGCATCGACATGGTGTTTAGTTCATCCGGACTTAATGCTAATCCGCGGACAAATGCTGCTGGTATTGGTGTGAGCGTTGGGACGGTAGCCGGCAATCGGGCCAGGATAGGGGGCGAGTTTTACGCGCGCGCCTCGGCAGCAAACTCGTTTGGTGTGTATACCGACGTAAGTGCAGCGGCTGCGCCGGCGTCACTCGGTATCGGCGCTTACCTGTCTACCACTGGACTTACGGGCAGCATGTTTCCTCTCGTTGTTGCGAGCGAAAACAATAATGATGTGTATCTCGGATCCACATCTGCCGACCGTCCAGCACCGCTTGGTACGCTCCTAACAGGAGCGGCAACACAAAACACAACGTACATGTTTAACACCAGAATAAGTGGAGTAGAAACTTTCGTTGGCAGCACCTCTGGAACCGTGAGCATCTCGGCACCCGCCTCTGTTACTTCGCATTCGTATCTCTTACCAACAACACAAGGCGTGGTTGGTGCCGCCCTTCGCATCCAGTCGGTTGCCGGAGTTACGGCACAGCTCGCCTGGACCTCGGAGCCCCCTGCACCAGCACCGCTCTTTGCCTATGTTGCAGCCGACCAAACATTTAATGCTGCGTCGCTCTCCAATGTAACCGGATTGGTGTTAACACCACTTGTAGCAAATACCGTGTATGAGTTCGAGGCAATTGTTGCGTACGATGGTTTGAACGTAGGTGCGGATTTGCAGATCGCTTTTGTAACAACCAACACAACCTTCATTCGTTGGAGTGCCGTTGGCAACGGTGGAGCGAGTGTGGCACCGGTTTCTGTTGTAGGCAGTGGAACGGCAATGACCGATATTCCTACGAATGCTACGTCCTTCGGCGCAGACATGGGCATTCATATCAAGGGTATGCTCATCGTGGGTGCTACGGATGGAACCATACAGATGCAGGCCGGAACCACCACTGCCGGCAATCAAGTTCGGATTCTACAGGGAACATTCCTCAAGGCAACAAGGATGACGAATTAATGAAGCACCTTGGTATCATATCCGTGTTCCTTGGTGTGCTCGCCACTGGTGCGCATGCACAACAAACGGGCGACCTTTCGGGCCGAAACCTCATTCTCAACGATGGTGGTGTGGCCGGATCAACAAAGAACACGGTGCTCATTTCCCCACAGGACGCAGCCACACAAACGCAGAGTTATGGAATTCTTCTGCCGTCTGGACCAGCGCCAGCGCTAAATGCCGTTCTTCAGGTAACAGCTCTTACGGGTCCGATAGCAACACTGTCCTGGGTAGTTGCACCTACACTTGATGTACCGCTCGTGTTTGAGGAAGCAACGTCCGGAAACTTCAACATCCGCCGCAGAGCGCCATTCGTTTCCGGTGTGGTTGGCACACCAGGCCTGTCTTCTTTCGACGCACAGGGTACGCGGGCGTTAGCGGCGCAAACGGCAAGTGGAACATACGCTGGTATTCTTACCGGACAGAATAACACCGCGTCTGGCTCCTACGCAATAGTGCTTGGAGGACAAGCAAATACTGCCTCTGGTTCTTCCTCACTCATCCTAGGGGGAGACAACCTTACGGTGTCTTCTTCGCGCACTCTTCTCTGGAGTGGCACGGCAACAGCGTACACAGTGAACTCGGCTGCGAGCACTGTTTTTCATAACAGCAACGTGGCATTAGTGAACAGCAACAGCACTGCATCGCAGTTGATACTCATGGAGCCAAGCGCTATTACTGCCTACCCAACAGCTGGTGAAAACTACATTGCCTTCCGTGCTGGAGTTATGGCAAACGACAATATCTATACCCTCCCAACAGCAGTAGGCGCAGTGGGGCAAGTACTAAAGATTACCACCGTTGCTGGCACCAATGCTACAACAGAATGGCAGAATGACAATGGTGGACCGGTTGTACAAAACGTAAACGTAGCTGGTGCTGCTGTGATTAATATTGCGGCGGGTACCACGTACCTGCGCATTACGTCTACAGTAGCACCTGCAGCGGCACCGGTGACGTTTGTACCGCCTGCATTCTATCCCGAGGGTACAATACTGGTTGTGCGCATCATTGGCGCTGCTGCCGGCAATGGCGTAACGTTTACAGATGGTGCCGGAGCACCGAATGAGTTTGTCCTATCTGGCAACTTCCAACCGCAGAATGATGACACAATCACCTTTGTCTACGACGCCACAACCACGTCGTGGGTAGAAGTATCACGAAGAAACAACTAACACCATTTTCAAGGAGCGCTGTAATGCGATATTTCCTTACCGCCATAGTACTCTGCGCATGTGTTGTCTTGGTACGTGCACAGGATAACGTAGAGACATTCTACGCGATACGATTGGAAGATCCAACAACAAACCAGGCTATAGAACTCAAAGCACCAACTGGCGCTACGGGTTATTCACTTACGTTCCCTGCCAGTTTGCCGTCTTTGACACTCGGCCAGTCCCGTGCTCTCATGATGACAGGAGGGCAAACTGGTCTGGTTTTCGGGACCATGCCGGCGGTTACGGGAAGTGCCCCTGGTGTTGCGTTCTTTGCAACAAATGATGAGTTGTCTACTTCTGCAGACTTCGGGTGGAGCACCACTCAGCGCACGTTACAACTTGCCAATGGCACAACATCGTTCCCTCTGCTTACGCTTACTAAGTCTGGTACTCCAAATGCAGACGTTAGCGCACTCCAATTGAACAACACAGCAACGGCAAATGCAGGTTCGTTCACAAAACGCGGCATCCAGGTTAACGCTACGGGTTCATGGACTGGGACGGTTGTGGGCATGGAAATTGCCGCATCAGGCGGAACAAACAATTATGCAGCCATTTTCTCCTCCGGAAATGTTGGTATCGGTTCGAGTACGCCAAATAGTACACTTCAAATCAACGGAGACATTTCGTACTCGGAGTTTAATTATACAACGGCCATGGGAACGTCTGTGAACAACATGGATTTTACGGGCAATGGTAATAAGGCAGCACTTGTACGGATAGGACCTCAGACGAATGCCGTTAGCATCACGGGTTTGGCAGGGGGCGTAGCAGGAAAGACAATGACACTAATTAATGCGTCTGGTCAGCCAATCTCCTTTCTCTCGCAAAACGCCAGCAGTACCGCTTCCAATCGGTTTATTACACCTGGTGATGATGCTATCGTTATTCCGGCGCAGTCAACGGTAACCATGCACTATTCCAACACCGACTCTCGATGGTTTATCGGGGCAGTGTCTCCGCTGAACTTTACGGGGTATCCTCTTACCGAAGCAACCATTTCCGCAACACAAACCGTGCTGCCTACTGCAACTGCGTCGTACATCAAGATCACGAATAATTCCGGCAATAGGGACGTAACCTTAGAAAATGGGGTCGCATCGGGTCAGGTGCTCATCATTCAAAACAACAATAGTTCCGTCAATTCCATCAGGATTACTGGAGCCAATGTAGAAGCGTCCAGCTCCGACAGCACCATTCAACCGGGTCAGGCGTTGTTTCTTGTTTGGGATGGCACGGTTTGGCAAACAGTATCTGCGAAGTCGTAAGCAGTGTTGCGTCCCATTATCATAGTAACTGTGCTCTGTGCTACGCCAACATTGTTGCGGGGTCAGACACTTGTTAACCGAGGTGCCACGATCCACATTCGCGAACGTGCTATCGTGCACGTGAATGGAGACACAGAGAACCGTCAGGGCGAGATTCGTGCCTACGACTCGTCGCAGGTATCGTTCAACGGTAATGTCCGCATTGTCTTTGGTGGTATTTATATGCTCCGAAACAGCAAGGTAGTGGTAACACGAGACCTAACCATTGGCCTTGATGGCACCTGCTGGCGGTACGATCCCGGAGTAATGGACGTGTTCGGTACCATCTACAATGATGGTGCACTGAACAACGACGGAGAAATCAACATCGGTAAACCATGAGACCGAGGTTGCATCATATCACACTCTTGCTGTTCGCACTGTTGCTGTGTGATGTTGGTGCATATTCTCAGCACCTCGAGAACCGCTCTACGGGATCGGTCCGCAATACGGGCACCATCCGTTTTGTGTCCGACACAGGGAAGTTTAAGAATGCAGCGCCGCTGGCAAACTTTACGAACAACACGGTAGAGTTTAATGGCACGAATAATTCGTTCACAGACCTTGGAGGGTGGCCCACCCTGAGCACCGCATTTGGTCAGGACCGTGCGTGGCGTGTGCCAGGACTGGTGCGCTACAAACGCCCAGACAGTTTGCAGAACATTCAAGCGCGATACTATACCGATCTCGAAGTTGCAGATACTTCGTTGAAGCTTCTTCCCGACTCAGTATTCGTAGGCAGAGTGTATACCATCACCGAAAGTGGTCCCCGCCAATATAGCGGCACCTTCTTCTACGATGGAACCGCGCCGCAAGTGATAACGCAGGAGAGGGGGCTTAGTGGTCCATACGACCGTTATAACAACCTCTCGCTCTTGTTCTCCTCTAAAACCGTTCGTGATTCAGACGAAATACGTATGGACGGTGAGTTTGATAGCGACCCATTCAGCGAACTTCTTGTTGAAGGCGAAATGTATTGGGGAACACGCTCGCGCTTGCGTGCGCCCGCGCGGATACGAACAAACGGTCTCCTCGCCACCGGCACAGATGTTTCAGAGTTGTATGCCGACGTTGATGTTGAAGACGGAGCATTGGTAGTTCCCGATGATACAGATTCGGTGGTAGTTATGCCCGCGGCGAACATTCTGTTGCGGAACTCGCCGAACGCAAAACTGTTCATGGGAGATTCTACTCGGCTCGATGTGCTTGGTGGTTTTGTGAACCAATTTCCGCCCCTTACCAATGCTCTGTTCGACACGTCGTCCTTGGTGAACTACAGCGGACAGCAGCAGCCACAACTCATACAGGCAACAGCCGCAACACATGCGTACGGACATCTTCGAACGGCGCAGTCCATAAAGACCTCGAACGGAAACGTATTTGTGGCCTCCACGCTTAGCGTGCACGACACAAACGTGGTGATGATACCCCACAGCATGAATCTGCGTCTTGGTGACGCATTCTACTACAACGATGCCGAAGTTGTTGGGGCATTTCGTCGTGATCTTACCGGCGCTGATACGGGCGTGGTGTATAGATACAACAATGAACACACCTTTATGCGGTATGCACTCTTGCCGCAGGAGTTCACCATGGATGTGCGTCCCATCACACGTCCGAACGCGTACGATTCTACGACTGATGTTTACCGCAAGATCACGGTGGCGTATACCGGACCCTGGATAGCAACGGTACGCGCGGCGTACAAAGCAACGGACATCCCAAATACGTGGGTACCCGAAACAGCCGAGCGGCTAATGAAGATGTACAATGCCTATCCAGCGCCAAATGAGTCTGCAGTTAAACTTACGCCCACGATACCGCCTACGTATGCGCGTAGACCAGTAAATGGTGGCCCGGGACTTGGCTATGTTGAACTTGTGGCCATTCAGAATGGTGGCGCTGATAATCACCGACTCAACAACGGCAACGACATCCTACTTCGAGCAAGTCGCGATGTGTTAAAGGCCGTTGCTAGTGGACGCTGGAGCAATCCCTTTACGTGGGACGAGGCGCGCGAGCCCGAACCGATAGATCGTGTGATTATCGACGGCTTTACGGTTCACACAGGGTATATCCGAGCAAGTGATAACTACGCAATAGACGAAGCATACCCAGACAGCATGGCACTCAATGTGGTGATTGGTACGCAGCCCGGTTCTTCGTTGCTATTCGGCAGCAATCAAGTGCGATCTACATTCTCTCTAGTGCCCGCGGTGCGTGTTGCGCTGGTGAACACACGCGTTGGAACAACGCTGGTGCCAGTGGCAACGCAGGATCTAACCGCTACAAACATCGACGGTGGGTTGGTAGTGTATGCCGGTTCTTCGTTTACAACGCCCAACCTGACGCTTACGCCCGGTGCTACCGCATTTAATGGTGGACTACTTCAGATAGGTCTGCCGTGAGGATGTTTCTCGCACATAGTGTGCTGTGTTTGATGGCTGTTGTTTCGGCAGCCCAGATACCGAGCAATCTTACGAGCGACGGAGTTATTTATAATTCTGGTACCGTTCGGATTTATGGTGATGCGAAGATTGCCCAGGACACCATTACCGGAGTTGTAGAATACACCCGGAATCACCGTGATTCACAGTTGGTGGCACATACCACGTATGAAGAGCTTCGTCTGTCCGGCTCTTCCGTAAAGGTTATGAACGACCTTACGCGTCCGGTGGTGTCCTACGGATTATTCTACACCGCAGATACCTCCACCGTTATTGCGCTCGACGCCGCATCATGGATCGAAGCCAACGGTACAATGCGTCACTACGGTCTAATCAATCCCGCACGATTGGACGGCACAGTGAAGCTCCGCGGCAACTCCTCGCAGGATATATCCGGCACCGGTCTCATTCCGATACTGGAGGTAATCAACGACAGTGGAGTGATTGTTACCCAAGGTGTAGGCCTGCGGTTGTCTCATCGACTAGATTTACAGCGTGGTGAACTGAGCGTAACGCCGCAAGACAATGTTTTACTGGCAAGAGACGGATGGATTTGGCGTCAGGCAACCGGTACAATAAGCGAACTCATAGCGTTTAATGAGCGATTTAATCTCCGGTATTACGGAGATTCTGCCGTTTTTAGTGCGGCAGAGCTACCACGACAGCAGAACGTGTTGGCAGATCTTGTTCAAGATGCGTCGAATGGTTTGTTCCTAACGCGAGATGCGTGGGTAAATGACTCCCTCACAGTAAACTCCCACATCCACACAGAGTTGGACGACACAACAAGATTCACGTTGTTCTATACCTCTCAGAATAACCCTACGTATGGCCCGCGATGGCCGGAGATTAATGGCACAATGGAGCGCACCAACCTCGTGGTGGGTCGGCCGATGCGCATGAATCATGAGTTCTCGTCGCTTACGATTCCGAGAGCAGTTGATCAGGGGGCGGTGCGACGATTGCGTTTGCGCATGAAGCCGAAAACCGTGCCGCGTCCACTAGATGACATTTTGTTCAAGGCCCAACGTTACATGCAACTTGCTGTTCTTACGGATACCCGTGATACGGTGCCGGATAGTACGTATGACATGACGATGGCGTGGGGCTGGCGCGCACGCGCGGATACAACGCGAGAAACCGCGGCAGTCATCGAGACAATTCCGCAGCTACGAGGTCGAGAAGACGGCTTGGTGTTATTGCGGTACTTCGATGACAACTATCAACAATACGGCTTTACTCAGCCGCCTACAAACCGAAGCAACGATCAGTTTGGCATCTGGCAACATTCGTCCTCGCAATTCATCCGAGCGAGTGGTGATTACGCTATTGGTTTGTCTACGGGTCCTGTGTGGGTGCTGAATGGACGTTTGCTCTTAGAGGGGGCAATGCGTTCTACGGGGGACTCCGTAGCGCCAATCATGTCCGCGGACCTCGCACAACGCGGATTGGTGCCAAACGTGCCACCACGTATCTACCCGTATTCGCTTGATAACATTGCCGACGGGGACACTGCGATTGCCGTTGGCGACTCCATTGTAGACTGGGTAACAGTAGAGTTCCGATATGATGCTGTGGCCAATGGCAATCCTGCGCTCATTGAATCAGTGCTTCTAACGAAAGAGGGCAAACTTCTCGATCCACAAACGCTGCGTCCAAAAGTCATTGCTGGTATTACTGCTGGTTTCTACCACCTCGCAGTGCGGCATCGTAATCACCTGTCCATCATTACCGAGCAGCCAATACTTGTGGACCGATCGAACATTCGTACAACTGTAGACTTTACGCGAGGGACAAACCTCTTGGGCGGAGCTGCATCGTCGCGCTTGCTCACCACATACGAGGGAAGGCGATTCTTTGGAATGACGGCCGGCAACGTAGACGGGGGAAGTCCGCTTATCCGCCTCGCGGAAGGAGTCGATCGCACAGACATGGCTGCGATCTGGGCAAACCGTCAGCTTATCGACGTGTACTCTGTGTTTGATACAAACCTCGACGGTGTGGTAACAACACTCGATTGGAACTTCTCGTGGAACAACCGTGATCGAGACAACAGTGTTGTTCCGCGATAACGTTCGCCTATGGAGAATAGGCACCTGGGTTGTAGCGGTTGTGTTGCTGTGCATCAGCACAGTGGCGGTTCGTGCTCAAACGCAGCCGCTGGCACACGTTATCCTTCGCCCCTTGCTCGACCCCAGACCTGATACCTGCACGTTTGAGATATGGATTAAGAAGCTCGATCCACAGTGGGAGTGGATAGCCAACGGAACGTTTCGGATTGAAAGTCCAGACCTTGTGCTCACCGGTGGAATAGATCCAACGGTACATGACTTTACATACGAACTTGGTTCTTCGGAGCTTTTTCCAACGGGGGCTTACAACCCAACAAATTCGCGTGTATATCATCTTGCGAACGAGATATTCAATCAGCGCATGAGTGTGATGATATTGTCGCCAGACTCCGTGTCAGACTGCTCACGGATTATGAATGTTGGCGACTCGCTCTTGTTTGGTCGATTCTATTTCGTCCGAAGAGATGGTCAGTACATGAGTGACTCCATTGTGTTCGTCAACGATCAGCGTCAGCTTGCCATGGCGTTTAAGATTGACCATGACAGCGTAACTGGTGTAGGTACAACCCGCAACGTGTGGTACCAGAAGCACGACAATGTACCATTCGGATCTACAGTGGAGTTCATCAGCGAACCACCGCCTCCCGATATCTGCGATGGGCAGTATGATTTTCGAGGTACCTACTTAGGCGATCTTATCGTTGAGCTCGCATTCGATGTAAACGATGAGCATTGTTATAAAGGGTACTGGTTAGAGCGCGCCCTCGTTAATCCTCGAGATCCTACGAACCTAGTGTTTCAGCCAATTGCACATCTTAACTACAACGTAAACCCACTCCTCCGTGGCTGCCGATGTTTGCGTCCACAGCAGCGAAGCGGAATGCTCGACACCACACAGTACCGTCGCGAACAATATGCATACCGATTGGTAGGCGAGTTTCAGTCGTATTACGGTGGCGACACAAACAACATCGACACGGTCTTTATTCGCATTCCCAACGCAATACTCTCCAATGCTGTTCTTTTGGAGAACCCATTTGCAAACTCTACAACGGTTCGGTTTAACATCGACGATAGGGTGCGGTTAACAGGAAGTGTTTATGACATTGGTGGACGGAGAATTGCGAATCTAACAGACGAAGCTGGACGACCTATAGTAGACCGTGAGTATACCAAAGGTATTGCCTACAAAGCATTCTTCAATGCGCCTGCTGTTGCTTCGCAAGGCCTGTATAACATTGTGTTAGTGGCTATACCTATCAACGACAACACCATCGAAGAACAGTCTCGTGTTGTGCTAAAAGGTCAACTCATACGATGAGAATACTGCGGCCGTTTGTTATTGGTGTGCTTGCATACCTCCTATGCGCAGCGAGTGTTGACCTGAAGGCGCAGCTTGTATCGGGAGGGGAGATTGATGGTTTGGATTTACCCCCCGACTCTCTGCACTTGAAAGAAGAGTGGTGGCTTGGCTGTAGCCTAGCAATCAACTATTCGTACGGTTTTGGCACCATGTCCGTTCGGTACGTTGGTGGAACGGCCCCCGATGCGGGATTTGCCACCGCACAAACACAGGGCGGATATGGGTTTGGATGTATGGCGGCGCCAACAATAGAATTCCGCCCTCGTGGTAGTGCACTCGGTTTTGCCCTTCAACTCGGAGCAGATTACCAGTTCCAAAGTAGCAGATCAGAGATACCCGTTAGCAACGAGCCATATGCGGTAAATGCGCTGTTTGAAGTGAACAGCAACATCATATACGGTGCTGTTACAATCCTTGCAAAATACCAGACGGGTATTCGAGGTTTCTTTATTGCCGTTGGCCCTACAATTAGCCTGCCCCTCTTTACTGATTCCTATCTCTGGCAACACGAAGTATTGCCGGAAGGGGGCGAGGTAGGGGAGGAGCCCGGCTATCCTAATACAAGTATAAAGTTCGATACCGCTCCGGAGATGCGTCCACGGATTGGATTGCAGATTGGTGCCGGAATCGACATTATGACGGGGTTGTTTGGCTATACGGGCCAGTTAGTTACCCCATATATCGTTCTGCAAGGTGCAACACCGGTCGTATCCAACCCAACACCCTGGAACTCTGTTATGCTGCGTGCCGGCGTGATGTGGAGAACTGGGATATAACGAAGGTGCCGTGCTGTTCAAGATCCGTTATGCCTACAACCGCTTCATCATGCGCAGTGTAAAAACCGATCCGCCCCCTTCGCGTGGGGCGTACGATATGTTTGCACCCATACGTGCAGCCATGCGCTGTGCAAGGTATAACCCCAGCCCGAGAGATTCTTCACCACCGGTGGGTTTGCCCCCCAAATACGCATACTTCGTAAACAGGAGATGTTCCTGAGATGGATCTACACCGGGCCCGTTGTCCGAAACAAAAACAACAGGACCTGCCGGTTGTTGAGCTGTGCCAATTTCGATTTGCGCACCTGATGGCGCATACTTCAGTGCATTGGAAACGAGGTTGTCGATAATTGCCTCTGCCACCGAGGCATCGGCAGTAGCCCACACCTCGTCTGTGGTGGGCGCGGCTGTAACAGAGATGGATTTTTCCACGCCACGCCGAGCATGACGCTCAACAGCGCGATTAACAACAAGATTGCAATTCATCGGCTGTATGAGCAGTCCGGATTGTCGCTTGTCTGTGCGCGAAACTTCGAGGAATGAGTGTACCGTGTTTGCCATGCGAACAGTGAGTGAGAGCACGTCGCTGCACAGTGAAAGCACATCGGACTTTTCGAGATTGTCGTAGTTCGACACAATCATTTTCAACATTCCGCGGGCATCGCTGAGAGGATTGCGCAAATCGTGTGCAGCCATTGCCATGAACTCGTCTTTTTCCGACGCCAGTTCTCGTAATTCGGCATTGGCATTTTTCAGCTCTTCGAGCGCTTGCTGTAGTTCAACGTTGCGCAGCTTGAATATCTCTTCCTCTCGCTCCTTTCTTTCCTTAAGTCGCATTCCTTCGAGATGCTGAACGCGCTGCTCCATTTCCTCGTGGTGCTCTTTGGCGTACAGACTAAGCCATTCGGCGAGTGCTTTGAAGTTCGCTGCCGTAGAGCCGGCCGCGGAGTGTGCCTGCGCAAGCGCCTGCAGCGCTTCTAGGGTATACACATGAGCTTTAACGCTCTGGAGAATTTGTGCAGCCAGAGTTAGTGATTCGATTGCCTCAGGAAGGCGATGCGTGCGAATCCAACACTTGCCAAGGCACAGGCGTATATACCCTTCTTGGTATCGGTGTCCGTGCCGAATAGAGATATCCAATGCCTCGAGAAAAAGCCGTTCGGCCTCTGCACATTTGCCTTGCGAGGAGTATAAGGCCCCCAGGTTGGCTAATGTAGGACCCCGTATGGCCTCGGCCTCGGATCCTTGAATATAGTCGAGCGTTAAAACCAGCGCCTTCTCTAGGTCTTCCTTATTGCCCAAAGCTTCGTGAATTGCCGCTTGATTCGCTAACACCTGTGCGATGATGAGTGGCTTTCCCGAGCGCCGCGCTTCGTCGAGCGCAATCTGAGAATATCGTTCCGCCTCGATGCGGTTATGTTGCCGGGCCATGATAACAGCGATATGGCAGGCCGACTGTGCAATGGAGGCGGAGTCTTGTAGTTGCCGCTCCAATTCTAAGGCGCGGAGAAAAAACTCTAATGCCACATCGTCTTCGTCTCTTCGGGCGCAGCTCTCTGCAAAATTGTAGTACACAATAGCCAACCCTCGTGGGTGGCCAATACGCTCCCGAAGAGCAATTGCTGCGCTGAACTCCCGCTCGGAGGCGGCCGCATTGCCCAGAGAGTCTAACACGCCGGCATACAGAGTACGCACGCGTGCGGCAATTTCAATCGATCTCTCCTCCAATTCGCCGTTAGCGTAGGGGGCAAGCAATGCGCGCGCCGCTTCTAGGTCGTACTTCCGGTTGTACACTGTTGCCCGCGCGTATGCCACAAGCGCCCTTAGCTCATAATCATCGCCGGCATCTGCGTCAGACGCCTCGTGAAGTTTTAGGGCAGCGGAAAATTCCGAATGGAGCGCCAAGTGCTGGGCAAGAACATGGCGGGCAAGAATCCGTTCAAATGGGGCGGGCTCTGTGGAAATAACATCGAGTGCCTCCTGTGCCACTCTTTGTAGCTTTTCGCCCACAGGCGACGCGAATAACATAGCCTGTACCTGCTCGGACGTGGTTGGTGCAATCGCTGTTGGCGTATCACTCATATGCACACAAAGGTACGGAAAGGCGGCATGGCTTTGTTATATTGCACGCTTTGTTGGCCTAGTCTTTCACGAAGAACGGAACCGCTCGCCTATGGGCATCGCTGCGTTGCTCGCAACTCTTTTCGCTCCGCTCGTTGGGTCTCTTGCATTATTGTTTGTAGACCGCGATCAGGTAAAGGTGATTAAGATCACAGCGTTCGTGATCACGGTTCTCACATTTGGGGCATCCCTAATGTTGCTTCCGGGATTCAACGCCAGTACCGCCATGATGCAGTACATTATTGATGTCCCGTGGATAACCTCGCTCGACGCTGGTTTTCGTTTGGGAATAGACGGCACGTCTCTTCTGTTGGTGCTCTTAACCACGTTGATCATGCCGATCGCGCTGCTTACGTCGTTCAAACCCATTACGAAGAGTGTAAAAGAGTACTACGTTCTCATGCTGCTGCTTCAGTTTGGCATGACCGGCGTGTTCATGGCTCTTGATACCTTCCTCTTTTACGTGTTTTGGGAGCTCATCCTTATTCCGATGTATTTCATCATTGGGATTTGGGGAGGCAAGGACCGGATTTACGCCGCAATCAAGTTTTTCCTTTATACCCTCGTGGGCTCCCTTCTCATGCTGGTTGCCATTATATGGCTGGGGTTGGCAGCCAAGGCCGGAGGTATAGGATTTACGGCCGATCTCATGAAGCTTCGTGCTATCGGGCCGGCCATTCCGCTTGATGTGCAAACGTGGCTCTTCCTCGCATTCGGTTTATCGTTCCTTATCAAGGTGCCATTGTTTCCGCTCCATACGTGGCTTCCCGATGCCCACGTTCAAGCACCAACGGCCGGATCGGTAATTCTTGCCGGTGTGTTGCTGAAGCTTGGTACGTATGGTCTTATCCGATTCAACCTCGAGCTGTTCCCACAATCGTCTGCCATGTTTGCCGCACCCATTAGTGTGTTAGCGGTAATTGGCATTATCTATGGCGCCCTGGTTGCCATGGTTCAAACAGACATCAAGAAGCTGGTGGCCTACTCATCGGTTAGTCACCTGGGCTTCGTAGTTCTTGGCATCTTCTCTCTTACGGTAGAAGGTGTTCAGGGGGCGGTAATTCAAATGGTTAACCACGGTTTGTCTACCGGCATGTTGTTCCTCTGTGTAGGCGTGTTGTACGAGCGACGTCACACGCGGGAGATTGCAGACTACGGTGGCGTAACGAATGTGATGCCGCGTTTTGCGGTGCTTTTTGCCCTTGCAATGTTCGCTTCCGTTGGACTGCCCGGATTGAACGGATTTGTGGGCGAATATCTTACTCTTTTGGGTGCGTTTAAGAGTCCATTCCTTGGTTCGTGGGGCTATGCAATTGTTAGTGCTAGCGGCGTGATTTTTGCCGCCGTTTACCTCCTGTGGATGTATCAGCGCGTAATGTTTGGCACAAACGATAATCCGGAAAACAAACACCTGCGCGACCTAACGAGGAGCGAGTACTGGCAGCTTGTGCCACTGGCAGTGTTTATCATCTGGATTGGCGTTGCGCCTCGCACATTTATGGATTTCTCCGAACAAAGTGTGCGTGCCCTTGTGCATAAGGTAGAGCATTTCACCATTGGAACACCCTAAGCGAAGAACGCAGAGAACACGACATGACCATCGACCTACTCGGATCTCTTCCACTCATCGTAATCTGGCTTGCTCTAGGCGCGGTGGGTATTGCCATTCAGGCGTTTGTTCGCAACAACACTCGCTTGGTGTTCGGATACTACATGGGCACGCTGGTGCTAACAGCAGCAATTGCGTTGCTCCATGCCGGAAATAAAGGAACCACGTTTCAGGGGATGATCTCCTTTGGTGGATATGCGAACTACTTCGACGTTCTCTTCTGCGGTGCCGGTGTTCTTGCCATGCTTGCTGCCCGGCCATATTTGCAGCGCGAGCAAAGCGAATTGGACGAGTTCTACACACTCCTAGTTTCGGCCATTTCCGGGATGATGTTTATGGCCCATGCCAACAACCTTCTTGTGTTGTTTGTCGGTATCGAGCTGATGTCTATCTCGTTCTACGTAATGGCTGGCTTTCTTCGAACGAACATCCGCAGCGTAGAAGCAGCGTTGAAGTATTTCCTGTTGGGTGCGTTTGCATCGGGCTTCCTTGTGTATGGAATGGCGCTCGTGTATGGGGCTACCGGTTCGCTTCAGTATGAAACAATTCGTGAAGTAGTTGCAGCAAACGCAGGAGAGTTTCCCACCTTCCTCGCTATTGGTAGCGTTTTGCTTGCCGTTGCAATGTCGTTTAAAATTGCAGCGTTCCCATTTCACCAGTGGGCTCCCGATGTATATGAGGGGTCGCCAACGGTTGTTACGGCCTTTATGAGCACGGCCGGCAAGGCGGCGGCATTTAGCGCATTCTTGGCATTGTTTGCTGTGCTTATGCCGTCTGGCGCAACGTTAACACCGCAGCTTCAGCAGATGTTAGCAGTAGTTTCTGCCATCACCATGCTTGTAGGTAACATTACCGCCATTGCGCAGAAGAATGTAAAGCGTATGCTGGCGTATTCTTCTATCGCACATGCTGGGTACCTTTTGATGGGTATTGTTGCTAACAGTGCCGATGGTTCCGGAGCGATTACCTTCTATGTTACCTCGTACGTGTTTATGCAACTCGGCGCCTTTGTGGTTGTTGGTGTTCTCGAGCGCGGTAACGAACAACATCTTGGTATCGACGATTATGCAGGACTCGCCAAACGTCAGCCCGTGCTGGCGTTTGTAATGGCAGTGTTCATGTTCTCGCTTGCCGGAATACCGCCATTTGCAGGGTTCTTTGGGAAGTACCTGCTGTTTGTTGCGGCTATCGAATCCGGCTTTACGTGGCTTGCCATCGTTGCCGTTGCATCGTCCGTTATAAGCGCATATTTCTACCTTGGCCTTGTTGTGAAGATGTACTTCACAGAATCGCACGGGGAACAAGCGCCATCCTCGCTTGGTACGGCCGGACTCACCCTGGCTTTTACCACCGCAGCAAGTATCGTTCTTGGGTTGTTTACCTCCCAGATCCTAGCCATCTACAGCACGTGGTGGTAAGGCCCACGCCTTAACCATGACTACTCGCATTCGTCTCTGTATCCTCCTCGTCCTTGTAGCGCTAGCAAAGCTTGGCGCGCAACCGGATGTAACGCTGTATTGGAATCCCGTAGACAGGGCAGATACGGTTATGGACTTTGGTGTAACCCTGGAGGGGTTGCCCACCTTCCGCAACTTTACCGTTGAAAATAATAGTCCGTTCACTGTTGCAATCTTCGAAACACGTCCAGATGCCGAGCCCTACTACCTTATCGTTAATATTCCTTCCGTACCGCCCGAAGACCCACGTAAAGAAGAGTTCGAACGGGTAGATCGGTTGCCGTACTTCGTACCTGCAGGCACATCGCGATCTTTCACCGTTACCTTTAGGGCCATCGCCAACAACCCGCTGTTTCCGCCGGATCGTGTTGCCGAGGCATTGTTGCAACTGCGGGTGGCAGACAGCGCACAGCCGCTGGCAGCAACAACCAACAAAACGTTTCTCTTGCGTGCACTTAAAACAACAAAAATTCTTGCGTCAACTACGCCGTGGTTGCGCTACGATTCCGTGTATGTGCAGCCCGCACCATCGGCCCCCTCCATCAACTATGTGGTGGAGAATGCCATCGACAAGCGAGTTGTTGTAGACCGGCAGTTGTTGGAAATGAAGACTGCCGTTGTAGGGCCACTGGAGATACAAGTAGATACGTTTCCGGTTGTAAGCTTTGCTCCGCAGCAGCCCGTAACATGGACCACGCGTTATTCTCCGTATAACCGTGGTAAGGATAGTGCAAATTTTCTTGTGGTGTATCGGCCCGACCCCACGTCTCGACCCGATACGGTTGTGGCGGCGATATCCGGCATTGGCGTAGAACAACGTCTTTCCCTCGTAAGCTCTACAGGAAATGTTCAGCCCGTAGTTATACGCGGTGATACCATAGACTTTGGTTCCGTGCCAGCCGGCGGAGCCGGTGTAACAACGCGAATCATTGTCCGCAACGAGGGTAACTGTAACATCGGCGTAGACCGAGAGCAAAAAGTTGGTGCTGTTCAAGACACTGCAGCATTTATAATCACGCGATCCTTGCTAACTGGCGGACCAACCATACGCACCAACGCATTCGACACCATCGATCTCACGTTTGCCCCCTCATCCGGTGGAGACCATCGAATGAGATTAGACATTCATACGGATTTGCGGAGTAGAACAATAGCAGGTGTGCCAGACGGCGCGCAAACAACCTCGTGGATCGTAATCGGCTTTGCGCAGCGTCCACAACTCCAGGTTACACCTTCGGAGATTTCCTTCGGCTCTGTGGTGCTGCTTCCTACGTGCACGTCTACCTCCGAGCGAACCATTACCGTGCGCAACCTTGGTAATGCAGAGCTACGCGTGGACTCTATCATCGTGTCGCCCACAACAGCAAGAATCCTGGTTTCGCCGCCGTCGTTCCGGCTTGCTCCTGCCGAAACGCAGATTGTTCGCTGCATCTACGAGGCCACAACTGTGGGTGTGGATCAGGGCGCACTTACCATGCACACCAACTCCCTCATTCGTGCGTACGATGTTGCATGGAGTGCAAACGTTGTGCGCCCGGATACCACAGTGGTAGTGCTTGCTGCGCGCACAACAGCCCGACCCGGCACAGTAGTTGCCTTTCCCGTAGGTGTAACTCCGGAAGCAGTTTCTCGAACAGACCGAGCCACGCTTGGTTTAACGTACAACGCCTCCCTGCTCCGGTATCGCGGCATCTCACAGCAGGCCACTGCCAGCGAGGGGGCACGCATTGTTTCTGTGGGCGAGCTTTCACCCGGCAACCTCCGCGTGAGTGTAGAGGCACCGGCGAACTTTCTTCCAATCGAAACCTTCATTACGGTACTCTTCGATAGTTATCTTGGCGGTCAGGCATCCACAGACGTATCCGTGCTGGTTGGCGAAACGACCTTTGGAAATGCAGGTTGCGCCTCGGCGTTGGTTGTTGCGCCATCTAACGGTGTTTTCGAGCTCGACTCGCTTTGCGGCTTAGAGTACAAAACAGTGCTGAACCGTTCGGCATCTGCTGCAGCAGTGTTCCCCAATCCCGCGGAGAATGCTGCAACGGTTGTAGTGCAGCTTGCAAAATCCGAAGACGTTGCCGTGCGCGTAATCAGTGGTCTCGGAGAAACACTGCTCTCGGTGCAGACCCCTTCCCTTGCACAAGGAACATCCTTACTCCCACTCGACCTATCGACGCTGTCTCCCGGTTCGTACACCATTGTTGTGCAATGCGGACGGAGGTTCCATAGTGTGCCGTTGGCGGTGCAGAGATGAGAGTTCTGTGCGTTGTCGCTGTACTGCTTGTTGGTAGCAATTGCGCAATTGCCCAGGGTTTTGGCTGGCAGCCATCGCCACGAGACCCCTTTACCATTCCCAAACGGTATATGGGAGTAGAAGTTGGCAGTGGGTACACAATTCATGGCGGTTCGTTGGACTACATAGAAGCTGGGTTGGGTATTACCTGTTGCAGTCACTCCGCCGGCAGCGGCATACCATGGCGAATTGGCGTTACTGCCGACGAGTGGATAAGCCCTACAATCGCCGTTTCTCTCTCGGCCGGTGTTTCCATGTTTGGAGTAGCATTCGTAACACCCACCACGCCCGTTCCATTAAGCGACGGCGTACTGCTGCGAACAGAATACGTGCTCGAAGGCAATCTTACCTATGCAACGTTTGCCGGTGCTGTAAGTACGCGCCTGTTTGAAAGTGGCCTTTATGCAGGGGGCGGACTCCGCCTGCATGTGTTCTTAGGGGGCTCACTAAGGCAAACCGAACGCGTGGTTTCGCCCGATTCGTACTACTTTACAACAAACCCCCGGTCGAAGGAAGTAGAGGTAGGCACCACCTTTCTCGACAATGCAACCCCTGTTCAAGTGGAACCCTACATTACTGTGGGGTACAATGTGCCTCTAGCTCCAGGTTATTACCTTTCTCCGGCTATTTCTGCGGGAATAGGTCTACTTTCCGTTACTACCACAGACCCGTGGCGAATGATAGATTTGGGTGTGCACCTGCGATTCATGAAGGGACTGTAAATCTCCTTCCACCGCCACATACTATATTTGCGGTTGCGTCGTCTCACTGCCGCGTTGAACGAACTATCCTTCACGGAGCATCGATCCATGATTAAGAATGTTGTTATTGCCTTTGCGTTTGCCGCACTGGCTTCGGTTGCTGCCTCTGCGCAAGCAAAACTCGAAATAGTAGGCGGAGAAACGTATGATTGGGGAAAGGTTAAGCCCCCAACAGAAGGGTATCTCGAGGCCGAGATAAAAATGAAAAATGTTGGAAACAAGCCGCTGAAAATCACCGAGGTACGCCCCGGTTGTGGCTGCACGAAAACCGATCCCGACAAGTTCGAACTCGCACCGGGTGAGGTTTCCACCATGAAGGTGAAGCTCAACATCGCCCCTTCCCAAGCAGGCGCAATCCAAAAGAACATCACTGTGTCTTGGGCCGATCTAGCCGGCAACAAGGCGCTTGCAGATTTTCGCGCCAACGGTACGCCAATTCCTGCCAACGCCGATACGAACGTTACCGCGGGATATATCTGGCTGAAGGCAGATGTTCAGCGCGCCATCATGATGTCTCCTGCGCCGTACTTCTCCTTTAACGACCTACGTTTGGGGAAAGAAGGCACAGCGAAGATTGAACTCACGAACAATTCCGATTCAGACATCATTCTTTCGGATTGGACAACAGAGGGTGGTATCGTTTGCAACTTTGCAACTCGCACCACGGTGAAGCCAGGGCAGAAGATCGAGATTATTGCACGCGTTGTGCCAAGCACCAAGGGTAACTTCAGTGGCGGTGTAAAGGTAAAAACCTCACATCCCGAAACGCCAGAGCTCGACATCAAGGCCTACGGCTTTGTACAGGAAACGCAGAGTCCAGTGTTCCCGTCCGGTACAACAACGAAGTAAGGGTCTTTACCGCGGCACCAAAATTTCCCAGGTGCGGCCGGCGGGAGGCGATGGGATGCCTCTTCCTAAGATCCACGGATTGAGGAGCTTCACGTCCTTGTACGTAGTTCCATTTGCCATAGCCCACAGAGTAAGATTCGAAACGGCGCCCGATACACGAACAACACGTATGTCCGGCGCCGTGTAACGTTCTGAGGCAGGTATCACTATGCCATACTCGTGAGCATGTTCCATGAGATGCTTTATAACAGCGATGCGGAGGAGATATCGCGAGGTTTCCTCGTTGAGAAACAGATCGTAGTAGTTGCTGCGCTGCTGAAAGGTGATGTTGCCACGGACATTTTCGTGGCCCATGTTATAGCCGGCCGCGGCATTCGTCCACGAGCCAAGCGCATCGTATCCGGAGCGCAGGTAGGCCACGGCGGCTTTTGTGCTGCGTTCTACGTGACGCCGTTCGTCAATTGAGTCTGTAATCACCAGTCCGTACGCACGTCCGGTTGATGGAATGAACTGCCACAAGCCCACCGCATCTTTGGGTGAGCGAGCCATAAACAACGCACTTTCGGCAACCGAGAGATACTTTAAATCGTCCGGCACGCCGGCATCTTTGAGGATGTGTTCGTACGTGGGGAAATATTTCGCAGACCGCTTGAGGTAAAGAATAATCTGACCCGGAGTTTGCAAGTTCACATAGAACTCGCGCTCGGCGCGCTCGCGAACTTCAGGAATATCTAATGGTACTTTCTCGCCGCAGAAGCTAAGTGTTGTGGGAAGTTTCCACCGCGCAATCGGTAGCGTATCTACTTCGGTGCGCGCATCTGCGCTTTTGCTTTGCGCATTATCCGTACAAGACCACGCTACGAGGCACGATGCGAGTATGGCGATATGTCGAAGATGGTGGTGCATGATGTCTGCTCTCGCTCGTCGTTCGTTGCCAGAATTACAATGCCGCCTCTTTCTGCTTGTTCCCGAATAACGTTAGAGAGCAAACGTCGTCCATCGGCATCGAGTGTTGTGGATGGTTCGTCGAATATTAGCAAAGGCGGATCTAAACTTACGGCAAGCGCAATTGCCACGCGCTGGCGCATTCCGCTCGAAAACGTTCTCACAACGTCTGTTGCACGTTTGCCTAAGCCCACCGTTTCACATAAAGCACGTGCAGACTCCACATTCAGTGCTTGCCCCCTAAGCCGAGCATGCAGCGTAAGCAGCTCTAACGGCGTAAACTCGTCGTACAACTCTAAATACGGAGCTACAAACCCACACTGGTATGGAAGCAAACCGCGCGATACTGTGTTCCCTTTTACAGCAAGGGTAACACTGCCGGCATCTGGAGTTATGGCTCCCGCGAGAATTTGCAGTAGGGTAGACTTGCCGCTTCCGTTGTCGCCAACAATACCCATAACAGTTCCGGATGGAACCGTAAGATGAATGTTGCTTAGCACCTTCCGAGAGTGGTAGCTTTTCGATATGCCGTGTGCTTCGAGGTGCGTCAACGTACTACCGCAATCTTAAACATGTTGGTAACACCCAAACACTCCGTTGTTGCAACATAGGTGCCAGGCGGGATGTCTGCGTTGAGGGAAAGTTTTGCCACCAAACGTGTTCCGTCGAGAACCACCTTGGTTGTTTCCGACGCAATGCCAACCATATTTACGGTGGAAATGGTTACTGTTACGGGTGTGCCTACGACGGCACCACCAACAGGCACAGACAGAGGTGTATTCGCCGATAGTCGAAGTGGCTGAGGGTAGGGGGCACCCGGGGTAACTGTTTGTGCGCCATCGATAACGTAGCGAATGCTTTCGGGAAGAACACGAACACCCCACTGCGTGCCCGCAATTGCGGCATCTCCGGGCTGAAGGGAGTTGGTTACTGTAACGTTGTAGGTTTGCTGAGCAAAGGTTGAACCCTGAGCAAAGAGCGACTCTTCCGGCCATGTAAGAAGCACGGTTGCAGATACGGGGTCGGGTCCGGAGTTGGAAGGAATAGCAAAACGAAGCGCACGCACTTCGAACGGACGTAGCGCGCCGATGCTGGTAACGGCATCGGCGGTAACGTTTACATCATCCCAGAGCCGAACCTCGGGAAGTTCGGAAGCGCCCGGTACGAGAGTGTTACTCCCGCCTCTCGAGCCGGTGTAATACATGGACAAGAGATTTGCGTGAAACATGTCTGCTAACGATTGACCGCCGGCAGCGCATGCTTGCAGCAGGGACGAAAACGGCTGACTGCCGGAGCGGATTCGGTTCCACGCATCACGCAGCAAATCTGGGTGGGACGCCGAGAATACGTTGCCGTACCAACCCCACAAATAACCGTTAAATGAGGCGGGATCCGACATTGGCCACTGCTCCGGAGTGTTAAGTAAGGCCGACATGTAGATTGCCCAATCGCGTATCCGCGGCCACGTGCGGAGTTCCATCCACGTAGAGGTAAGCTCGTAGAACATCAACTGCGTGGAGGCCAGGCCGTAGCTGCCGTTCTGTATGGTGTGATGGAACTCGTGAGCGCACGTTACGCGCGCACCGTCGATGCCAAAGGTGCCAAACGACTGGTTGCCGGCAGCATCTACGTCTTCGGCAGAAAAGTTGTTGTCGATCTCGATCCATGTTGTAAATCGCGCCGGACCGGAGCCAATGGACCTATCGAGACGGGTTACGCCGTAGTAGCTCGAACCGCTAGGTCCCGCCTTCGATAAGTCGCGTAGGTACACATCTATGGCGTTCGAGCCCCCTTCACCCAAATCCGATGGGGGAGCCAGATAACCCAACGTGTCTACTTCTACGGCCCACGCAAGCGCGAGCGCAGCAAGACATTCGTCTACATAATCCGGAATGCCGTTCCCATCCGTGTCCGCCGCTGGTACAGCGTCTGCACCCGTTGTTGTATAATGAACGCGGAATCTGCCGGAGGCATCTTCAACAAAAAGCGGTAGCTCGGGACGAAGTTGAGCTTGGATGCCTGCTTCAATCTTGTTGAGATATTCGGGCGTAATAACGGCGGCAAAACCACAACGCACACGCGAAGGGGGCTGACCGGCTGCCGTAGAGAGTGTACAGAGAAGTGCGACGAGGAGAACCAACGTCAGCGGAACATTTCCTTTATCATGCCCCACGTGCGCTTGATTCCGCTAACATTATGTGTTACCCCCACGGTGTTCGAATACGTCGAACTCCTGTCCGCCTGAATAATGCGGAGCCGGTAGGTAAAAAAGGATGAGGCCGTGGAGCCGTCTGTACCGTCGCGTTTGCCAAAAGCTTCATCGTCGCGATAGCTATAGGCCTGATTGCTACCTTTTGCTTGTATCGTGGCAACAAACCGGAACTGGTTGTCCTGTCCGGCGCGCTCTATTTGATATTCGGCTATGTCTTGCTCAACGGTAGACTTCCATTCGAGGGAAATAGACGTACCGTTAGACTTGGCATTAAAGTACTGCAGAGTAACCTGCACGGCAAAAACTGCCGAGCTGGCAGCAAGAACCAATACAGAGACTATTGCTAGTGTGCGACGCATGGAGCAAAGATACGAATCACGCCAAAGATTAGCGCATTTCAACCGGAAAAATGTGCCGCATGTTGCCACTTCGTTACCGTGTGCCCTCATCGGAGCAGGCCATTGGACTCTGGAGGGAAAGGGCGCCGCTTGGACAACAGCGTACGGTGTCGATAATGTCCTCTGAGGAGGCATTTTCGGGCTGAATCCAGGGTTTTACCCGTGGATTAAAGACCCGGGGTAAATTGCGAAAACAATTTGCCGAGTGGATGCACTTCTCTGGCTGCCAAACAACGGTAACTTCACCGTTGGTGTAGTGCTTAATAACATCAGACATAACCCGCTCCGGGAAAGAGTTTGGAACCCGCCATCGGAAACGTACGGAAAGAATTGGTAATTTTGCGTGTCATGCTATTCCTCCGCACATTTTTTTCGGTAATTGCCGCCGTAGCCGTTGTTGCTACCTCGGTTGGATTGCCTGTGCTGGTGCACTACTGTGGCGGGGAACCGGTTAAAACACAGTGTCCCCCGGACGAGTGTTGTGGAGACCAGGCGGCAGACAATGAGGAAGATGCCTGCTGCGCCGATGAAGTTACTGTTGTAGATGTAGCCGGCGACGCCGAACACCGTTCGGCAGGGCATCGCATAGAGCCACCGGCCGGCCATTCGGTTGCGATCGACCCCGTACATGGTATCCAAACCCCACATGATGGAACGTTGTCTGCCAGGTTCGGGCGCGCGCTACGGGTCTGTTCATACGCCCGATACTCCAAGAGAAGCGCCCAAGCGGTGCTGAATATCTTTAGGGTTTAGTACCCACCTCCATCCCTCAATGTATCTCGCAGAACACTTCGGTGTGTCTACGGATACGAGCCATTTTTTTTTCGGTTCCGAAATGGAGGTACCCATGCGAACAATTCGCCCCCTATCACTTGCAGCTACCTTGGTGCTGTGTGCTCTGCAATGCAGGGCACAAGAGTCAGACACCACCACCCGTAATACGTCGCTACCCACGGTAACGGTAGAGGCCGATCAGCCAACCATTACCCGAGCTCCGGTGAAAACCGAGCACATCTCTGCAAAAGACATCAAGAAGGCGGCTTGTTGCTCGCTGGCCGAGTCCTTCGAAAAGAACCCCTCTGTAGAAGTGAGTTTTGCGGACGCTGCCACGGGTGCGCGGCAGATTCAGCTCTTGGGTTTGCGTGGTGTATACACGCAGTTCCTAGTAGAAGCGGTGCCACTTATTCGTGGACCCGAAATGCCATTTGGACTTGATCATTTGCCGGGTGCATTCTTGGAATCGATTAGCATCTCAAAGGGTACTTCCACGGTTACAAATGGCTACGAGGCAATAACGGGTCAGATAAATGTGTGCCTTCATGACCCCGCAGAGGCGCCTTCGCTGTTTGTGAATGCGTATGGTAATTCGCAGTCTCGATTAGAGCTGAATGTTTACGGTGCACAACACCTCTCCGATGAGTTAAGCACCATTACCATGCTTCACGGTAGGATGATGAAGATGGCAATGGATAACAACGGCGATGGTTTTGCCGATATACCCACGTTCGAGCAGGTAAACCTTGTGCATCGTTGGCGCTACAACGATGATGAAATTGAGTGGCAAGTTTTTCTCCGCGGTCTGCTGGACGGGTATCGTTCTGGTCAGTCTGTTGTTGGGCATACAAGCGATGGCCACGTGCATAACGACCCCTCGAATGGTGCACCGTACGACATTGAAACAACGATTGGCCGCGCCGACGGATTTATGAAGTTCGGTTTGCTCGATCCTCTCCATGGACTGGAGGCGAGCAGTATCTCCTTCGTATTGAGTGGGGCCTACACAGATCTATCATCAACGTTTGGCCTTCGCACGGCCACCAGCGTACAGAGCACAGTTGCGGGCAAGGCGATTGTGAGCGCAGAGTTTACCAAGTCCTTTAAGCTGGTAGGGGGCTTTTCGTACCTGTATGATAACGTGCAAGAGACTGTACTCTCCAACGAGTTTGTACGCACTGAACATGTGCCCGGTGTGTATGCGGAAGCAACAGTAAACCCCACAAAGAGTGTAACACTGTTAGCCGGTTTGCGAGCAGATGCACACAATCTTTATGGTACGCGAGTTGTGCCCCGCATTCACGCCAAATGGAGCATGAGCAACTACACTACGTTGCGTTTGTCTGCCGGACGTGGTTGGCGAGTTGCCAACGTGGTGTCCGAAAATCTCGGAATGTATGTGAACTCGAGGACCGTGAACTTCGACGCTTCATTTCAACCCGAAGATGCATGGAATGTGGGCGGTTCGCTCACAACATCGTTCGAGATCGAAGAACGTCCGTTTACTGTTGACGTTGAGGTGTACACAACGCGTTTTTCCAATCAGGTGGTGATAGATCTCGACCGATCTGTCCGCGAGCTTTGGGTAACGAATCTGGTGGGTACCAGCTACGCCACAAATGTTATGGCGCAAGTTATTGCTACACCGCTACCCCGCTTAGATGTGTTGGTGGCATACCGGTGGGTTGATGTGCAAGCCCCCTACGGCGGAGTGATGCAACAACGCGCACTCATGAGCCGGTCTCGTGTGCTTACCACGTTTTCCTATACATTGCCCGAAAACGATTGGCAGTTCGACGCAACAATTGCGTGGAACGGTGGCGGCAGATTCCCAACCACGGCAGGAAATCCAGAGGTAGATGTGCGACCAAGTACCTTCCCGTCCTTCTGGCGTGTGGGGGGTCAGGCTACGTACCGCATGGATAACTTTGATGTGTACGCGGGTATCGAAAATGCCACCAACTTTATCCAACAACAGCCCATTCTGGGAGCGCAGATGCCGTACGGCGGAACCTTCGATGCCTCTCTTGCATGGGGTCCGCTCGACAGTAGAATGGTATACCTCGGTGTCCGTTGGACGCTTCGGTAGATCTATTCGCCGGCGATAGGGTTGGTTAGGGAAGGGGGCTTTGGCATGTCGCCTTCCAATGGACGTACTTCGCAGTCTTCAAAAAGAAGGTCCGGGCAAATCACGGTAGAAATCAGATACGAAGATCCGCCGGTGATAAACGATGGGATTACGCTCGGAGCCAAGAAGTTGTGTACCGTTGTGGTGCGCGATACGGCAAGAATATCCTTGAAAGTTGCTGGTGAAATACCAGCCGCCTCTACGCCACGGAGTAACTCTTCGCGTCCGTCAGGAAAAACCCGGTAGGCCTCTAGCAATCCAATTTTGCCATCGCCTTGCGAGATTGGCAAATCTGAACCAAGCTGACGCAACACGCCGGTAAAGAGCAGGTTCTGATCCATTGTGTTCCGAACGATAATACCATACGGAAGGTCGCGATCTTTCAGCAGCTTTAATAGTCGCTTCTTCAGGTCGGCTGCAGAAAGAGCTCTCTTGGGATCGGAGCACGTAACATCGATAACCGAGAACATTGCGCCACCTCCACGCAGGTGACCGTTGCTGGCGGCAATGCGTTTTGTAGGCACACGGGATGACAGAAGAGTCTTGAGGTACCCTTTGTCTACCAATGTAATGTCTTCGGCTTGCAGCCCTTCTTCATCGAGAACATAATGTCCGGCAACAGGTCTGCCATTGTCCCTGGCCCTCGAGGGCACATCTGCAACACTTAGCCACTCCGGTAGCACCCGAGCGCCAATCTTGTTCTGAAACGCTCTGTTGCGATCACCTGTGCTAAATCCTCCTTCGCTAAGGGGCTGACGCTGCGCAACAAGGTTTGGCGCAAAGAACTGACCAACCACGCCGGCGGCAGCGCTTCCTACAAACAACACCGGACCGGAGTAGGGCTCTATCAGTGGCGCATCTACCATGGCGGCCAAGCGGGTTGCTACACCGGTTACTGCTCTCTGCAACGAGTCGATGTTTGGCAGTTGTTGCGGCGTAGGTGCATAGGCGGCGTACGTTTGGGCAAGGGGCATTCCGTCGGCTGCTTGTGTAGTAGCTATCACCTCTATGCCTGTGAACGACTCGGTTTTGTAGAATCGGCGTCCTTCGGAGTTCACGTAATACTGCTCTTCCGGAACAACTTCCATTCCAACACGCGAGGTTTGGATTGTTGGATACGACCGGAAGATGGCACTGAGTTTTTCAACCGTCTCTACTATTGCCTTCTGATTGGGCCGGGGTAACTCGCGAGCGGCAGTAACGGTGTTTCCGGGGAGAAACGCAAAGTCCCACGTAGTGTCTGTGCGTGTTCGGTTCTTCAGGGCCGATTCTTTCTTTGCATACGCTTCAACAGACTGTTTGTATGCGGCATCGAGTGCCAACCACAATTCTCTGCGAAGCGTGGTTTCATCGAGTTCGAATGGTATGCGACGGTTCTTGTACGACTCTTCGTCATCAGCAGAACCAAAGAAGCCCAAGCTTACATCAAAGAAATTTGTGTTGTCGAACTTCGGCGTCCCCACACGCACGCGCACGCTTAGCGAAAGGTAGAGTCCGCTGTCGCGATCTTCCACGATACCTAACACAGCATGAGCCGTTGCCGCGCGCCGCACCTTTAGTAGCGCCTCAATGTGATAGGGTCTTGCAAGATCCCCAATCGTTAGTTCGCGCATGGATCGCTGTATCTCGGCATCCATTGCATCGAACACCATGTCTGTTTTAAAGGTCTGCGCAACAGATGTTATGCAGCCCACCAAAAAAGCGCAGAGAACAAGGTTGAGATTCTTCATTACTGTGCTCCCTTCTTTGGTGCGGTGGGGTCGGGCAGCAATGGTGGCTTGGCCTGAGACTTCTGCTTTTTCTGTACCTCGATCGTTGATACTAACAAGCTGGGAGAGCATGCACTAACGGGAACTCCGCCCGACTCTGCGCCGCACACTCCGTTGAAGATTCCTAGGTCGTTTGCTGCGGCAATAATGTTGTTAAATGTGGTAAGTGGAGTGCCTATAAGGTCAACGCCACGTATCAGCTCATCGGGTCTTCCATCAGCAAACACCTTGTACACAACAAGTGGCTGAACATTGAACGCGTTAGGAACTGTTCTGCCAGTAAACGTAAAGCCCCCTTGAATATCTTCGAAGAGAAGACCAAACTCTTTGTCTTGTTTCTTGCACTCGCGGCGCAGCATGGCTCGCAGAGTGTCGTACGATACAGTGGTAGACGCTTCAACAATAAGGTTCGACTGGCGCGACACCGTTTTAAAGCCGGCCTGTCTGCGTCCGTGACCATTGGACGTAGAAAAATTCTCGATGGGCGATCGCGACATCAAGAAGCTGCGGAACACGCCACTGTCTACCGCAACAACGCGCCGTCCGGGCATTCCTTCATCATCAAAAGAATAGGCACCTACGATGTCTGTTCCCTGTATAGAACGTTTTGTAGGATCGAACACAACACTGATGAACGGCGGTAGAATACGTTTGCCGAGGAATGGCTTAAACGTTTGTGAGGAGTTTACGTCCTTTTGGCGATGACCTTCTACGCGGTGACCAAAAATCTCGTGGAAAAACACCCCTGCACTTCGGCCGGAGAGAATGGCGGGTCCGGTATACGTTTCTAACAATGGCGCATTTCGCAGGTCGCGGCAGAGAGCCAACAGTCTGCGCACGTCTTCTTCCATAGACTTCTTCGAGGGCAGACTACTAACGTTGTAGGCCGAATAGCTTTCGTAGAGCGGAAGACTCATGCCATCATCGGCCTTCGACTTAATGATGATGAACATCTTTACGATGGGCTCCGACTGCTGTATCATGGTGCCTTCGCTGTTCACAACATACTTTACCAACCTATCGGCTTGAAACGTTACTCGGCCCGTTAGGATATTCTCGATGCCGGCGCACATTGCGCTAAGAGAACGTACGCGATCTCTCATCATCGCTGTGTCGAATTCGAATGGCTGCGGCTCGGATATCGATACCCACGCACGCTCGCGGGAGAGATCGGCAGAGGTGTCTTCTTCTCGCACCTTTACCTGACGGTTCGTGAGCACCTTTCCATAACGCTCTGCTGCGCTACGATACGCCTTATCTGTTGCATTCCAGATTACGCTCCGCAGTGCGCGCTCGTCGTTACCCAGAGGCATTTCAACACCACGAGTGCCTCGCCCCATCTCAAATGCTACACCACGGATACTCCGCGTATTGTCTAGGTCATACGAGCCCACTCGCAGGTCTACATCGAGTATTCGTCGCATAGACGTTGCGTCTGCATCCAGTGCACCCATGGTGGCCGCAATTACGGTAGACGATACTTCGGTAACGGAGTAGGAAAGGAAGTAGGGTGCCGGTGTTTTTGCAGACAAGCTGCTCATTGTTCGGTCGAGCTCGGTTTTCATTGCTCTTAACACCGGTGTTGTTTGTTGAGACATTGCCGGTATGGCAAGAGCTATGAAAAACGCTGCGATGGTATTACGCATTGCTCGGGTTAAGAATGGTCTTTGAAACAACGTGTAGGTCCTTATCAAGTTCATACGTTATTGGTACGCCGGTGGCAATCTCGGTTGCAAGTATCTGTTCTGGCGTGAGATGTTCAACAAACATTACGAGGGCGCGAAGGGAGTTGCCGTGGGCAACCACCAGAACATTTTTGCCCTCACGCAGCATTGGTGCAATCACAGAATCGTAGTAGGGGGCTACCCGTGCCTGCGTGTCGGCAAGTGATTCGCCGTTTGGCGGCGGTACATCGTACGACCTGCGCCACTGATGCACCTGCTCTGCGCCGTACCGTTCTGCGGTTTCTGTTTTGTTCAAACCTTGAAGATCGCCGTAATGGCGTTCATTAAGAGCTTCGCTGCGCTCCACCGGAACATCGGTTATGCCGGCTGCCTGGCATGCTAACGCGGCGGTGCGTATTGCTCGCGTTAACACGGATGTAAACAGCACGTCTACCGGCACATTCTGCAAAACGCGTCCGGCAGCCACCGCCTCATCTTCACCCTTGGGCGTAAGATCTACATCTACCCAACCAGTGAAACGGTTTTCGAGATTCCATTGCGACTGACCATGTCGGAGTAATGTGAGTTGAGCCATCGTTATTGTTCGGCACAGAGTTCCATGAGAACGCCGCCCGTTGATTTTGGATGAAGAAATGCAATGAGCATGTTGTGAGCGCCGGGCTGCGGCGTAGAGTTGATGAGCTGTATCCCAGCATCCCCCACGCGAGCAAGATCTTCGGTTATTGTGTTTGTGCGAAACGCAACGTGGTGAATCCCTTCGCCTCGCTTGGCAAGAAAACCAGCGATGGGAGATGTTTCCGATAGGGGCGCAGTAAGCTCTATACGCACACCTTGAAGCTGAAAAGAGGCAATCTCTACTCCCTGATCCGCAACAGTTTCGCGATGAAATGCAGCAACGCCAAAGATCTTTCTGTAGAGATCCATGCTTGCGTCGAGGTTCGCTACGGCAATGCCAATGTGGTCTACTGCTTCTATCATGTTGCGCTCCGTTGTTCCAATATCTCCCAGGCACGTTGTAGGTCGTCCACGGTATTAATGCCGTGAACCTCTTCCCAATGGGGCACGCACCAAGACTCTATGTGGTTGTTATCCTTTTGGAGTATTCCTACAATGTCTGTTAGGTAGAATTCTCCCTGTGCGTTGGTGTTGCCCACACGCTCTAATGCCGGATAGAGCGCCTCGCTCCGAACCAGATAAATCCCGGAGTTAATCTCCGAGATTTCGCGTTGTTCTTCAGTAGCGTCCTTATGCTCTACAATGGCTACCAGTTTGCCCTGTGCGTCCTTTAGGATGCGTCCATACCCAAAGGGGTTGGGAACGTTGGCTGTTACAACAGTGGCCACCGCACGGGTAGACCGATGGTGGGACAATAATCCCTCCAAGGATGTGTGTTTTAAAAGGGGCACATCTCCGCTCAGGATAAGTACATCTGTATCGGTGTGTGCAAGGAAGGGGGCGGTTTGCATCACGGCATGCCCGGTTCCAAGCTGTTTGTCTTGCACTACACACACTGCTTGTGGGTATGCTTGCGCCACAAAGCCGGCAACGGCTTCGCGCTGATGGCCAACTATCACAACCGTGGTAGTGGCAAGCAGCCGGGAGGATTGTTCTAAAACGTAGCCCAGAAGGGGCTTGCCATTGAGATCTGCTAAAACCTTGGCTTGCGCTGGGTTACCCATACGCTTGCCCTGTCCGGCAGCAAGAATTACTACCGCAAGTGGCCGAGTATTTTCCATGGGCTAGTTCGAGCGATGTACCTGAGTGTAGGCCTCTACGCTCTGGGAAACCTCTACGGGGTTGTTGTCTTTGTCTACAAGCACTACCGTGGGCTGCCACGTGCGGGATTCATCGTCTGGAACAGTGGTGTAGCTGATGATGATAATCTCGTCGTCTACATGACCCTTACGAGCAGCGGCGCCATTTAGGCAGATATCGCGGCTACCGGACGCACCTGGGATAACGTAGGTTTCGAAGCGTTCGCCGTTGTTGATGTTCACTACCGACACTTTTTCGTAGGCCACAAGGTCTGCGGCTTCCATCAACTCGGTGTCTATTGTTAGCGAACCCTCGTAGTAAAGGTCGGCCTGCGTAATCCGGGCGCGGTGGATCTTCGATTTAAACATTACACGATTCATGGTTGCTCCTTCTGCGGTTCGCAGGGCCTATGGCGATTTGGATGAACAAAGTTACCGCTTTTCGGGGGTTCAGACGAACCAAAGCGCGGCTTCGTATCTTCGCCTCTATGAAAATTCGTCTCTCGCAAATTGCCCATGCCCGTAGTGGCGACAAAGGCGACGCCGCCAATTGTGGCGTCATTGCCTTTAAAGAGGAGTGGTATCCTATCATCAGGGATGCTCTTACCACAGAACGCGTTGCGGAGTATTTCGCGGGCGTTTGTCTTGGTCCGGTAGAGCGCTACGAGCTGCCGAACCTTTGGGCCGTTAATTTTGTGCTCAACAACACCTTGGGAGGGGGCGGAACGGTTTCCCTCAAGCTCGATGCTCAGGGTAAAACGGTTGCGTCTGCCATGCTCATGATGGAGATAGACGTTCCGGAAAATTTTAGCACAAACCGCTGATTAGCGGGCGCCGGGTGTAAGGGGGCTTCCCATACCGCACGTGGTTTCAATAGACGTTAGGATGGGTCTCATCCACGCCTTGACCTGTTCGCCAGACCAGCGTTTGTCCCACGTTTGCGTTACATCGCTGCCATCGAGGCGGGTGGACACGGAATACACGTCTACAAACACGGAATCGCCGGAATGCTGCACGCGCCATGTGCGTACAAGCATTGTGTACCGATACTCCACCTGATTGATGGAGTCTTGCGCCACAAGAACCCCTTCAGCTGTATCACGCTCTACAATGGTGTAGCCGTTTTGGTCGAAAATCGACTCTGTGTTGCGCATCCAGGAGTCGCGGCTGCCACCACACGGCATACTCATGGTGCGCTTGCGATCCAAGTAGTTGAAGGCATTGCAGCCAGACAACACGAGAGAGCACATTGCCACCCAGGCGATGAACCAGACGTGTAATCGGCGCATTGATACCTCCATTGTTTGAATAAACTGCAAATTAGCACTCTTCACGGACACAGACAGACTCAGAACCGCAATGAACGTTACCGAATCAACTCTGGAAACATTTGCACGAGAGGCCGCAGCTCGGGATGCTGCAGACGAAATAGCCCCATTTCGCGCGCAGTTTCACTTTCCGCAGCACGATAATGCCCCTTGCCTGTATTTCACAGGTAACTCTCTGGGGCTGCAGCATGTAAACGCGAGCAGATATGTGGAGGAAGAACTCGAGGACTGGCGCACGTTGGGGGTAGACGGCCATTTCAAATCCAGACGACCGTGGTTTTCGTACCACCGGTGGTTTGCCGAGCCCCTTGCATCGCTCGTAGGGGCACTGCCCCACGAGGTGGTGGCAATGAACACACTCACCGTGAATCTCCATCTCATGATGACCTCGTTTTATCGTCCAGCAGAGCAGCGGTACCGCATTCTTATGGCCGGGCACGAATTCCCGTCGGATAGGTACGCTGTAGAGAGTCAGGTGCGTCTCCATGGCTTTGAACCGGAAGAGGCCATTGTAGAAATACACCCCGAACCCGGATCCCATACCCTAACCACGGAACAAATTCAGCGAGCAATTGCAGAACATGCGAACTCGCTCGCACTCGTTCTCTTTAGCGGCGTGCACTTCTACACCGGACAGCGGTTCGACATGGAGAAGATTGCCGCATCCGCGCATGCCGCCGGCGCTCTTGTGGGTTTTGATTTGGCACACGCTATTGGCAACGTAGAGCTGCAGCTCCATTCGTGGGGCGCGGACTTTGCTGTTTGGTGTTCCTACAAGTATCTCAATGCCGGCCCAGGGGCTGTTGGCGGACTGTTTGTTCATGACAGACACGCCAACTCGGCTGATCTGCCTCGGCTTGCCGGATGGTGGGGAAACGAAGAATCTACCCGCTTTGCCATGGAACACCGGTTTGTTCCTACACATGGCGCCGATGGATGGCAGCTTTCGAACGCCCAGGTGCTGCAAATGGCATCACTCAGAGCCTCGCTGGAGTGTTTTCAGGCCGCCGGTTTCGAAGCAGTGTGCCGCAAACGCAACGCGCTTACGGCATTTCTCGAGCGCGTAATAGCCGACGTAACATCCGGTTCAGCCTGGATTAGCATCATTACTCCAACCCAGCCAAACGAGCGCGGTGCACAGCTGAGCATACAATTCGACAAAAACGGTCGAGAAATTTTCGAGGCACTCCTGGCGCGCGGAGTGGTTGTAGACTGGCGTCAGCCAAACGTGATGCGGGTTGCACCAGCCCCCTTATATACCAGCTTTGCAGATGTTGCAATGTTTGGAACACACCTTCACAACATCCTTGCATCCATTCATGACTGATACAGCGCCGGACTCTTCGCGGTACGTTGCCGGCAGACGCGCGGTTTCCGAAGCGCTCGAAGCCGCCGTGCCCCTCGAGAAAATTCACATCGCCTACGGCTCCGAAGATGCTCCGCCAATTGCACGTATACGCTCGATTGCAACCTCGCAAGGCATTCGCGTAAGTGTTATGGATCGTCGGAAATTCACACTCCTCGAACGTCAGTTAGGGTTGGCCGTGAACGATGCGCAGGGCGTTATCGCTATACGTCCGGCAGCCCCATCAATTACACTCGATGCATTGTTGGAGGGGGCTTTAGGTTCCGCGAAAGATCCACTTGTTGTTGTGCTCGATGGTATAACAGACCCGCATAATCTTGGCGCAATTGCCCGCAGCGCAGAGGGCGCCGGCGTTTACGGTATGATTCTTCCGGAGAAATACAGTGCGCCTATTACACCAGTTGCCGTTAAGGCATCTGCCGGTGCCTTGGAGCACCTTCCCATTGCCAAGGTTGCTCGCGTATCCGAAACGCTTAAACACTGCGCTTCTCGCGGATGGAGAATTGTAGGCACCGCGCATCCGGGAGATCTGCGGTACGACGAAGAATCATACGCCGGACCCACCATCATTGTGTTTGGAAGCGAGGGTGAAGGTCTTCATCCAAGTGTTCGTGCATGTTGCACAGTGCTTGTAGAGATTCCCATGATGGGCAAGGTGGCTTCGCTTAATGCGTCGGTTGCGGCAGGTGTGGTGTTGTACGCTGCTCGATCCCGTAGAAAATAATTGAACAGGCCAGTTCGGGTAGCAACTTCGTTGTTTGCTCGTTAGGCGCATCCTGCTCGAATACGTGGTCGATAACCACCTGAATTGCCGACGACGTGAGATGAACGTCAGTATCAAATCGAACTATGCCAAAGTCCTTTCCACGTTCGATTGAGCGGGTAATCCACGTGTTCAGAAATGATGTGCGCCCCTCTTCGAAATGCTGGTGCACCTTAGGTAGCTTTTCTGCAATCTCGTCTCGAAGCCCCTTGCCAAAACGTCCTAGCGTAGAGGCGTATATAGACACAATCTGGTGGATGTTGCTCACAAAGGCGTCTCTGTGTTCGAACATGCCGTGTGGCACAGAACTTTCTGCCTGTTGCGCGGCAACGCGAAACACCTGGGCAACAATGTTCTCTTTGGATTCGAAGTGTTCGTACAACGTCTTCTTCGAGACGCCGGCCAACCGAGCTATACTATCTACCGTGGTTCGTTGATACCCATTATCACGCAGTAGCTGCTCTGTGGTTTGGATGGAAGGATCGGTGTCGTGGAAATAGAGAAGTGACAACGGAGGGCATATCTCGTGGCTGTTTGATGTAAGTATTCCACGAAGGAACAAATTCATAAATGCAGTGTACACGGCATCGGCACCTTGATCTGCACGCCGCAGTGTATGTGGGTCTAATACCTTCTCTACCATAGCTGTATAGAAAGCATGCATTTGCGCCGCCGGGATGTCCGCGCGGAACTCGCCGGATCGAACACCATCGTCGAGAATGTTTCGAAACCGCTCGTATCGTCCACGACGCCACCGCTCAAGTTCCGACCAAACTTTGGGTGCATTGCTGAGCATGTCTTGCACCATCAACGGAGAGCGAATCGCAGCATAGTGAGGTGCTAAGGCAGTAACAAGAGCCGAAATGCGCTCTGCCGCCGATCGGGAATGATCCTCAAAGAGATGAAGAGTGTCTTGGTCGATTGCTCTCATCACTCTCTCGGCAACGAACATCATTAGGTTTTCCTTCGACCGAAACAGCCGGTAAAGCGTCTTCTTGGACACGCCGGCAGAGCGTGCGAGAGCATCGGCAGACGTCTTTGTATACCCACCCGTGGAAAACGCCCTTGTGGCGGCATCAAGCACCGATTGCCATGCGCGATGCTCTGGCGTGGCTGTTTCGGGCTTCGGTAGGGTATTCATGTTGTTGCGAATATCGTAAACATGCCAGAACGAGGGCTATCTTTGCCACTTCTTTGTCTACATTGAATTACCTGGACCCCCGATTTATGTCTTCAGTTCACCGCAACGATCAGGAACTTCAGCGCCTCGAAAAGCTTACAGAGCTGCGAGGGCTTGGAATAAATCCTTACCCGGTGTCGTTCAACAAAAGCCACAGTGCAAGACACATTCTTGAGACGTTTTCGGATGAGCACCCGGAATCCTTCGCCTCCGTACATGTGGCTGGACGAATTATGGCCATGAGGAAAATGGGCAAGGCGTCTTTCTTTCACATCCAAGACGCCTCCGGAAGAATTCAGATATACCTCAAAAAAGACGATCTCGGCAATGCATACGATCTTCTGCGTCTCTACGACATCGGAGATTTTATTGGCGTTGAGGGCTTCGTGTTCCGGACACGTATGGGCGAGATTAGTGTTCACGCTCGCACGGTAACACTCCTCACAAAAAGCATCACTCCAATCCCCGTAGGCAAGGAGGAGGTAGCAGAAGATGGCACCGTAAAACGTTACGATGCAATCACCGACAAAGAGCAGCGGTATCGCAAGCGCTATCTCGATCTTATCGCCAACCCCGATATCAAGGAAACCTTTATCAAGCGCTCCAAGGTTATCACCACCATGCGCAAGTTTTTTGATGAACGTGGATGGCTGGAAGTAGAAACGCCAATTTTGCAGCCACTCTATGGTGGCGCCACTGCTCGCCCCTTTATCACCCACCACAATGCACTCGATGTAGACCTCTACCTCCGCATCGCAGACGAGTTGTATCTAAAGCGCCTCATTGTAGGGGGCTTTGAAGGTGTGTACGAGATCTCGAAGAACTTCCGCAACGAGGGCATGGATAAAACTCACAACCCCGAGTTTACCTCCATGGAGATCTACGTTGCGTACAAGGACTACGTGTGGATGATGGAGATGACCGAAACGTTGCTTAACACGATTACCAAGGAAACATGTGGCTCCGAAACGGTAAACTTCCATGGCACAGACATTTCTATGGCGCTTCCGTTTCGGCGTGCCAAGATGTACGATCTCTTTCTGCAACACACCGGTAAGGACCTGCGAGGTGCTTCGCGAGAAGAGTTGCTTGCCGCAGCGCGCGCGCTTAACGTGAACGTTGAGTCTACAGCAAGTGCAATGAAGATCCTCGATGAGATTTTCTCTGAATGTGTTCAGCCGCATCTGGTGCAGCCAACGTTCGTGATAGACTACCCCGTGGAAATGTCGCCACTAGCCAAAGCCCATCCAACAGAGAAGGGGCTTGTGGAGCGATTCGAACTGTTTGTTCTTGGTAAAGAGTTGGCCAATGCATTCTCGGAGCTTAATGACCCGGTGGATCAGCGCGCTCGATTGGAAGAACAAGCACTGATTCGCGCTGCCGGAGATGACGAGGCAATGGTGGTAGACGAAGACTTCCTCCACGCTATAGAGGTTGGGTTGCCACCAACGGCCGGACTCGGCATTGGAATAGACCGCTTGGTAATGCTGTTAACCGGGAACGACTCGATTAGAGATGTGTTGTTCTTCCCGCAAATGAAACCCGAAAGAAGTGCCGGAACCATTACCAATGCGGATAATGCGTAATGGGCTACACGCGCCTTGACGGTACGGCGGCTACAGAAACGAAACCACAGCGAGGTCCACTCCGCCACATTCTCCTTTTCGTGGCAAGCTTCGTTACGTGCACAATGGCCGGCACCCAGTGGATGATGCAAGACCCGTATGCTATAGAGAACTGGACCTACGGCCTAACGTATGCGGCTCTCATTCTTTCGTTTCTCGCAGCCCATGAGTTCGGACATTACATTGCTGCCCGCATTCATGGTGTTGACGCAACGTTGCCATTCTTTATACCGATTCCACCGGCATTGATGCCGTTTGGCACCTTTGGTGCCGTTATTCGAACGCGCACTCCGATTGCCTCTCGAACGGTTCTTTTCGACATCGGAGTATCGGGTCCGCTTGCTGGGTTTGTAGTGTGTCTGGTAATCTTAGCTATTGGAATGGTTGTTAATCCGGGTCCGGAACTGATTGCGACACTGCATCCAAATGGTGCGGGAGCAGAGCCGGGCGCTGTTTTAACGTTTGGCGACTCGTTGTTTTTCTGGCTGCTCCGCAGCGCAACCGGTTCTACTGTGTATTGGCCACCCATGACGGAGATCTATCATTATCCATTCTTCTGTGTTGGTTGGTTTGGGTTGTTCGTTACGGCCTTAAACATGTTGCCATTTGGTCAGCTCGACGGCGGTCATGTTCTATATGCACTTGTTGGACGCAAGCAACACACCGTGGGCAGGGCCCTTTGGTGGGTGATGTTCTTGCTTGTAATCCTGTCCATGATTGGATGGATACACGAACTGCTTTCAACAGAATATTTCGAGGACGCGTGGATAGTGTGGCTTCAGCGTAACGTAGAGCCATCGCTTACACAGGCAATATCTGCAGCGCCGTGGCTGTTTCAGATTGGTGGACTGTGGGCATTCTGGATGATTCTCATCCGTTTCTTCATCCGTATCGATCATCCACCGGTGGCGCTGGAAGAGCCCCTTTCCCCAACGAGAAAAATTGTGGGTTGGGTTGCCATTGCCATCTTGATATTTTCGTTTGCCCCGCAGGCAATCTACATTGGATGATGACGAGCAGGCAGCATACTGTTGTGGCGGTACTGTTAGCCATTGTTGGCGCATACATGGTGCGCATTGGCGCTACAGAAATTCAGCCAACTCAGGAAGGAGCTATCGCCGCACGAGCGGAAGCGGTTGCGGAACACGGAGAATGGACCGACCAGTCGGGTCACGCTCCAGATGGACTTTCGGTAGCGGCCAAACCACCTCTCTCTGTGTGGATGGCCGCCCTGGGACTACGAGTAATGGGGAAGAGTCCCATTGCTGTACGCTGGTTCTCGCTTCTGAGTGCGGCAGTAGCGCTTGTTGGAACGTATCTCGTTGCTCGTAAACTGTTTCCATTCGAAGATGCATTACTTGCAACAGTAATCACTGGTGCGTCCTTGCCTATTGTGTTGTATTCGCGCCTTGGTAACGATGCTATGCCGTTTACGGCGGGTATGATGACGGCTCTTTGGTGTGTTGGAGTCTTTGCGGCACCATCTCGATTACTGCGCATTGCTGTTCTCGTGTTACTTGGAGTGGTATGCACCGCCTGCACCTTGCTCATGCCCTTTCATGCAGTTGTTCTTGTGATACTTCTCTGCACAATTACTCCGGCTGGTCTGTTGCGGGTGCATGTTGCCGTGATGTGCGTTGCAAGTGTGTCTGTAGCCGCTTTTTGGTATGGGAGCATGCTGCATGCATACGGTGAGCAATTCCTGCTGGCCTATTCTGTTGGACATGGGGCGGAGGGATCGTTTGGTCCGTTAGACATGATTGGGCGTGTGCTGGAATCGTCGCCTCTTGCCATACTTGCCATTGTGTGGTGTTCCATTGCCGTTACTCCCCATGGAAAACGTCTTCGGGAGTCGCAGCCACTTGTTGTTGTTGTTGCACTGTGGTTTGTAAGCATAACCATTGCACATTCCCTGTTCACTGATCGAACAATCTCGAATGCAGTGGTGCTTGTTCCGGCCGTAGCACTGCTAGCAATAGACGTGCTGCGCTCAGTGCGTGCATTGCCACGGCCAAGTGTTCTTGTATCACTTTATGCTTGCCTGATAGTAGGGGGCGCGTGGTACGCTGTTACCGTATTAGCTACATTCGTTACGGTTGATGCAGGTATTCGCTGGATTGCCTTGCTCATTGCCATCTTCGTAGCCGCTGCTGTTGCGCTGCGCGCACGTGCTTCGGCGCGTTTCGCAAAGACGGCGGCCTCCCGCGGATATTCTCGCTTTGTATATGGCAGTGTTGCCGTTGCGTCGGCGGCATCGTTGCTGATTATTGTTACTGGATGGCCACAGCGCATCGAGGGAGGCAGAGCCACCGCAGCAGCGCTTGCTGCTGATACGGCGGCTGTTCGAACGTTTGTGTATGTGTACCATCAGTCCGAAAGCCAGCTTCCTACCAATACGCAGCTAGGATGGTATACCAATGGATGGGTGTATTCATGGAGAACGGGCTTTCGTTACTCGTCGTTGGCTATGCCGTCCAACGTCTATGACCCATCAGTAATGGAGTTTGCTCGTGGCGCCTCTTGGGTAGTGTATTACCACCCGCACAATCGGAAGATGGGTGTTGCGGCGAATGCCAGCATGAGAGATGAATACGACGTGGAGGTTGCCACGCGCGACTACACGGTGTTCCGCAATCGTTAGGACGGGTTGGCAAACTGCAGTGCATGCAATCTGGCATACGTGCCATTCTGCTCTAGAAGCTGGCTGTGGGTGCCTTGCTCCACTATTCTTCCTTGGTCGAACACGAGAATGCGGTGGGCTTTCATAATTGTCGAAAGTCGATGGGCAACAACGATGGCGGTTCGCCGCGCCAGAACGCTGTCTATAGCATCTTGAACAAGGCGTTCGCTTTCTGTGTCTAGAGCAGACGTTGCTTCGTCGAACAATAAGATGCGAGGATTGCGGAATAACGCGCGCGCAATGGCAATGCGCTGACGTTGTCCGCCGGAGAGTCTTAGGCCCCTGTCGCCAATCTTGGTCTGAAACCCGTTGGGCATTTCAGTGATGAAACCATAGGCATGTGCAACACGCGCCGCAGCTTCGATGGCAGACTGATCTGCGCCTTCCACGCCAAGACTTATGTTGTTGCTTATGGTGTCGTTAAACAGGATGGTCTCCTGAGATACCACACCAAACAGTGTTCTGTAACTCGCAAGATCGAGGCTTCGAATGTCTTTGCCGTCTACGGTAATCGAGCCCTCCTGTGGGTCGTAGAACCTAAGGAATAGGTCCAGCATGGTGGACTTACCGCTGCCAGACGATCCCACAAGCGCAACGGTTTCACCCTCCTGAACCTGAAACGAAATGTCGCGAAGGACCGGCGCATCCGAGTAGGCGAATGTCACGTTGTGTACGTCGATCTTGGGTTGCAAACTCGCAGCAGAATGCGATCCGGATGCAATAGTTGGTGCTTCGTCCAGTGCAGATGCAACGTTTGCCCCCGCAGCTATGCCGCGTTGCATGCCTGCAATGGTGTTCACGAGCACACTAATTGGCTGCATCAAGCCAAAGAGAAGAAAGAGAAAAGTTACCAGGTTCGACGGTGTAATGTTGCCCGCCTCGCGCTCCATGCCGCCAACGTAGAACACAGTTACCAGAGCCAGGATGCCAAAGGTGTCGTTAACAACCGGGATAAGACCCATAACGCGAGTGTTCTTTAGGGCGCGGCGAACGTATTGTCCGGTTTGCGACATAAAGCGCGATACAAAGTGTGGCTCTACACTCATCCCCTTGATAACGCGTATACCAAGGATGGACTCTTGTAGCGTGGACGTGTATTCTGCCTGTGCTGCCTGCAGGCGGGCGCCATAGGTGCGCAGCAACTTGGTGAACATGCGTATGAGCAGAAGTCCACAAAGAGCTACACCGAGCGATATTGCGAGCAGTTTTGCGCTGATGATGGTTAGCAGCACAATGTAGATGATAAGTGTGGTTGCTTCGCGCCACAATGTGGTAACGGAGTTCACCGTTGCATGATTCAGCACACCTACATCATTTGTAAGGAGTGATATGATGTCTCCCGCCTTTCGCTTCGAGAAGAAGTCTAGCGATTGCTGGGTGATATGACCAAAAAGGGCATCTCGAATACTCTTCATTATCCCTTCTTCGAGACGAGTAGAGATGATGTTACCCAGATACTTGGTAAGCCCCCTAACCAAGAACAACACAAAGATGATGATGCTAATGTTGCGGATGCTCTCGCCATAGGTTGCCATCTCGATGAAGGAAGACAAAAAGGCGTCGAACTGCGCTTTCAGTCCAGAGGCAGCAGCTGGAACGGTGCGCGTGGCTGCGCCAGCTGCATCGCCGCCGAATAGCGTGCGGAACACCGGTTCTACTATGGCCAACACCATTGCATTCGAAACGGAGAAGAGCAGATTGGCCAGCGTAGAAAACAACACCAACTTCCAGAATGGCCGAACAAACGGCACCATTCTCGTGATGAGGTCTCGAACTCGATATTCCGTTGGTGTAGGCACCCTAAGACTGCTTTCTGTGTAACTGTGGTTGCAAAAGTGGAAACGGCAGACGAATTAGTGACGAAGTGAGCGTTCGTACGTGGATGAATATTGACGTATTGCGGTGGCTAACGCGTTGGCAATAGACTCCTGACCAGACTTCGAGGCAAGATAGGCGGCATCTGTAGTGTTCGACAAAAAGCCGGTCTCAACGAGAACATTCGGCATGGAGGCACCCACAAGTACGAAGAATCCCGCCTGGTTTACACCTCTATCATGGAGAGGCGTATCCGCGTGTACTTCTCGTTGAATTGTGGAAGCGAACTGTTCACTAAGACGCACAAAGCTACGCTGAGCCATTGTTGCAATTATTATCTGCTCTTCTGTCATCCCAGCATATCGAGACGAAGATTGTTCGAAACGGACAGAAGAGTTCTCTCGGGCAGCCACTCGCGCAGCATCATCATTGCGTCCGGGACGCAGGATGTACGTCTCGCATCCGTGCGCGGGATGGGGCTTTGTGGGCATACTATTGCAGTGGATACTAATAAACAGCTTGCCACCGGCTTCGTTGGCTATTTGCGTGCGACGGTAGAGTTCAACAAAAACGTCGGTGTCTCGGGTCATCACCACCTTCGTCTTTGGAAGCATTTCGGCAATCCGATCGCGGAGTTTTTTTGCAATAGAAAGTGTAACGTCTTTCTCGTAAACGCCGTTTATACCCTCGGCGCCGGCGTCTTGCCCGCCATGACCTGCATCAATCACCACAACGTCTAACGACCACCGACCATGATCCGTTGGTTTCTTGGTAGCGGTATCCGGATCGGCCTTTGATCGAAACGTGTACACCAATGTGCGCAAACCCTCGCGTCGCACATCGGCACTATCAAAGCTCTTCGCGCGCACGCGCACAAGGGCTGTTGTGCGAACCTGTTCTGCGCGAAGAGAAACGTTGTTGGTGCCGGGTACACTATCTACGGCGCTTGCCGAGATTGCACAATCGGGAATGCGAAGAACGAAACCGTCCTTTGTTCTCTCTGGCCGCTGAAAACTCCGAATACCTTCCGCTGCGGAAACCCGAAGCAACACGCTGCCATCTGCCTGACTTTGCATGGTTAGGGCGGTTACGGAGTTTGCCACCGCACTGCCTTGCGTTGCCACTTCGGCATATGCAAGTGCCACGAGGCAGAGAACGGCTAACACGCGCTTAGCCAAGCCAACCCCGTTTGCGGAAGATGAATACCATGGTTACGGCTACCACAACTATCAACCCGAGCACAGCAGGATATCCCCATGGCTGGTGGAGTTCTGGCATAAACTCGAAGTTCATTCCGTAGAGACTGGTAATAAAAGTGATAGGCAAGAATGTGGTGCTGATTACGGTGAGTACCTTCATCACTTCGTTCAGGCGCACCGAGCTTACGGAGAAATATGCTTCCATAATGGAGGTTGCCAACTCTCGCGCCTCGTCAATTTGGTCGGTAAGCCGCACTAAGTGGTCGTAAACATTGCGGTAATAGAACGACTCTTCGTGAGAAACGAGCGCAAACTCACCGCGTGATAGACGGTTGGCGATCTCCCGCTGATAGGATAGTACTCGACGGATTCGCTGGAGCTCGCGCTTTACGGAGAGAAGTCTCATTAACGTAAGATTAGTGGATCGAGCAAAAACTGAGCGCTCCAGATCGGCGATCTTGTCGTCTATCATCTGCACAAGCGGCATGTAGTCGTCTACAAGGTCATCCATGAGAAGATGAAGTAAGTAATCGGGACCACGTTTCATGATAAGGGGGTTTCTGTCGCAAGCCAACCGAGTATTAGGTGCCGCATGCACAATGCCCGAGTGATGCGTTATGAGAACGTGTTCGGAGACGATAACGTTAAGCTGGGCTTCCTTCATCATAGATATGTAGGACAGCACGTTGTCTGGCATAGCTTCCGGTGGAGTCATCGACCGAAAAATGATGTAGAGGTAGCTTCCGTAATCTTCGATTTTTGGGTGATGAAGTATCTCGCCATCGCTGTCGGCCACGGCATGTTCCATGTCTTCGAGAACAAGCTCGTGCAGTGGGAACCATGAACGGAAGATAGACCGCTCTTCTTCTTCGGTAGGAGAGGCGAGATCTACCCAAACCATCTGCTCCGAGGTCATACTCTGATGATCTATAGACAGAAGTTCCTCTGCCGTGATAGAGCGAACTGCGTTATTGGTGTAAAGTCGAATCTCGATCATCGAAAGTGCCGATGGTGGGTTTGCGGTTTACCTTTGCAGCATCAAACATACCAATGGCAGGCGATGCGAACGAGAAGAGAGTATCAGGAAATCGAGATAACCGTTGATTCTATCGGGTTGGAAGGCGTGTCCGTAGGACGCATCGGAGATCTTGTGCACTTTGTTTCCGGGGCACTTCCGGGCGAACGGGTGCGGGCTCGGGTGATTCGCAAAAAGAAAAACTTTGTGGAAGCTGCTGCCATCGAAATTCTCGAGCCGTCGCCACATCGCCAGCAAGCCCCCTGCCCACACTTCGGTGTGTGTGGCGGCTGCAAGTGGCAACACTTCCACGGTAGCCAGCAAACACTGTGGAAACGCAATCATGTTGTGGATGCATTCGAGCGCATAGCGCGCATAGCGGTGGGCGAAATTCGAGATACACTTACCTCGCCGCTCGACTACCGATATCGTAACAAAATGGAGTTTTCCTTTGGTGCGTCCAAGTGGCTAACCAGGTCGGAAATTGATAGTGGGGAAGACTTCGATGTGCGGTTCGCTCTAGGCCTACACGTTCCCGGCAGGTTTGATAAGGTGCGGCACATCGAATCGTGTTTGCTCCATGCTGATGCGGCAGATGCAGTATTAGCCCACACCCATCGCTGTGCGCAGAACTCAAGCGTGCGTGCCTACCATCAAAGGTTACACACCGGATTTGCCCGTCATCTTGTGTTACGAACATCTGCTACAACGGGCTCTGTGATGGCCATACTTATCACCACAACGCCAACCGAGGAGGCGGAGACCGTTTTTGTAAATGAATGGTTGAGCGCGTTTTCGGGTTTGCCTCGTGGGTCGAGTATGATTCACGCGGTAAACGACTCGCATTCTCCTGTGGCCGTAGGACACATTGTTCAGACCCTGGGACCGGGATATCTCGACGAGACGTCGAACGGTGTAACGTTCAGGATATCTCCGTTTTCGTTCTTCCAAACAAATACACACCATTTGCCCGCCCTCGTAGAAGAAGCGATTGAAGGGGCAGCCGTAAACGCAGATTCTGTTGTGTGGGATTTGTATTGTGGCACGGGTACGCTTACGCTTCCGGCGGCGCGTTCTGCCAAACATGTTCTTGGTGCCGAGCTCTCTGCCGGTTCTATAAGCGACGCAAAGCAGAACGCCGAGCGGAACGGAATTACCAATGTAGAACTGCACGTGCTGGATCTGCATAAACCAGCGGCCATATCCGTGCTGAAGAGTTTCGCAACACCCAACGTAATCATGATAGATCCGCCGCGCAGTGGTATGCACGAGCAGGTTGTGCGGCACATAATGGAAGTGGCGCCACCGCGAGTAGTGTACGTAAGCTGTAATCCGGCAACGATGGCGAGAGATTGCGCTATACTAGCAGAGATGTACGACGTGGCCCGAGTAACGCCAGTAGATATGTTCCCGCAGACATATCATGTAGAGGCAGTAGGCGTGCTCATCAAGCGGTAGTTACTGTGCAATGCCGAACGGAAGCGAGATGGTAGAGCCAACGGTGCGTAGCACGAGGAAGTACGTTCCTGAAGCCGCATTCGGAACGGTGATTTCAACGGAGTGCTGGCCGGACGGCATATATGGATTGTAAAAGGCCGTGGCAAGCACGGAGCCAAAGAGGTCTGTAAGCTCTAACTGCGCAAAGGATGGGCTTGCCAAACGGAAGATTACCGTTTGTGATCCGGGAACGCATAGTGGACCACCGGAGAAGTGCACGATGGCATCTTCTGTGGGTGCTTGCACAAAGGGTCCCGTGTTGAGCCCCATCTCCGAACCCACACGCCGCGCGCTGTTAATGGCATCTCGCACGCCGTTGTAATCTTCGGCTGCAGAGATGGCAAACACGATCTGTTTCTCCTCACCGGGTGCCAACGCTAATGGACCAGCGCCAATACAGGCAGAAACATCGGTGATGCGGGAGTTTGCTCTGCGCACGCCACCGGTCATCACTAACCACTTTTCCGCGCGCAGAAAGTTGTCGTAAATGTTTGGCGATGTGAGATCGCCGGGATTGTCTATGGCAAAGAAGTTTACCGGCAGGGAAGAGATCATAGCCACGCCCACCGACGGAAGGTTGGCAACGCGGGTGTTCTGGAACAAACCGATGCCATTTGAAGGATCCCAAGCACAGCCATTGTATGCACCTGCCGGACCAATATCCACGTCGAAGAACTCGCTCACGTAGAGGTCGCGAAACGTACTATCAGACGTGTTGCGAATTGTGAGCGCTTGAAAAACAACATTCTTTACCGAGTCTGCCGTTAACGCATACACTACTTGGCGAACTTTAAGTCCCAAGCCAAAATCATCGTAGATATCTGCATAATTGGCAGTAACTCGCGCGCCTGATGGTACGCTGTCCGTACGCAGTTCGGCAACACTCAGCGGGTGGAAGGACGTGTCCTTCTGCGAAGGTGTGCCCCCGCGCACGGCGTTCGGAAGATTGCGTGGACCCGTACCAATCAGGATGCCCCCTTCAAACAGCAGATTGGATCCATTCTTGTAGAGTAAGCCCACGCCCTGGAGATTCGTTGAGTAATCATTGAATCCGATGTTCCCGCGCGAGTTTACTGTTGTTGTTATGTCGTTTGCGCTGATTGTTACAAAGGTTGGGTTTACGTTCGATGTAATCAGTTGCCTACCTGCTTGTGTACCATCCGCGATTATCAGGGCCATTAGTCTAAGCTCGCCGTCGTAAGGAACCTCTGTTGGAAGCACAACACGTATCAGACTGTCGATACGGCGTGTTTCACCTGTTCCCATCGCACCAACAACCACGGAATCTGCGAGTATAATAGGCGAAAACGCGGCAGGCGCCGTTGATATCCGCACAACGATGTTGTTGGCAGAAGAAAGTTCGTTCTTCAGCGTGAAACTTACGTACGCGGTGTCGCCCGGACGCAGTACGTTGTCTTCGTCGTAGTCTGTAACTACCGCATCGAAAATAGACGCCCATCTTGGCGCAGCGGAACTCAATGCCCGCTCTGCGTTCACCCTGCCACTGCCATAGAGACCGAAAAAGATTCCGTTGAGCGAGTCGATAGCATCGCACGAGGCCATAAGCGCTGCACGAACTTGGTCTGTGGAATACGCAGGAAAACGTTGGCGCACCATTGCGGCAATTCCTGCAACAACGGGCGAGGCCATAGATGTACCATCGAGAAAGTCGTAGGCATTTCCGGGCACCGTTGAGTACACTGCAACGCCCGGCGCACAAACATCAATTGTGCTGTGAAGATTTGTAAAGCCCGCAAGCCGGTCATCATCGCGAGTTGCGCCAACAGAAACAGCTTGGTCGTACGCAGCCGGATAAAATGGTGCAATGCGCCTGTCGTTGCCCGCTGCTCCAACAACGAGTGCGCCAAGAGCGGTTGCCTCGCGGATGACGGACTCGTCTGCGAAGGACTGACTTGGACTGCCAAAAGAACAATTGATGATGGCTGCTCCGTTTGCGGCCGCATACAAAATGGCTTCGGCCGAGCGAGACACTGTGGTGGCCGAGGGGTTGTCTCTCCCAATTTTTACGGGCATGAGTTTAACGCGGTTGGCCACACCAACACCGCCGGCACCGTTGTTAATCACAGCACCTACGATGCCCGCAACATGTGTGCCGTGAGCGTTGCCAGGTAGGGGGGTGTTGTCTGGTGTTTCTCCATCGGCCCCAACAAAGTCCCAGCCAAACCAATCGTCTACAAACCCATTGTTATCGTCGTCTACATTGTTGAATCGTTTGTCTACGCCAAATGCATCTACACCTGTTTCACCGGGGTTACGCCAGAGATTTTCATTGAGGTCTACGTGCGCCGTGTCGAGTCCGGTGTCTACAATACCCACAACTATGCTAGCCCCCTGAGGCACAAAATCCCATGCCTGTACGGCTCGAATAACGTCTATGTGTGTTTGACGCGAGAGATCGGGATCGTTGGGTGTTTCTACGAGCCGATATTCAGCAAGGGGCTCTGCATGGCGCACGCCGGGAACGCTGCGGAGTTTTGCAGCGATGGTTGCCGGGGCTATCACGGCCTCGTATCTCAGAACTGCAAACAAGGGCAGCACATCCGTCTGCCTGCTACGGAGTAGTGTTGAGGATTGCCTGCGGTAGGCCTGATCTACGCTCGCGAGTACTGCATCGGAAATGTACGGGGAAGTTGTATGGCTGCCAACGTATGGCGTTAGTCCATCGAGTGCGCCTTGCCTTCCATTGAAAAACCATTGGCTGGCAATGTCAGACTCTCGATCGAAGAAGAGAATAACGGACCGCGAAAGTGTTTGCGATTGTGCACTGCCGCAAAGACTAAGAACGGCTACAACGACAGCAAGGCATCTGCGCAACATCATTTACCCGTCCAAGCAATGCGCTTACGCATGATTCTGTCTGAACCGAGACGCACCTCTGCAATAAACTCGCCCGCGCCAACCGGTTTGCCGCGTTGGTCTTTCCCGTCCCATGTAATGGTGTACGCGCCCGGTGCTTGAATACCGCGGAATGGTGTGCTTACGATGAGTGCCTGGGTGGAATAGATAACAATCTCAACTTCGATTGTTTCATCTACCAGATACCGAATTTCAGGTCCCGTGTCTTCGCCGATGCCAAAAACACGCGCTATGTCGCTAAACGAAACCTGGAAGTTTCCGGAGTTCATGCCCATGGGCCAGAGCAGAACCCCCGGCACATACATGGCATTGGCTATGGTAAGCTGGTACTGTGTGCGCTCTTGTGCTGTGGGCTGTAAGATCTCCTTAGGGATATTCATAGTGGACGCTATCTGGTCCATAATCGACGGACGCCGCGCAAAGGCCGTTTGGAATCGTATGGCGGCAGATGTGGCGTAGAGCGACAAGGCAAAACGCACGTGCGACGGCAACGAGAGTTCCATTGCCGCCTTGTACGCGCTGTCTTGATCTGTGGAAGTTTTAACGTGGATCATGCCGGGCACACCCACGCGTCCGTCGTCATCGGACCCTGCGCTGCTGATAAACTCTGCAGGACTTAGTGGACGTGGCTGCAGCGCCTGTCCGAATAGGGGGCAGGCACAAACCGCGAGGAACAATGCAGCGGCAAGCTGGTGGCGTAGTGTCATGATAACCCGAAAAATACAGAAGCCGTCGGGAGTGATCACGACGGCTTCTGTAAGATCTTCGTCTTTTGCGGAATGTTACTGCCGGAGGATAGACTTGTCTGCATCCTTCAGCATGTCGCCAAGAGTTACGCCCGGGGCCGACGGAATATTCACGTTCGAACGTTCATCCGAACGTCTGTCTCCTCTGTCTCCACGATCGTTGCGTGGGCCACGCTCGCGTTGGCCGCCATCGGCGTTGTTCTGTCCGCCTATTGTGCCGTCTTCACCCTTCATTGCCAGAATAAGCGAGGAGGACTCTGGATTCATGTCTGCAATAACACAGGAAACTTCCTGTCCAACTTCAATCGTGATTTTGCCACCACGCACGCCCCCTACCATCTTAGAGCGCGGCATAAAGCCATCGAAGTTTTCGCCGATTCTTACCAGCAAGCCCTGAGTGCTAACTGCCTGTACGATGCCCGTTGCTTCTGTACCAACTGGCATTGTGGTTGCCAGTGTAAGCCAAGGGTTCTCTTGTGTTTGTTTGTAGCCAAGAGCAAGTTGATGTGCTTCTTCGTTTGCGGAAAGCACTTCGAGTTCTACTTCTTGTCCGATAGACACAATCTCTGACGGGTGCTTGATACGCCGAGTCCAACTAAGTTCGCTGATGCGCAACAAACCTTCGATACGTGGTGCTACCTGCACGTACGCTCCAAACTCTGTTATGCGGCGCACTGTGCCTTTTACCCTTGTTCCCGCAGGGAATTTCGCATTCACACCCTTCCATGCGTCTTCTTCGTGCTCTTTGTGAGACAGTGAAAGCTTCTTCTTGTCGCGGTCGATTTCTGCCACTGTTACCTTCAGCTTGTCGCCTTTCTTCACAACTGTTGATGGGTCTTCGATGCGTGCCTTCGACAGCCGAGATACGTGAACCAATCCCTCTACGCCGCCTACATTAACAAAGGCACCAAAGGTGGTTACCGACGATACCACGCCGTCGAATACCTGTCCTACACTCAGACCATTCCAGAACTCGTCTGCTAAGAGGTCTCTACGCGTGATCACGGCAGACTTATATCCAGTATCATCCGACTGCAGATCGTGCACCTTCACGGTAACAGTTTGACCTACCAGCGAGGCCAACTCGTCTTCCGAAACATTCTTGCGCATTCCGCAGTGCGATGCCGGAAGGAATACACGCAGACCATTAAACTCGCCGCGCAAACCACCCTTAACGCGCTCCTTGAGAGTTACCTCAAAGCTCGATCCCGCAGCTTTTAGCTGCTCGAGTGCCGCATACGATTCGTCGCGCTGACGTTTTTCTTCTTCCTTACGCTTGCGCTCTTCTTCCTTCTTTTGTGCAAGTGCTTCTTTTTCGGCCTCCGACAATTCCGGTACGGCCGCAACTGCTGCCACCGCCGGTTCCGGCTGCTCTGCGACAACGGGTGCCGCTTCTACTGCAACCGGTGCCGCTTCCGCTGCCGGTTGTTCTTCCGGCGCCTCTGCTACAGGCTGCGCGGGTGCTGCTTCTGCAACCTCTGCTGTGGGCTCTGCTGAGGGCTGAGAGACTGGTGTTTCTGAAGATGGAGCTTCTTGCTCCGGTGTGCCGGGGTCGTTGATCTGATCGGACATGACGTAGAACTAAGAACGGTGGAAAGACTGCTCACAAACGTGTGATCGCGTCCCCCAAGCGGTACTTCCGCTGAGGGATTGCGAAGATAACACGAATTCCCAATCGTAACATCCTGATCTGTTTGGTGTTTCGAGGTTTTTACCCTATGTTTGTCGGCTCAAACAGATCCGACTTACGTAAACCCTGCCGATAATCTGGACGTTACCGGCTGCGAAAAGCAACCACAGGAGTTCCACATGAGTGTTCGTCGCTTGTACGAATCAACCTACATCGTTAACGCCGTTCTCGAAGATGCGGAAGTTGATGCCATCGTAGAACGCGTAAACGCGTTTCTCGCAGAAAACGGTGCAACGATCATCGAGCTGAATAAAATGGGTCGGCGCCGCTTGGCCTATCCAATCAAGAAGAAGTACAACGGGTACTACACGTATATGGCGTTTGAAGCGCCCCCTGAAACACTTCCATTGCTCGAAAAATTCTACCTCCTCGAAGAGGGTGTAATGCGGCATCTGTCGCTCCAACTCGATCCAAAGCTTCGTGAGTTCCGTAAGGTTCGTGCCGAAGCGCAAGCACTGCGTGCAGCGCAGATGGCCGAGGCAGCAAAGACCGGACAGATCGTGTAATTCACTGAAATCGGACCACGACCATGAAAATCATACTTCGTCAAGACGTTGAGAACCTGGGTGCAATCGGCGAAATCGTTACGGTAAAAGCTGGTTATGCACGCAATTTCCTTATCCCAAATCAGCTTGCCTACTTGGCAACTGCGGGAGCCATCCGCACTCTGGAAACAGAGAAGAAGCAATACGAAGGCAAGATGGCAAAGGCACGCCAGGCAGCCGAGCGTGTTGCGGCCCAGTTGGCAGACATGCAAATTACCATTCCAATGCAAGTTGGAGAGGAAGGTCGGTTGTTCGGTTCTGTTACTGCGCCAATGATTGCCCAAGAGCTCGAACTGCGTGGCTTTACCGTAGACCGCCGCAATATCACCATCGAAGATTCCATTAAAACGCTGGGCATCTTCGAAGTAAAGGTAAAGCTGTTTGCAGACGTGATTGCCCCGCTCAAGGTTTGGGTAATCGGTCAAGAATAACCGAACACTTTGTTAGCAATTTTCAAGCCCGCGCGAACCATCGTGCGGGCTTTCTTGTTTTAGCGAGCTATGAAAACACTTCTCATTGCCGGTGGAACGGGATTTCTTGGCACACACATCAGCCGGGAGGCCAGCAACAGGGGATACCGTGTGGTTCGGGTTTCGCGGTCGGCACCCACCTCGAACGCCGATGTTATCCCGTGGAGTGCGCTACCAGAGGCCGCAGAAGGTGCTTCGGCAATCATTAACCTAGCTGGCTCGAACTTGGCAAAAAAACGATGGTCTGCCTCCGAGCGACGCGAGATCCTGCGCAGTAGGGTAGAAACAACACGGAGCATAGTAGGAGCGCTAGCGCAGCTTACGAACTGCCCGCCCCTTATCAATGCATCTGCGGTGGGGTATTATGGAAACACCATGGTGCCATCGTCCGAGGCAATGCCTAGCGGTCAAACATTCCTAGCGAATGTTGTAAAGGCGTGGGAAGCAGAGGCGGAACGTGCGCGGAAATACACGCGTGTTGCGTTGCTTCGTGTGGGAGTTGTTCTCGACCCCAATGAGGGTGCCTTTCCCAAGCTGGCCTTGCCGATGAAGCTCTTTGTAGGGGGCGTTCCCGGTAACGGACGTCAGTGGATGCCGTGGGTGCACAGAGACGATGTGGTGCATGCCTTCCTCTGGGCAGTAGAGAACCAGCAGGCGGCCGGACCCTACAATGTTGTGGCGCCGGAATGTGTTCCCATGAGCACCTTTATTTCCGAGATGGCCCACGTACTCCGCCGTCCGGCCATTGCGCCGGTGCCGGCAGCACTCCTTCGCCTTGTTTTAGGGAAGAAGGCAGACGTGATACTTCACGGACAGAACGTAGTACCAAGCAGACTTCTCGGCGAGCAGTTTCGTTTTGCCTATCCTCTGCTTCGGTGCGCCATAGAGTCGCTTGTGAAGTAAGAGACAGGGCTTCGGCTGCACCACGCACTTTTCGTAACTTGCGCTTCTCTTACACCGCAACGAACTCCGTAGGGAACATCAATGAGCATCGAAGTTGTAATGCCCAAGATGGGCGAATCGATCCAAGAAGGAAAAATTCTTCGTTGGGTTAAAAATGTTGGCGACAAGGTAGAACGCGATGAAGTGATCCTCGAGATCTCCACGGATAAGGTTGATACGGAAGTTCCGTCGCCCGCAGCCGGAGTAATCTCGCAGATCATGTTTGCCGAAGGCGATACCGTAGAGGTAGGCAAGGTGATTGCCGTGTTAGGGGGCGAAGTGGGTGCATCTGCACCTGCCGCAGCACCAGCACCTGTTGCAGCTCCGGCACCAGCACCTGCTCCGGCACCTGTTGTTGCTCCTGTTGCCGCACCGGCACCTGTTGCTGCTCCTGTTGCCGCACCTGCCGCAGCCGGCGGTGGCGACATTGAAGTTGTGATGCCAAAGATGGGAGAATCTATCCAAGAAGGAAAGGTGCTACGTTGGGTAAAGAACGTTGGAGACAAGGTTGAGCGCGACGAGGTTCTTCTTGAGATTTCAACGGACAAGGTAGACACCGAGGTTCCATCGCCTAGCGCCGGCACACTTGTAGCCGTATTGGCAAACGAGGGCGACGTTGTGGAAGTAGGAAAGGTTATTGCTCGGCTCTCCAGTGGCGCTGCCGTTGTGGCTGCCGCTCCGGCCGTTGCACCTCCTGCTCCTGCTGCTGCACCCGCACCAGCCGCAATTGCACCGGCACCGGCACCCGCACCCGCACCAACAAACGGGCACTCCGCGCCTGCGTTGGCATCGGTGGCTCATGCTGCCACGTCTAGTATTCCACGTCAGAGCGGTGGACGTTTCTACTCGCCCCTTGTCCGCAGCATTGCTGCAGTAGAAAACATTAGCGTTGCAGAGCTTGATGCACTGCAAGGCACAGGCCTCGAAGGCAGAGTTACAAAGAACGATGTAATGGCATACCTCTCTCGCAGGGGCACATCGGCTGCGGCACCGGCACCGGCTGTGTTGGCACCGGCACCTGTACAGACAGTGGCTGCACCAGCCGTTGTTTCGGCTCCGTCGGTTGTGCTTACAGGAGGCGAGAGCGAAATTGTTCCTATGGACCGTATGCGTCAGCTTATTGCCGAACACATGGTGCGCAGCAAGCAAACATCGGCTCATGTTACCAGTGTGGCCGAGGTAGACGTAACGGGCATCGTTAAGCTTCGCGAGAAGGTTAAAGGTGCCTTCGAAAAACGCGAAGGTTTCAAGCTTACCTATAACCCATTTTTCGGATGGGCAGTGTGCGAAGGTGTTAAGGCATGGCCGCGCATCAACGTTAGCGTAGACGGAACAAACATCATCCAGCACAAACGTGTGAATCTGGGAATGGCAACGGCGCTGCCAGACGGAAACCTTATCGTTCCGGTAATCAAGAATGCCGAGAACCTGAACATTACCGGCATTGCTCGTTCGATGAACGACCTTGCTGCCCGTGCGCGTTCGAAAAAACTTATGCCCGACGATATTGCCGGTGGCACTATTACGGTAACGAATGTGGGTTCGTTCGGCTCGCTCTTCGGTACACCGGTGATTAACCAACCACAGACTGCTATCGTAGGCATCGGCGCTATTCAAAAACGTCCGGTTGTGCGTGAACTCGATGGCGAAGACGTGATTGTTGTGCGCAGCATGGTGTACCTGTCTATCACCTACGATCACCGCGTAATTGATGGAGCGCTTGCAACCCAAGCTCTGGCCTCGATTTGCCGTGCGCTAGAAGGTGTAAACGAAAACACTGTTACCCTGTAACAACCAAGAAACTATCGTTCTAGAATGATGGTAACTGGACCATCATTCACCAAGTGAACGTCCATCATTGCTCCAAACGTGCCTGTTGCAACCGCAACAGGCACGTTTGCTTTTTGTGCCTGCCCCCTAACAATCTCCACGAACCGTTCGAAGAACGGTAACGCCATTTCGGGAGACGCCGCCTGAATAAAGGATGGCCTGTTGCCTTTTTGCGCATCTCCGTAGAGAGTAAACTGCGATATAATCAGAATGCCACCTCCCACATCGGTGAGCGCGCGGTTCATCTTGCCATCATCGTCCGGGAAGATTCGGAGTGCGAGAATTTTCTCTGCCATCCAAAGGGCGTCCGCATCTTGGTCTGTTTGCGTAATACCAACAAGGGCAACAAGACCACGTTGAATAGACCCTACCGTTTTGTGGTTTACGGTAACATGGGCCGAGGATACTCGCTGAAGGACAATGCGCATTGGTGTTTCGTTTTCTTGCGAATATGTATGTTCGGGACGGAAATCATGCACACAGGGAGAAAAGCTCATGAAGGTTGGATTTGCGATTGCCGTACTTCTTTTGTGCGCGGCCTTTGTAAACGAGCCACCTGCACCTGCTGCCAAAGGCAGGGAATACGGCGCAGGCGTAAAAGCGAAAACGGTGCTGCCTCTTAAACGGGCCGTTGCTCAGCGCATGTTTAACGTGCCAATTGCCGTTTCTGCTACGGTTAAGGAGGTATGTAAGAAGAAGGGCTGCTGGATGATTCTCACCGATGCCGATGTTAAAGTACGCGTAACCTTTAAGGACTACGGTTTTTTTATGCCGAAGGACTTGGCTGGATATCATGTGGCAGTTGAAGGTGTGTTGGAAGAAAGTATCATAACCGAGGCAGACGCGCGCCACTATGCCGAAGACGCCGGGAAATCGAAGAAAGACATCGAGCGGATTAAAGGAGATCAGCAAGAGTTAAACCTCGAAGCAACCGGTGTGCGTGTGCGATGAACATCACGCTGCCTGATTGGATATCGGAAGTGCCTCTGCCAACGCATACCTCGGACGAAGCGGTGATGCGATATGCCATAGAGTTAGCAGCGATGAATGTACGTATGAAGACCGGCGGACCATTTGCCGCTGTGGTACTCAACGCACACGGCGGAGTTGTTGGCACAGGCGTTAACCTTGTTACTTCGAAAAACTGTGCCGTGCTTCACGCAGAGATCGTAGCGATTATTAATGCCTCGGAGAATCTGCAAACATGGTCGCTCGGCTCAATGGGTCACATTACCATAGTCATTACTGCAGAACCCTGTGCCATGTGCATGGGAGCAATACCGTGGGCCGGCATACATCGAGTGGTAACGTCCGTGCGCGACCAGGATGTGCGAGCCCTGGGTTTTGATGAAGGTAACAAACCACAGGGTTGGATCGAACACTACCACTCCCGCAACATTGCTGTTCACAGAGATGTGCTGCGAACCGAGGGTGTTGCGTTGCTTGAGATGTACAAACAATCTGGCGGCATTATTTACAACGGAGCAAACAAATGAACTTTACCATTGAACATGCACCTGTGTATGCCTCGCTCAAGGTGGAGATGGAGCAGGGCGAGCGTTTTCGAGCAGAGCCGGGGGCAATGCTGTCTATGACGCCATCTATCGAGCTGCAATCAACATCGGCGGGGAAGGGATTGTTAGGGACAATTAAGGCGGCGGTAGGGGGCGAGTCTATCTTCGCATCCATATATACGGCCGTGCATGGCAGAGGCGAGCTCTATTTGGCTCCGTCCGTACCCGGAGACATTATTCGGCTAGACCTACGGAACGAAACAATCCTTGCATACGGCGGCGCTTACTTGGCCGGCGACCCGGACATCACTGTCTCCTCCCGAGGTTCATTGAAGGCACTCGTGGCGGGGTCGGACTTGTTCCTCTCCGTGTTGTCGGGATCGGGTCCGCTGTTTCTTACCGGGTTTGGTGCCATCTACACCAAGGAGCTGGGCCCGGGTGAACCGTACGTAGTAGATACGGGGCACATTGTGGCAATGACAGATGGTGTGCAGTATTCCATTAAGACGGCCTCGCGAGGACTCTTCAGTTCATTCGCCAGCGGAGAAGGGTTGGTATGCATGTTTACCGGCCCCGGCAAGATTTGGATGCAAACCCGAAACGTGCGTCACTTTGCAAACAGTCTTATACCATTCCTCCCAAGCAAGGGTTAGAAGCCCTCCGTCTTCACCAAACACAGCACCGAGTTGAGGTCATTAAACGTTACCTCTTTCGGTTCGAAGGCAACGTGGGGTAGTTCAATAACAGATTCGTTGCCGGTTATGTTTAGGCGCATCCGAACGAATCTGCCATCCTTGCCTTCGATTTTAATTGGAACAATCATCCGAAAATCTTCTGAGACGTTTTCCTGGCGGACCCTGAGCGTAACGCGCCACTGTCCGCCAGGAATCTCGTCCTTCTTCCATGCCACACGGTAGGTGGGTTGTTCGTTACCATAAATCCACTGATTAAAGAACCACGACACATCGGAACCTGTTACTTTCTGAATCACCGCGCGGAAGTCTTCCGTGCTTGCTCGTTTGCCATTATATGTGGTAAAGAACTCCTTCATCACGGTGATAAACACGTCTTCGTTCATCGTCTTTAAATCGATCATCATGTTGCGAAGCATGTGCAGAACCCACGCCCCCTTGTAATACACGAAGGCGTTGTACGGGTCTCCGGCGCTGCCTGCTCCCGAACGCACACGATGACCAAGGTGCACAGGGGGCGGGGCCAGATCGGTGCCAATGGTGCGTTTGCCATACTTCATAATCTGGTCCCGATAATCCAAGAGAAGTCTATTAAACTTCTTTTGCTCTTGGGCAGCCAATTGGGAATAGAGGAGACAGGAGTACTCGGCAAATCCCTCGCTCAGCCAACGGTCTCGATACGTAAGGGGTTTGACAGAAATTCCCCACCATTGGTGGGCTACTTCGTGGGATGTGAACTGCTCGCCAAAAAAATCGTCGGTAGACACGTCGGCGGCACGAAAGAAAGCGTAGGACGATAGGTGGAGTAAGCCGGGGAACGCCTCGCCGTGAGTACCGGGAAGTTCAGTTGCGTTAAGGTGCTTAATGCTAAGATTGCCAAAGAGGCGAGTAAAAAAGAGGAGAGACTGTTTTACATCCATGGCTACTGCGTCTACCTGATCTACTGTGCGGTAGTACATGGTTGCTGTAGGCGATTCAGGATCGGTATCGATTTCTCTCTTCTTAAATAGTCCAATGTGGAAGGAGTTGTTCGTATTTGGTATGCTGGTAGTCCATCGGCTTGTTGTTGTTCTGTCTACCGTGTACAAGGTGTCTTGTTTACCGAGAGACAGTAGGGTCATGGACGAAGGGTAGGAAAACGTGATTTCGTAGAGAGACTTCTGTGAATGTGAATACACCGGAAGCCAGTCGATTGAGGTTCGTAGAATGGTGTAGTCCTGAACGCGGTCGATGATAGACCCAGAGAAGGATATCGCCACCGAAAGACGGTCGCCCTTCTTTGCCGTAGAAGGAAGCTGAACCCATGCAGAGTAACTATCCTTCGCTGTAAAGAGCACCGCAGGTGCGCCGTTTACGTTTGCGGCGGTGGCAGTAAGATACGGGGTTAAACTTAGGTTTATCCAGCGGACGCCGTCTTCGAGCACCTCCATTGTTAGCACATCCTCAGCGCTGAGATCCAAAGATCGGTCGATAGCACAAGTAAGCTTGTGATGACTTACCGAAACCAGGTCTCCGGGCTCCACGCCACTATCGGGAAGTTCAGGCCATCCATGTACATCCGGACACTGATTAATGAACGTAAGGTTGGAAGGGCCCCCTTTTGCTCTCCTAGCTGCCAATGTGTACGGTTCGTATTGAAATGGATCGTGACCAACTATAACCTCTACATCATTCTTCAGCCATGTGCGTGCAAAGAATCCGGGTGCAGTAGTTCCGTTCAGCAGACAACGTGCAACTCGAGCATCTACCTCGCGGTTGTCGTTTCTGGCAAGCAACTCCTGTACATCCTTCTTCATGGACAGAAGATTGGCAGGGGGCGCTCCCGACGCGCGTGTTTCGTTAATGAGCTCGGCAAATCGGTTGTCTGTAAAAACAAATACAGCTCTGTCGAATTCCTCCGAGAGCTGTTCCTGTCCGGTAAAACGTTTTAGGTTTATCACTTCCGTAACGTAATTCGGCGTAAATGCCACTGTGCCACGCCCCCTAAAAACCGCTGCCACCAAACGCCCATCGTACCGCTCCATAAACGCTACAGAGCCGCTGTCTAAGCTTATCGAAATAAGCCCATCTTCGAAAAGCAAGCCCTCTACCAAGCGGTGAGAGCTGGCATCAACGGTGAGATTGAGCAAAGAATCGCGCATGAGCTCGTATTCGCTCTTCTTTGCGGCGGGCTGTGCAATTGCCGCTAAGCCCGAAAACACAAACAGAACAACGAGAAAAGTGTGTAACATTCTGCCTCGACCCCAAAAGTGACGTGAATACCTACAGCGAATGTACAACCTGGACTCTATCTTTGTCGTTATGACAGCAGAAATTCAGCAACTTATTGGCAAAGAGATCCCATGTCTCGACAAGGGATTCGTTCGATTAATCGACGTAATGGGAGACGACTCTGCAATTGTGCAGGCCGCCCGCGTTTCCTATGGGTCTGGCACGAAAAAGGTTCATGAGGACCGTGGACTCATTCGCTATCTCATGCGCCACCTGCACACCACCCCCTTCGAGATGGTTGAGTTTAAGTTCCATGTGAAGCTTCCAATCTTCGTTGCTCGGCAGTGGATTCGGCATCGCACCGCAAATGTGAATGAATACTCCGGACGGTACTCGGAGATGAAGGACGAGTTCTACGTGCCCTCGGTAGAACATATCCGTCCGCAGAGCACCACAAACAAGCAAGGAAGATCAGACGAGACCTTTTCACCGGAAGAAGCCGAGCGGATGCGCACCGTGATGGAAACCACGCAAGGTTCACTCTATGCAGAGTACCAAGAGCTTCTGGGAACCAACCTTGCCCGCGAGATTGCCCGCATCAATCTGCCCGTGTCCAACTACACCGAGTGGTACTGGAAGATTGATCTGCACAATCTCTTCCATTTTATGCGGCTTCGGATAGACCCCCATGCGCAGTACGAGATACGCGTCTATGGAGAGGCCTTAGCGTCGGTGGTAAAGGCAGCCGTACCAATTGCCTTTGAAGCATTCGAAGACTACATCCTTCATTCGCAGAGATTCTCGAAGAAAGAGCTTGCCGTTCTTCGCGGCATCATCAGCACCACAACTCCGGATCAGTCCGTTTTGGAAGGCGCCGGATTGAAGGGGAGAGAAGCACAAGAATTTCTCGACAAGTTGCAAGGACTATCCGATCTGTGATTAGGCGTCTGGCAATGGTTGCACTCTTGGTAGGGGGCTGTGCAGCAGACCCACTCGAGCCATTGCCCGAGCGCTTCCCGAACGTTCCGTCTCATCTGCCGGCTATGCCTGTGCCACGGGATAATCCGTTCTCCGAGGCAAAAGCAACACTCGGCAAGCAGCTCTTCTATGATAGGCGCTTATCAAGTACGGGTGCTGTTGCCTGTGCCTCGTGCCATAGGCCGGAAGTGTTTTTCTCTGATGCCCCGCGCACAGTAAGTGCCGGAGTAAACGGGGCGTTAGGAACACGGAATGCGCCCATGATTGTAAATGCCGGGTACCGAAGGGCGCATTTTTGGGACGGACGCGCAGCTACCCTTGAAGAGCAGGCCATGGCGGCGTTTCGGAATTCAGCCGAGATGAACGCAGATACTATTGCCGTTGCTCAGTTGATTCAGTCGGACGAATATCGAGGCCTCTGGGTGCAGTCCTTTGGCGACACTGCAGTTACCATGCACCGAACCATGCAGGCCATTGCTACGTTCGAGCGCACGTTAGTGAGCGCGAACAGCAGATACGATAGATACATTAGGGGCAATCGATCCATTCTTACCGAACAGGAAAAACAGGGAATGGACCTCTTCTTCAGCGCAAAAACGATGTGCTCGTCGTGTCACGGCGGTCCAGACTTTACAGACGATCAATACCATAACATCGGCCTCTTCCATCACTACTTCGATCGCGGCAGATATAACGTAACGAAAGATCCCATGGACGAAGGAAAGTTCAAGACCCCAACTCTGCGGAACATAGCGCTTACGCCACCCTACATGAGCACCGGCGACAGCGAGAAGGGAAAGATGCGAACTCTCGAAGACGTTGTTACCCACTATAATGATGGTGGCACAAGCTTCCCGAATAAAGACCCGCGGGTAAAAAAGCTGGGCCTGTCGGACGCAGAGAAGGCCGCGCTCGTTGCCTTTATGAAGGCACTTACTGATTCGTCTATCCTTACGAATCCTGCCTTTCGTCCATAATGCCAGTGTTACGTTGCTTGGCTACGTGCGTCAACGTTCTTGTGGAGAAACGTGTAGTTCGCTGATAGTATTAGAGTTATCGCCGTACGATTCCTTCACACGTTCGTTATACAGACGTGATACGCCGTGTTGAGATTCGCACATTATGCCTACTGCACAACGGAATCGCATACTCTTTATATGCGGCTCGATGAACCAAACCACCATGATGGTGAAGATTGCTGCCTTCCTCGAGCATCACGATTGTTGGTTCACCCCACATTATACGGACGGCTGGGTAGAGGTGCTCGAAAGAAGCAGACTTATCGAGTGGACCGTAGCCGGAATTGGACATCAGAACCGAGCTCTTGCATATCTGGAGAGTCAAAACAAGAATATAGACTACCGCGGTATGCAGCACCACTACGACTTGGTGGTTACATGCAGCGATCTCATCGTACCCAGAAACATACGCCATGGCAGAGTAGTGTTGGTGCAGGAGGGGATGACCGACCCCGAAAACATGGCGTACTACCTCGTTAAGTACCTGGGTCTGCCGCGGTACCTTGCTTCAACATCTACCTTCGGTTTGTCTGATGCATACGTGCGCATGTGTGTGGCATCCGAGGGGTATCGCGACCTCTTTGTGAGGAAGGGGGCACGGCGTGAGAAGATCAGCGTAACAGGCATTCCGAACTTCGACAATTGCGCGGAGTTTCACAGCACGCCGTTCGAACATCGCAACTATGTGTTAGTTGCTACAAGCGACGCTCGTGAGACATTCAAAATGGAAAACCGTAAGTGGACCATCGAGAGAGCTAGACGTATTGCGGCAGATAGACAACTGATATTTAAGCTCCATCCAAATGAAAATATCGAGCGTGCCGTTCTAGAGATTCAGCGTTGGGCACCGGAAGCGCTGGTGTATCATGGTAGGCCAATAGAACCCATGATTGCTCATTGCAACACCTTGGTTACCAAGTACTCGTCCTGTGCCTACGTGGGTATTGCTCTGGGCAAAACCGTGTACAGCGATTTTCCCATGGAAACACTCCGCGAGTTATGTCCAATTCAAAATGGTGGACGCTCGGCAGCAAACATCGCAGAGGTTTGTGAAGAAGTACTCCGCGCACTTGCTTCTCCTATAAGAGTTTCTGTTCCTCCTTCATCAGTTCGGAAGGCATCGTAGCAACATGCGAATACTCATTGTATGTCAGGCACGCATTGGATCTACACGACTGCCACGAAAGGTGATGCTCCCGCTTGCCGGACAGCCCCTTCTCCGAAGATTCATCGAGAGAGTTACTCGCAGTACTCTAGCTACCCGCGTGGTTGTAGCCACAACCCAAAACAGCTCCGATGAAGGTATCGTGGAGCTGTGCAGCCAGATGAAGATGGACGTTTATCGTGGACACGAAAACGATTTGTTAGACCGTCACTACCGCGCTGCTATGGCCTACGGCGCAGACGTGGTGGTAAAGGTGCCCTCGGATTGTCCACTCATCGACCCGGCGATTATTGATACCGTAATTGCGACATATCTAGACGCCGACGGAGCAGTTGATTTTGTGAGCAACCTTCATCCTCCGTCGTGGCCGGATGGCAACGATGTGGAGGTGATGAGCATGCGCGTTCTGGAACGAGCGTGGTATGCTGCAGAGGCACCATTCGAGCGCGAGCACACCACACCTTGGATGTGGAATGCCAATCCCGCAGTGCGTACCGCCAACGTATTGATGCCCGGTGGGGTGGACCTAAGCGCTACGCATCGTTGGACAATTGACTACCCGGAAGACTATGTGTTTGCTAAGGCGGTGTACGACCAGCTGTTTCCACAGGACCAAAACTTCTCTACCGAGAAGATACTAGCTCTACTTGCAGAGCATCCGGAGATAGCGTCCGTTAACGCCCACCTGAACGGAGTGAGTTGGTACCGGCATCACTTGCCCGAGCTTAAAACCATCGATCCCTCAACGGTCCGACAGTTCGATCACATATCCCCACTGGACGCATGGCAGCAACTCCCATCTCGGAACTCCCACGCATAGCTCTTCGCGTGCGGGAACACATCCTTCGAATGTCTACAAACGGCGGATGTTTTGCAGGTGCATCTCTTTCGTGTGCAGATATACTCGTGTTCCTCTACACAAGGTATCTGCGCATTGCGCCGGAGACAATTGCCAGTGCAGACCGCGACGTTCTGTTGTTATCGAAGGGGCATGACGTGCCTGCACTTTATGGTGTGCTTGCCGAACTGGGGTACATCGAAGTAGACCGACTGAAGAATCATCTCTCCGTACGCGATCATATCTACTGGCACCCCAATAGAGCGATACCCGGTGTGGAGTTTCACTCCGGTTCACTGGGTCACTTACTCAGCGTAGGCATGGGAATGGCCCTCGACATGAGGATCACCGGGTCCGATGCGCGCGTTGTTGTTGTGTTGGGAGACGGCGAGTTGAACGAAGGAAGCATCTGGGAAGCATGCCTTGTTGCTTCTGCACACGGAATAGACAACCTTGTGGCAATAGTAGACCGCAACTTGTTCCAAGCCAACATGCGAACAGAAGAGCTTATTCCTCTCGAGCCACTTTCTACAAAGTTTGAAGCGTTTGGATGGAACGTGCTCCGTTGCGACGGTCACAACTTCTCGGACATGGACGAAACCTTCCGTTCGGTGCCGGCGTGCAACGGCGCTCCCACGGTAGTTATAGCCGACACGCAGCGGGGAAGGGGCGTGGCGAGTATTACGGACAGGGCAGACCGCTGGTTCTGCAACTTTACCAACGAAGAAGTTGTGGCGTTGATAGAAGAACTGCACGGCAACGGCAATGCTGAACTTTATTCAGAAACACTCATTGTTCGATGATACCTTACGAACGTTTTCTCCTCGAAACTGTGCGCACAGACAAACGCGTGGTTATTCTCACTGCCGAGAATCGCGGACACATGCGCAACATTCCGCCCCTTCTCGGAAGCAGATTCGTAGACGTAGGTATTGCAGAGCAAACCATGATAGGAGTGGCTGCAGGCCTGGCGTCGCGGGGCAGGGTTGTTTTTACTCATGCGCTTGCCGCATTCCTTACGCTACGTGCCTTCGAGTTTATTCGCGATGACGTAGGGATTTCATCTTTGCCGGTGATAATGGTGGGAATGGTGCCAGGAGTACTGAGTGATGCCAATGGTCCTACGCATCAGGCCATAGAAGACGTGGCAATAATGAGAGGCATTCCAAACGTGCACGTGTTTTGTCCGGCAGACGAAGACGATATGATAATTGGACTTCCGCACATTGTGCGCAGTGGTAAACCAACGTACGTTCGATATACAAACCTGCCATCTGCGGTAGGTCACAGCAACACATTTGCGCTTGGCGTTGCAGAGATCGTCTCAGACATCGACCCCGAGGTTGCAACAGTTACCATTCTTACCTACGGAACACTGGTTCGCCAAGCAGTCCATGCCGCTGCGCTTCTGGCATCCGAGGGAGTATCTGTGTGTGTAGTTAACATGCGGATGTTGTCTCCTGTAGACGAAGCCATGATACTCCGCGCTACAAGAAATTCGCGTCTTGTTGTAACGCTCGAAGATCATTTCAGAGCTGGCGGGTTGGCAACCATTGTGGCCGAGACACTGATGAACCACGCCGAAGTTGCCGATGTGCTTCCAATTGCTCTCAACACGTGGTTCACTCCAGGGTTGCTGGCAGACGTGTTGGATAATGAGAAGCTGCGTGGAGACCATGTGGCTGAGACTATCCAGGGCCGACTTCAGACCTTACCCCTTCATCATGCCGAGGCCGTTCATGCCTGAACTTCAGTACCCGTCAATCGTTTCGTCGCTGGACATTCTACGGCGGGCCGAGTTACGAATTCCAGCGCAAACGCAAACGCTTGCAAAGGGTCCCGGACAACATGTTCGCGGCGTTGCTCCTGTATACGCACAGCGTGCAAAGGGGGCTCATATTTGGGATGTAGACGGCAATAGGTATCTCGACTACACCATGGCTGTGGGTCCGCTCCTTCTCGGTTACGGTCATGAAGTTGTAGACAAAGCCATTGAGAAACAGCTTCGCGATGGCATCACGTTCTCGTTGATGCATCCCCTAGAAGTAGAGGTTGCCGAGCTTCTCAACACCGTTATTCCGAACGCTGAGATGGTGCGTTATTCAAAGACGGGCTGCGATGTAACAAGCGCCGCCATTCGTTTGGCGCGTGCGTACACCGGGAAGTCTACCGTGCTCTGCTGCGGCTATCATGGCTGGCACGATTGGTTCGTGGGCACCACAGACCGAAACATGGGCATTCCTCAAAGCACGCGAGACCTTACCTACACATTCGAATACAATAACATCGAAAGCTTGCACCGTGCCATCGACGAAGACACCGCTGCGGTGATTCTCGAACCCATGGTGTTCGAGCAACCGGAAGACAATTATCTCCGCGAGGTTCGTGAATTGTGCACGGCCCGGGGTATCGTGTTAATCTTCGACGAGATGTGGACAGGGTTTCGTTTGGCAGTAGGGGGCGCGCAGGAACGGTTTGGTGTTGCGGCAGACCTGGCGTGTTTCTCGAAGGCAATAGCGAATGGAATGCCTTTGTCTGTTCTTACTGGTCGCGCAGACATTATGCGACTCTGCGAGAAAGACGTGTTCTTTTTCACAACCTTTGGCGGCGAAGCCCTCTCACTGGCTGCTGCAAAGGCAACCGTAACATTCCTGCGCGAACACGACGTACCGCTCAGAGTAGAAGAAGCAGGCAACCTATTGCGGAGCGGGATCGAAGAGATTATTGCACACGAGGCAGCAGACTACATCAGCGTGCGCGGACTGGGTGCACGCACCATGCTCAAGTTCGATGAACGAGCTGTAGACCCACTCATGGCAAAGTCTCTGGTTCAGCAGGAATTTCTGCGGTTTGGCATCCTCTGGGGTGGCTTCCAAACGCTGTCCTACGCCCACACAGTAGAAGACCTGGCGCTCACGCTTGATGCATTCAGGGAAGTAATTCCCATGCTCCACCAGGGAGTGGTACATCGCACTGTGGCAGATATGCTGCGAGGTGCACCGATGGAGCCGGTGTTCCGCAAAACAGGAAACTTTAACACCAAGCCACGTCTATCTACGGAACTACGATGAGCGGAGAGAGATTCAGACTCGATGGACGCGTTGCCGTGGTAACCGGCGCCGCAGGATTGTTGGGACGCGAACACTGTAATGCCTTGGCCCAAGCAGGGGCTATTGTTTATGCGTGCGACCTGTCCGCGAAGGCAGCAGAACACGTTGCCGTAGGGCTTGGGGTAGGCCATGTTGGCGTGGCATTAGATGTTACGGACGAAGACAGCGTTGGCGAACTGCGAGACAGGATCATCGAAGAGCATGGTCGGGTAGACGTACTGGTAAACAACGCCGCACTGAACGATGCGGTGGAGAACGCCCTTACAACTTCTCCGATCGGACTCGAAACCTATCCAACGGCGCTCTTCCGCAAGGTGCTGGATGTAAACGTCACGGGCATCTTCCTCATGAGCAGAACACTTGGCAGCGTAATGGCAAGGAGTGGTCGTGGTTCAATCATCAACATCGCTTCTACATACGGAGTTGTTGCTCCGGATCAATCCCTCTACAAAACGCCGGACGGAGATCAGGTGTTTATCAAAAGCGCTGCGTACCCAACAAGTAAGGGTGCCGTAGTGCAGCTTACGCGATACATCGCCACGTATTGGGGTAGCAGGGGGGTACGAGCCAATTGCTTGTCGCCCGGCGGCGTTGAAAACTCGCAAGACAACCATTTCGTGGATGCCTATTCGAAACGAACCCCACTGCAGCGTATGGCAAGCAGGACAGACTTTGCCGGTGCAGTGGTGTTTCTAGCATCCGACGCATCGGCCTACATGACCGGCGCAAACCTCATTGTCGACGGTGGCTTTACTACCTGGTAAGCCCCCTCTCTCACATTAGCAACTACGTCTTACACAATTCCCAAAGGTGAAGGTATGACCGCAACACGCAACATCGGAACGCGCACTATTGGTGGCGGTAGTTCTGTGTACATCATTTCCGAAATCGGCATCAACCACAACGGCTCTGCAGACGTAGCCAAGAAGATGATTCAGGGGGCAGCCGCTGCCGGCGCGGATTGTGTAAAGTTTCAAAAGCGCACACCAGAGCTTTGTGTCCCTAAAGACCAGTGGATGAAGGAGCGCGATACACCTTGGGGTAGGATGACGTATATCGACTATCGACACAAGGTTGAGTTTACGGCCGAGCAGTACCGGGAGATAGACACCTATTGCAAGGAACTCGGTATTGATTGGACCGTGTCCTGCTGGGATGCAGAGGCAGTGGCATTTATGGAAGACCACTTTAACGTACCCTTTTACAAAGCAGCGTCGGCGTCGCTTACCGATGTCGAGCTACTGAGATCTATGCAGAAAACAGGCAAGCCCCTTATGATCTCCACCGGCATGTCTACGATGGAAGAAATCACAATGGCAATTAGCCAACTAAACGAGAACGAGTTGCTGGTGGCTCATAGCACATCCAGCTATCCATGTCCGGCCTCGGAGTTAAATCTGCGCATGATAGAAACACTCCGTGAACTTTATCCGGCAATCCCAATTGGTTATTCCGGACATGAAGTAGGGTTAGCCACAACGTATGCAGCAGTGGCATTGGGTGCTGCGTTTATAGAGCGGCATATCACACTCGACCGAGCAATGTGGGGAACGGATCAAGCCGCAAGCGTTGAACTAGGCGGTTTAGAAAGACTCGTTCGAGACATACGTGATATCGAACTCGCGCTCGGTGATGGTGTAAAGCGTGTATACGAAAGTGAGCTGGGTGCCCGCGAGAAGCTGCGTCGCGTCCAATCATTGGAAGTTCCTGCCTGATGCAATCGGACCATTTGGCATATACCACTCTGGCCATCACCATGCTAAGCGCAATTGTTTTGATTGCGCTGGAAAGAGTGTTCCCGTATACGAAGGGGCAACGAGTGTTCCGACCAGGATTCTTCAATGATTTCTTCTGGTACACATTGGTGCAAAGTTATGTCTTGGGGTTGGTGATTTTTGGCGCTTTGGGCTGGATAGATTCCTCCACAGCCATTTCTCGCGTGGAAACAATACGGGCGTTGCCACTCTGGGTGCAGGTGGTGGGTTTCCTTGTGCTGCACGACTTCTACATCTACTGGTTTCACCGACTTCAGCACAGGTCCGCAATACTCTGGCGGATACACGAGGCGCATCATTCCACGGCCGATGTGGACTGGCTTAGTGGAAGCAGGTCTCATTCGCTGGAAATTCTCATTAATCAAACGGTAGAGTTTCTGCCTATCGTTCTCTTCGCATCGCCAGAAGTAGCGGTTATCAAGGGTTGTATTGATGCGGTGTGGGGCATGTACATTCACTCAAACATTGATGTGCGTAGCGGAGCGCTTCAGCGAGTGATTAATGGTCCGGAAATGCACCGGTGGCACCATGCAACTGATGACGAAGCGCATAATCGCAACTTTTCCACGAAGTTAGCGGTGTGGGATTGGATCTTTGGAACGGCTCACCTTCCAGAAGGAGCTAAACCCACGGCGTATGGAATTGGAGACGCGTTTCCTAAGAACTACTTCGCTCAGCATGCCTATGCATTCCGACCCTTCAGATCCCGACCAGATAGATAGCGAACACAGCTTTCGAGAGGAAGAGCTTCAGCCCGTCCACGTGGAACATACTGTGGACCTCGACACGGTAATCGTGTCGGACATTCATTTGGGCTCTGATGTTTCGCGTTCGAAGCGTCTTGTAGAACTCCTCCGTATGTTAACGTTCAAGCGTCTCATACTGAACGGGGACGTGTTTGACGATCTCAACTTTAAGAGACTCACGCGCGATGACTGGAAGTTTTTGTCGTTCATTCGCAAAACGTCCAATCCCAAAAAGAACATCGATGTAGTTTGGGTGGTAGGAAACCACGATGGGGGAGTGTCCGAGATACTCACACACCTGCTAGGGGTACCAGTGCACGAAGAGTATGTGTGGGAGCATGCAGGTGTTACCCACCTTGCCATTCACGGGCATCAGTTTGATAAGTGGATAACCGAACACGCACTTATAACAGCCGTTGCATCCTGGATGTATCTTGTTATTCAGAAAGTCGATCCAAAACATCGTGCATCTCGCTGGGTTAAGCGAACCAGCAAAAAGTGGTTACGGTTAAGCGACAAGGTAGGGCACGACGCCGCACTGCATGGCAAGCGCAAGCACAATGCGCAGGTGGTGTTCTGCGGCCACACACACAGATCAATAGACATCATGGTGGATGATGTTCGCTACCTGAACTCGGGCTGTTGGACCGATAAGCCATCGCAGTACATTACGATAGAGCACAACGGCAATGTTTCCATTCGCGAGTGCATGTAGGTGCCGAATGGCAACCCACTCGAAGTACGTGCGTACATTGCGCCCCTGTGGAGAGCACGGCGCATCATAGTAACCCAATATTTGCAGTATCCAGCATCACAAAAACGTACGTGATGGGCGAGGTAACGGTACAGGCATTGCGAAACGTATCCCTCACCATTGAAAGTGGCGAACTGCTTGTAATCCTTGGCGCTTCCGGTAGCGGAAAATCCACTCTGCTGAATATTCTTGGTGGGCTAGACGTTCCCTCGAGTGGCCACGTGCGGTTTCGCAACACAGACCTCACAAACGCCACGGACGCGCAACTAACCGCGTATCGCCGTCATTCAGTTGGCTTTGTATTCCAGTTCTATAATATCATTCCGAGTCTAACGGCGCTAGAAAACGTGCGCCTCGTTACAGACATCGCAGACAGTCCGATGAAGGCAGAAGACGCTCTCGACTTGGTGGGTCTTGGCGAGCGAATGAACCATTTCCCGTCTCAAATGTCAGGGGGCGAACAACAACGTGTAGCGATAGCACGTGCCATTGCAAAACGTCCAGACGTGTTGTTGTGCGACGAACCAACAGGCGCATTAGACTTTTCCACGGGCATCTTGGTGTTAGACGTAATTGAGAAGATTCATCGCGAACTCAACACCACTGTAGCGCTTATCACGCACAACGCCGGTATAGCAGATATGGCCGATAGAGTTGTTCGAATGCGCAGTGGCGAGATTGTGGAGGTATCGAGCCCTTCCCGCAAGAAACGTCCATCCGAATTGTCGTGGTAGACGTATGCAGGCCCTAACAAAGAAGCTGTTTCGAGAAATCCGCCACCTCCGTGGTCAGATACTCGCGATAGTGTTAGTGGTAGGAGCAGGTGTTGCCAATTTTGTGGCGTTTCGCAGTGTGCACGCATCGTTGGTGTTAACCCAGCAGGCGTATTACGAAGCGTCGCAGTTCGCAGATGTGTTTGTAAATGCACGCCGCGTTCCAGAAAGTATACAGATGCGCCTGGCATCGGTGGGAGGAGTAGCTGGTGTTGAGACACGGGTGGTAACAGAGGTGATGCTGGATGTGCCCGGACTGTCGGACCCCGCAAGCGGGGTTATCGTGAGTGTTCCAGAGAATGGGCAGCCCCTTCTCAATAAGCTGCATATTCGAAGCGGCCGTTGGATACGTCCGGGCTCCGATAACGAAGTGATGGTATCTACCGCCTTTGCAGACGCCAACGGGTTTACCGAGGGCGACAGATTTGCGGCAATCATAAATGGTAGAAAGCGATGGTTAACAGTTGTTGCAACAGCCCTCTCTCCAGAGCATGTTCTCGAGGTGCGGCCCGGAACCTTTATGATAGACAATAAGAGATACGGGATTATGTGGATGGGTCGAGAGGCGCTCTCTGCTGCCTACGATATGAAGGGGGCATTCAATAGTGCATCAATTCGGTTAGAGTATGGCGCTAACGAACGCAGCGTAATCGAGGCGATCGATGTAATACTTAAACCGTATGGATCTACCGGCGCCATTGGACGAGAAGACCAGATATCACACCGGTTTCTTAGCGACGAAATTGCGCAGCTTCAGGCACAGGCAGTGATCGTTCCCACGATATTTCTCGGTGTAGCTATTTTTCTTCTCAACATTGCTCTGCTGCGATTAGTTGGTACGCAACGCATGTACATTGCTATTCTCAAGGCGTTCGGGTACTCTAACACGCAGATTGCCATTCATTACGTGGGCTTCGGTATAGTATCGGTAGCGGGCGGTACTGTTGTTGGGTTAGCTGGCGGATATGTTATTGGCGACTGGCTGGTTACGCTCTACACGCGGTTCTATCGTTTTCCGGTTCTGCGATTCGACATGCCCGAGGGTGTGATTCTTGGTGCTATCGCAATTAGTATGATTGCTGCAACATTAGGAGCGCTAGGAGCCGTCCGCACAGCGCTACGACTACCTCCTGCCGACGCAATGCGTCCAGAAGCGCCAGCACGATACAAAGCCGGAGTGTTAGAACGTTTGGCCTTTCTTCGAAACCTCGATCCTGTGATGCGCATGATATTGCGAAATATCATGCGCAGACCGATACGGGCTACTGTTGGCGTGTTTTCCATTGCATTGGCAATGACGGTGTTAGTGGTAGGCAGATACATGTTCGAAATGTTCGACACTATAATTGACGTTCAGTTTAACAGGGCATCTCGAGAAGATGCGATGATAACCTTCGTGATGCCGCGATCGCCGCAGGCAGTGTACGATTTATACTCCCTGCCGGGTGTAGTAACCGTAGAGGCGTTTCGCGCAACTCCAGCGGACATTCGGTATGGAAGCCATGTAAAGCGTACAGCCATCGTTGGTGTTACACCGGAGGCACGCATGCACCGTTTGGTAACTATGGACGGCATTCCCGTAACAGTTGCGGACACCGGGCTTACTATGTCTTCCTTCCTCGCCAGAAATATGGGCGCCAGAATAGGTGATACTGTTCAGGTAACTCTGCTCGAGGGCGACAGAAGAGAAGCGAGCATGCTCGTTTCTGCGCTGGTAGATGAGATGATGGGTGTGCAGGTATACATGCTGTCATCATCGCTAAATACCTTCCTTCGCGAGCAGGGTAGCGTAAGTGGTGCCTACTTGCGTGTTGATGCCAAAGAGTTAGACAAGTTCTATGCCGCCGTTAAGAACACGCCAGCAATTGCGGGAGTGATGTTGCGCTCTGTTGCAATGAAGAGCTTCGACGAGAACTACAAAGAAAACATGGATGTGTCATCGGCATATTTAGTGGCCTTTGCAGCCATTATTGCCTTCGGTGTTGTGTACAATTCCGCACGTATCGCACTTTCTGAACGTGGTAACGAACTCGCGAGTTTACGCGTACTCGGCTTTACGAAAACCGAGATTGCTGTGGTGCTCTTTGGGGAGCAAGGCATTCTCACTCTTGTGGCACTGCCATTAGGCATGCTCCTAGGCACGGCTCTAGCATCTACGCTGCCTGATGCTTTGGCAACAGACCTATTCCGATTTCCCTTCCTCATTTCTTCGAAGAACCTTGGAACCGGCACACTGATAATTGTTATCGTGGCAATTGTTAGTGGACTCTTTATTCGCCGCAGACTAAACACTCTCGATCTCATTGCCGTGCTAAAAACACGCGAATAACTATGCGAATTCGGAAACCCAAACATCTCGGATGGATCATTACCGCAGTAGTGGTAGTGGGCTTCATCATCATTAGTCTCTTGCCCAAGCCCATCCGCGTAGAGACTTCCGTGGTGTCAATCGGAATGCTTCGGCAATCCATAGATGCCGAGGCACGTGTTCGGTATGCAAACCGCACCACGATCTCCATGCCCAGTACCGGATTGGTTCAACGAATAGCCCTCGAACCCGGAGACACTGTTCAGGTGGGTCAGGTTGTGGCATGGTACCTGCCCCCTCCCATGGACGCACGTCAGCGTGCCGAGGCAAATGCACGGTCGGAAGCCGCTACCATTGTGGTAACAGAGGCACGCCAGCGGTTATCGGCAATAGAGCCGCAGTTGGAACAGAGTATTCGACGCAACGAACGGATGCAACGTTTGTTAACAAATGGTGCAGTACCAAAGGAACAGGCAGAGAATGCTCGCGACGCCATGGTTCAACTTCAGAGAGAGAGGGAAGCGTTATTGTCGCGAATCTCCATCGCGGACTTCGAAGCTAAGGCGGCACGTGCCTCACTTGCGGCGCAACCGGGTCAGCGCATAGAGATTTATTCGCCTGTAGGAGGCGTTGTACTGCGCCGATTCGAGGAAAATGAGCGCACACTTCCCGCTGGAACTCCTCTTCTCGAAGTAGGTGATCCCGCCGTGCAAGAGCTTGTGATAGATGTGTTAAGCACAGACGCTGTGCGTGTGCGAGTTGGACACGTAGTGCTTGTAACTCAGTGGGGCGGCGAAGATACGTTGCGCGCTACTGTTCGACGCATTGAACCCGCTGCGCGCACGAAGGTTAGCTCTCTGGGTGTAGAAGAAAAGAGAGTAGATGTGATTGCAATGGTGGAAACACCATCGGCATTGCTCGGAGATGCATATAAGGTAGACGCATCAATTGTGTTGTGGGAAAATGCCGAGGCAGTTACAGTGCCACTTAGTGCATTGGTGCGCAATGGTGATGCATGGTACACGTTCGTTGTAGACGATGGAAAAGCGCAACGCCGTGATGTAACTCTCGGACCGCGGTCGGCACTGCAAACATCCATTACGGCCGGACTCCGGCGCGGCGAAACAGTGATACTCCACCCTCCAGAGTCGCTGGAGGATGGAGCACGTGTAGAATGATTATCCTGAGTAGGTGGTGTCGCCGTTCAAGCCATGGCAGGCCTTGAACTTCTTGCCAGATCCACACGGACATAACTCGTTGCGACCAACTTCTTTGCCGGTGTTTCGAACCGTGTTGGCATTTGCCGAGTGATGGCTCGCTTGCGCGTTTGGATCGGCACCTAAGGGGGCAGACGTAGCGCTAGGGTGTGAGAACTGCAGATGGCGCGTAGGAGTTACGGTTGGCTTTAGTACCGGAGCTGCGGGACGCTGCTCGGCGGCAGCCTGCGGGAAGTACTTGAATGCAAACGAAACGGTTGCCTTGTTAATCTGCGTGATGAGTTCGAGAAACACCTTGTACGCTTCTTGTTTGTACTCCAGAATGGGGTCTTTCTGACCGTACGCCCGTAGGTAGATACCTTCCTTTAGGTCGTCCATACTACGGAGATGTTCGCGCCATTCATCGTCGATGGATCGAAGAGCCGCGATGCGCTCCAATGCAGACATGAACTCGTGGCCTAGCATTGATTCCTTGCGGTCGTAATACTCTTCGGCAGCATCCACCACGCGTTGAACGATTTCTTCTTTCCGTAGGCTTGTGAATTCGTTGTCTGTAATGCGAGGGTCGCAGAGCATAGACACTCGCACTTCGTTAGCAAAGTCTTCTGCGGTGCCCAGCTCTCGGTACTCGTCGTACCAAACCTCTGCCAGTTCGCGTACGTACTCGAGTATCTCGCTGCGCAATCGTTCGCCCATAAGTGCGTGGCGCCGACGGTCGTAGATCACTTCGCGCTGCTGATTCATTACATTGTCGTATTCGAGCAGGCGCTTGCGAACACCAAAGTTATTCGACTCTACCTTCTTCTGTGCGTTTTCGACTGAGCGTGTTACAAGCGGACTCTGAATTGGTTCGCCATCTGGCACTTTGAGTCTCTGCATCACCGCGGCAATACGCTCTCCGCCGAACAACCGCATAAGGTCGTCTTCCAGCGAAATGAAGAACTGCGACGAACCGGGGTCGCCCTGGCGTCCTGCCCTACCGCGCAACTGACGATCGATGCGGCGTGCCTCGTGGCGTTCGGTACCAATAATGGCAAGGCCGCCGGCAGCTTTTACGTCGGCATCAAGTTTAATGTCTGTACCCCGTCCGGCCATGTTTGTGGCAATCATTACCGCGCCACGTTTGCCGGCGTTTGCAACAATCTCGGCTTCGCGTTGGTGCTGCTTGGCGTTAAGTACGTTGTGGTTTACTCCGGCCCGCTTAAGCATCTTACTTAAGAGCTCGGATACTTCAACGCTAGTAGTACCAACGAGTACTGCTCGCCCCTTTGCAAGTTCTGCCTGAACTGCCTCTACAACGGCGTTGTACTTTTCGCGTTTCGTGCGGTAGATAAAATCGTCGAGGTCTTTGCGTTGTACCGGACGGTTTGTAGGGATAGCAACTACATCCAGCTTATAGATCTGCCAGAATTCGGCGGCTTCTGTTTCGGCGGTACCGGTCATGCCGGCAAGTTTGTGATACAGGCGGAAGTAGTTCTGAAGCGTTACGGTTGCGAATGTTTGTGTGTCTTCTTGCACAAACACGCCTTCTTTAGCCTCAATTGCTTGGTGGAGTCCGTCCGAATACCGCCTACCTTCGAGGATACGGCCGGTAAACTCGTCTACGATTTTGATTTTGCCATCTTGAACCACGTACTCGTCATCTCGCACATACAATGCATAGGCGCGGAGAAGTTGGTTTACAATGTGAATTCTGTCCGACCGATCGGAGAACACGCGCATGAGTTCGTCTCGACGCAGTGTTTTTTCATCCGCGCCAATAGATGCGTCTCCTTCGAGCGCACTCATTTGTGTTGCGATATCGGGTATCACAAACATCTCTACGTCTTCCTGAGCCGTAGAGAGCAGTTCTCTGCCTTTATCGCTTAGATCAATCTGATGGTTCTTCTCGTCAACAGTAAAGAACAACTCCTGATCGATGATCTGCATGCGCTGGCCTTGCTCTTTAAGGTAGTCCAGCTCGGTGTCGCGCATGAGTTTAAGATTGTCTGGGTCTTGCAGAAGCTTCATCAACTTGCTCTGCTTTGGCATACCTCTGTTGGAGCGCAATAAGGCCATGCCGGCCTTCTCGCGATCTTCCTTTGCAGTGCTGCCTAACAGGCGTTCGGCCTCGGCAACCAATCCGTTCACCAAACGCGCTTGCGCGTCTACCAAACGTTGTACGCGGGGCTTCATCTCTACAAATGCCTGCTCGGTAGAGCCGGCGGTAACCGGACCCGATATGATAAGGGGCGTTCTGGCTTCGTCGATCAACACAGAGTCTACTTCGTCCACGATGGCAAACCAATGTCCGCGCTGCACCATGTCTGATGCATCGTTCACCATGTTGTCTCGCAAGTAGTCGAAACCGAATTCGTTATTTGTTCCCCACGTGATGTCTGCAGCATACTGTTCGAGACGTTGCTCTGGACGCATCTCGGACTGGATACACCCGGTTACGATTCCCAGGCGGTCGAAGATCGGACGCATCCACTCGCGGTCCCGGCGGGCCAGGTAATCGTTTACAGTTACTAGATGAACGCCACGTCCGGCAAGTGCATTAAGGTACATCGGAAGAGTAGACACAAGTGTTTTACCTTCACCAGTACCCATTTCCGCAATTTTCCCTTGGTGCAATACAATGCCCCCTATCAACTGAACATCATACGGCACCATGTCCCACGTTACTTCGTTTCCAACCACCATGTAGGTGTGGCCTACAAGACGCCTACAGGTTTCTTTAACCGCAGCAAAGGCCTCGGGCAGAATTTCGTCGAGCGCAGCTTGAACGGTTTCGAACTGCTCGCGTTCGTTCGCAGAAATGCGCGCGTAGAGATCTGAACGCTCTGCATGTTCAATGGTAAGGTCTGTTCGCAGCCGTTCGCGAATTGCAGTGGCCTCTTCCACGAGGGAGGCCACCGATTCTGCGATGCGCTCGCGAAACTCATCGGTTTTGCCGCGCAACTGCTCGTCGGACAACGAAGAGTATGTTTCGTAAATGGCGTTGATCTGGTCAACAATCGGGCGGAGTGCCTTTACATCTTTGTCGTGCTTCGAGCCGCCGAGAATCGATTGTAGGAACTTGAGCATGGGAGTACTGAACGTGAGGAATGCGGCTTTGACGTGTTGCCACCGTATTTGGTGCTACACAGCTATAGCCAAAGCCTGCAAAAATACTTCCTAAATTCGTGGCACCCCAAAACCGAACGCGATATTCACTCCACATACGTCTCGACAGGATGTCCGATCTCTATCTATTCACGCCCGACAATCTGTTACTCCAGGCACAGCAGGCCACCGAACACCTTGGCTACCGGATATTACGGTTCTATGTGGACGATGTGGGCCTCATTGCTCGCGAGCCCACAGAAACACTTGCAGAGTTTTATTACTCGCCGTCGGGTGGAACGCTGCGCGATTCCAACATGAACATCGTTCTCTATAGCGCAAAATTCGACCTCTATAAGGGGTATGGACGTTTGTCGTGATATACCTCGATAACTCGGCAACAACGCCGCTCGACCCACGGGTACTCCAGGCCATGCTACCATGGCTGCAGGATGGGTATGGGAACGCATCAAGTATCTACGAGCTGGGACGTTCTGCCCGTGTTGCCATCGAGCACGCCCGCAAGGTGGTTGCCGAGTCTATCCACGCCCATCCGGCAGAAATTACCTTTACGAGTGGTGGCACGGAGTCCAATAACGCTGTTCTACGGAGTTGCCTCGGAGAGTCGCACCTTGCCAACACCCTTGTGGTGTCTGCAACAGAACACCATGCGGTGCTTGCGCCTGCGGAGTATCTGCATAGCATCGGTGCCAATGTTCATGTAGCGCCTGTTAACGCCCAGGGTCGCGTAAGGCCCGAAGATCTTGCGGCCTATAACACACCGGCAACTCTGATTTCGGTAATGCACGCCAACAACGAAACTGGTGTTATTCAGCCCCTTTCCCAGATTCGTACCACCTGTCCAAATATCTACCTCCACACCGATGCCGTGCAATCATTTGGGAAGATTCCGGTGAACGTTTCCGAACTCGGGGTAGACTTCCTAACGATGTCTGCCCACAAGATTCACGGACCCAAGGGGGTGGGTGCGCTTTTCATTCGCAAGGGCATAGACTTTAAGGCGCACCAGGTAGGGGGCGGGCAGGAGCGCAACCGTAGGGCTGGTACAGAGCCCGTAGCGCTTATCGTTGGATTTGCCGAGGCCGTGCGCCTGGCTATTGAAGAGCAAGAACGTAACCGTAGCCACATGCAGGAACTGGTGAACGTGGCACGCGAGATTATTGTGGCGGAGATTCCGGGTGTTCACGTAAACACACCGGATGAGGAGCGTTTGCCAAACATTCTCAATGTGTCCTTTACGGATGCGGAACAGCTAGATGGAGAAGCAATACTTCAGCGGATGGATATGATGGGCGTGGCGGTTTCGAACGGATCGGCCTGTGTTTCGGGCAGTTTGCAGCCCTCCCACGTGCTTTTAGCCATGGGCAGACCGGCTGCTGAGGCAAAGGCGGCAGTACGGATTTCTGTGTCTCGGCAGAACACGCTGGAGGAGATCCGATCGGCTGTTACAATACTTTCGGACGTTATGCGTAAATTGCGTGTGTAAACACACATTCACCCCAAAGGGAATCTTTCCATGCGCATATTCACCACAACCCTCGCCGTTATTGCCCTTGTAGCAGCAACGGCATCCACTGCCGCCAACTTGCCGGGTGTTGCTTCCGGAAGTAAGAAATACACGCTCAATAACGCCGTTGGCAAGAACTCCGTGGTGTTTGTCTCGGATGCCCCTGCGGAGAAGATCGAAGGTACCGCTGATGGAGTTTCAGGTTCTTTCACCTTCGATGCGTCGAAGATTGAAGTAACAACGGGCGTAATTGAGGTACGCGTAAGCACAATGACCACTGCGAACTCCAAGCGAGACGAGCACATGTATAGTCCGATGTGGCTTGATGCAGAGCAATTCCCAACCATTTCATTTGCGGTGTCGAGTCTGAAGGACGTAAAGGTTACAACGAAGGACGGAAAGTCTGTAGTTACAGCAACGGCAGTGGGAACCTTTACCTGCCATGGAGTAACCAAGTCAGCCACCGCACCGGTTTCCATTACGGTTATCCCAGAATCCGCCGAAACAAAGAAGCGCGCCTCGGGCACACTTATCATGGTAGAAACCTCGTTTACAGTGGCTCTGGCAGACCACAAGGTAACGGGTAAGGCCGGTGTAGTTGGCAAGAGTGTAGGTGAAACAATTGCTGTAAATGCCAAGCTGTTTGCGAATTCGTAAACGGAATCACAAAGACATAAAGAAGGGTCGGCGGAACACCGCCGACCCTTTGTATTTTGGCCCTCTACACTTGGAGTCCCAACGATGAAAACGAAGCTTTTGCCGGTTATCACAATAGCCATCTGCACGGTGTTGTCCCACACAACGAGTTATGCCCATAATGGAGGGATGTCTGGAGTGTCCGTTGTTGGTTGCGGCAATTGTCATGGCGGACAGTCCGCGGCGGCGGGCGTTGTTCTCGAGGGTCCACGCACGGTGCGCGCCGGCCAAACTGCCGCATACACGTTTGTGGTTACTCACGGCAACGTGAACAATCAATACGCCGGATTTAACCTGAGTATGCGCCAGAATGCAGCGCCTGCCGGGACATTTATCGCTGGTGCTGGACAACAAATACTCAATAATGAGCTTACCCACAATGGTAAGAAGGCAATGGCGGGAAATGCGGCGCGATTTGACTACCAGTGGACGGCTCCGGCTGCACATGGGATCTATTCGTTTAATGGGGCAGGCAACGCCGTGAACAATGACGGGGCAGAAACAGATGCGGACGATTGGAACGTTACAGGTAACATTAACATCACGGTATCCGGCGCAAACTTCACCGCTCCGGCACCCGGTACCAGCATCTGCAGAGGTAACGCTATCACCTTTACCTGGGCTCAAACTGGCCTCGGCACGGTACGAATCGAATGGTCGCGCAACGGATTTACGAATACCGATGTAATTGGAAACACCGTAACGGCAGCCAACGAAACCCTAACGTATACCATACCGGCTGCGCAAGAACCCGGCGACTACACAGTTCGAATGGTTGACCCTGCGTCGGGAATCGAGATTGCACGAATGGGTCCAATTGCGGTAGTAGGGTCGCCCACGATAACACTTCAGCCTTCATCGAAGTTGGTCTGCGAAGGCAAACCCCTGGAGTTGCAGGTAAGTGCGAATGGCACGGGGTTACAATATCGTTGGCGACAGAACGGAACGGACATCCCCGGAGGAACAAACCCTATTCTAACCATAAATCAAGCAACCGAAGCGCAGGCCGGCGTTTATGACTGCGTGATTTTTGGATGCGGTGGCAGCAGCACATCTCAGGCGGCAACAGTAACAATTGGACGCAAGCCGGTAATTACCGTGCAACCTCTAACCCGCTCTGTTTGCGAGGGGGCAAATGTTACCTTCACCGTGGACGCCACGGGGAACGACCTTGTTTTTGTATGGCTACGAAATGGCGAACCCATTGCCGGAGAGCAGGGCAAGTCGCTAACGCTAACCAAGGTTACGCAGTTCGAAGAAGCCGACTACTCTTGTTTCATCAGAGGATCGTGTGCTCCGGAGGTAACCACTAACGCAGCGAGACTGTCGGTTGTAGAACCACCGGCTATTCGTACACAGCCCGTTGGGAAGAGTTTGAAAACTGGCGACACACTTGTTCTCACGTTCGAAGCAAAGGGCGAAGAACTTGCGTTCCAATGGTTAAAGAATGGTGTTGCCATACCTGGTGCAAACCAGAGAACATTTCGCATTAATCGGGTGACTCGCGCAGACTCCGGAACGTATGCGTGTAGGTTTGGAAATATTTGCGACTCGGTGTCTACGCAGTCTGTAATCGTAACGGTAACATCGAGTGACGGACCGGGTCAGCTAGAGCTTACCTCCGAAGAACTGATCGTGTCTTCTCTTGCCTCTTGCGGCGTGCTCGACACCACCATTGTGGGTCTGCTTATTAATGAAGGTGGTTCTCCCGTTACGATAACATCCATCAGTGCGCAGCCCCCCTCAATAGTGAGTGTGCTCGACATCGTTGCTCCGTTACTACTGGCACCCAACGAGCGGCGGAACGTGCGCTTTGTGGTTACGCCCAAGGTGGCCGGCTCGTTCAACGCTTCTGTAAGCTTCTTCGCGCAAAGTGGCGTACGAATTTTCAAGATTACTGGACAGTCTCAAACGGGGCTGCAGTTTGTTAAAGACACCGTAGTGTTTGCTGCAGGTGTAACGGCAGATCGCAGATGTAATACCTCTATTCCGCTCCCATGTGCAGCAACAACGGTCCGCAGAATACGGCTCACTGGCACCGGTGCGTCTGCATGGAGGAACGTTTCCAACCTTACTCTTCCCCTCGATGTTACCGCGCAGGGAACCATTGATGTATGTTTCGAGACACTCACGGAGACTTCCGAGAATGCCGTTGCCGTGATCGAAACCGATGCCGGAGATGCGTCATTCGTGCTTACAAGGGGCGAGGTGGTGGCGAGTGTAGACGAAGAGGTAACAACCAGCAGCAGTGTAGTACGAGTTGTGCCGAATCCTATGGTAGACGAGTTGCGGATTCTGTGTGCAACCCCTGGTGTGTTCACCGTACGGATTGTAACGATCACCGGCGAAACGGTTGCCCTTCTTAAGGGTACCAATGAAGTACTCTGGAACAGGCAGAGTATGCAGGGAACACTTGTCCCTGCCGGACTCTACGTGGTTGTAGTAGAGAGTGGTGGAACACGCGCAGTAGAGAAGGTGCTTGTGCGGTAAACACAACCTGGAAACGAAAAACGAAAATGGCGAGTTGCTCTTACGCAACTCGCCATTTGTTTTATCATCGAAACCACTACGAACGCAGTTGGCTTTATGGGAAGATTCCCAAGGAAAGATACGACTGAGCAATCTTGTCGATTGCTGTTACGAAGGCCGCAGTGCGCATGTCTTTTACCTTTGGATTGTTGAAGTACACATCCATGATTGTGTGATATGCAGAGATCATGGTGTCTTCCAAGCCCGAGTTTACAAGGTCTTCTTCGTCTGCACCGCGTGCAATCATGTTGCGTTCGCTAACGGTAAGCGACTTGCCGGTAAGACGCTCAACAGCTTCTACGAGGCGGGTGTTCGAACCTTCTTCGAATCGTTTGTCCATTCTCCCAAAACGAACGTGGGAGATGTTCTTTAGCCACTCGAAGTACGAAACAACAACGCCCCCTGCATTCACATACATGTCTGGCATTACAAGAATGCCTTTGCGCAACAGAATTGGCTCTGCTTCGGATGTGATTGGACCGTTGGCTCCCTCGGCAATAATCTTGGCCTTGATCTTGGCCGCATTGCCCTTGTGAATTTGCGATTCCAGAGCAGCAGGTACCAGGATGTCGCACTCGTGTTCGAGAACACTGTTGCCGTCCTTCACCGTTTTGCCGCCGGCAAAGCCTGTTATTGTACCCTTCTTCGCACGATGTGTGTTGAGTGCTTCAACATCGATACCCTTAGGATTAACTACCGCACCATCCCATTCGATGATACCAACAACCGTGGCACCGCCTTCGGCAAGGAACTTGGCGGCGTGATATCCCACGTTGCCAAAGCCCTGCACGATAACCTTTTTGCCGGCCAGACCGGTTGTGAGCTTCAGCTTCTTCATAAGCTTCGGATCGTTCACCGCTTCGCGAACGGCAAAGAACAATCCTCTGCCCGTTGCAGCCGTGCGACCGCGAACACCGCCCTGACCCACCGGCTTGCCGGTAACGCAACCAAGGGCGTTAATCTCATCCTTCATAAAGGCCTGGTACGTATCGGCAATCCACGCCATCTCGCGTGGGCCTGTGCCATAGTCCGGTGCCGGAACGTCTACGGACGGACCGATGAAGTTCTTCTTGATGAGCTCAACGGTGTACCTACGGGTAATACGTTCCAGCTCTTCAACAGAGTAATCTCTAGGGTTGATGCGAATACCACCCTTGCCACCGCCAAACGGTACGTCTACAACTGCACACTTGTAGGTCATCAGTGCAGCAAGTGCTTGCACTTCTTCTTGATCTACAGTCAGTGCATACCGAATTCCTCCCTTCGTTGGGAGCTTGTGATGGCTGTGCTCTGCTCGCCATGCCTGAATAACCTGTATGCCGCCTTTTATGCGCACAGGAAACTGCATGTAGTACACAGAGTTGCATACTCTGATTTGATCGAGTAGACCCTGCGAATGATCCATTACGGCAGCGGCCTTATCGAAATAGGCATTCACCGAATCGAGAAATGGGTTGTTCCCATGAAACAGCGCCGTTGGCGCTTTACTCGGCAATTTTTTGGAAGCCATAGGGAGGCTTGAAAGGTGAAACAAATTCGCTCGTTATTTCTACAGATTTCCTCGAAGAGCTTGCTCACGCTCGATGGACTCGAAAAGGGCTTTAAAATTACCCTTGCCAAAGCTGCGTGCACCTCTGCGCTGAATGATTTCGAAGAAGAGTGTTGGACGATCTTCTACGGGCTTGGTAAAGATCTGAAGAAGATATCCTTCGTCGTCTCTGTCGATAAGAATGTTCAGCTTGCGCAGCTCGTTGATGTCTTCATCAATATGCCCTACACGGTCTAGAACATCCTCGTAGTACGTTTCCGGAACGTAGAGAAATTGTACACCACGCCGGCGAAGCTCGCCAACGGTATGGATAATGTCATTGGTAGCAACGGCTATGTGCTGAACGCCGGCACCATGATAGAACTCGATGTACTCTTCGATTTGACTCTTACGCTTGCCGGCAGCGGGTTCGTTAATGGGGAACTTCACGTAACCGGTTCCATTGGATACAACCTTCGACATTAGCGCAGAGTATTCGGTGGAAATGTCGCTATCGTCGAATGTTATAAGCAACTTGAACCCCATAACGTCTTCGTAGAACTTTACCCACTCATTCATGTGTCCTAGCTCTACATTGCCTACGCAGTGGTCTACATAGAGCAAGCCTACGGGGTCTGTATGGTATCCGTCGTCGATGGCCTTATATCCCGGCATAAACGCACCGGTATAGTTCTTCCGCTCTACAAAGGTGTGAACGGTGTCGCCATAGGTTTTGATCGACGCCACCACTACCTCGCCAAACTCATCTGTAAGCACAGTGGGCTCTTGCACACTAACAGCTCCGCGCTGCGTGGTTGCTTCCCACGAGGCACGCGCATCGTCTACCCAAAGAGCAAGAACTTTAACACCATCGCCGTGTTTGGCAATGTGCTCTGTTATCTCGCCGCCGGGGTGCATGGGGCTTGTAAGGATCAAGCGAATTTTGCCTTGCTGCAGCACATACGATGCGCGATCGCGCACGCCTGTTTCGGGTCCGGCATAGGCAACAAGTGAAAATCCAAATGCCGTGCGATAGAAATACGACGATTGTTTGGCATTGCCACAGTAAATCTCGAGGTAGTCTGTTCCGTTCAACGGAAGAAAGTCCTCGGTTACATTTTGCGTGGGAGCTTCTGCGGTTGTGGTGCTCATCATTGTACTCCAATTAGCGATGGTAACGCTGTTGCTTCCGAATCAAGGATCACCTTGGCATGAGTGGCAAGCGCGGTTGCAACGCGAACATTTTGTTCGGGTAATCCGGTTGTAATGCGAAGGCAGGTAGGCAGTCCAAAACCGGTGAGTGGACGTGTAATAAAGCCGTCGAAAAGAAGTGCGCGGTGCATGGCACTTGCACGTTCTGCAGTACCAAGGTCTGCCATAACAAAGTTGGCCACACTCTCTGACCGGAGAAGTCCCTGGGTATCTAGTGCTGCATGTAGGGCGGAAAGCCCACTTTCGTTCAGCAATACCGTTTGCCGAACAAACTCGCTATCCGCAAGAGCGGCTATGGCGGCAGCACAGCCAATGGCATTAGGATCGAACGGAAGCTTTGTTCGTTGCAGCCACGAAATGGTGTTTGGATGGCCAAGAGCGTAGCCAATGCGCAGCGCTGCCAGACCATAGGCCTTCGAGAACGTGCGCAATTGAACAACGTTCTCTCTCTCCATCGCCTGAACATTCGGATAGTCTGCGCCCACCAAATGGTGTGCGTATTCGCAATACGCCTCGTCTACCACAACGAGAACCGAAGACGGAACCTCTTCTACAAGCCACGACAGCTCATCGGCGTTTACATAGGTTCCGGTGGGGTTGTTCGGATTTGCAATGTAGATGATCTTCGTACTCGAGTCTACAGCATCTACTAATGCCTGCACATCATACCGATATCGTGGGGCCATCGGCACACGCTTCGAAGCTCTGTCTGCAGCGGCAACAGCCAGACCAAAGCTTACAAATGTGCCTTCCGAACTCAGCGCCGTTTCTCCCGGCAACAGAAAGGTCCGCATGATCTGGTGAATAATGGCATCGCTGCCATTGTGCACACTAACGCAGGTAGGTTCTACACCATGATGATTTGCAATAACGCTCTGGAGAAGTGCGCCACCATCGCCGTAAATGTGCGCGTGCGTAAGAGCGTCTTGGGCGGCGGCCATGGCAAGGGGCGAGGCACCACGCGGATTTTCATTCGAAGCCAGTTTCTCAACAGATTCCAACCCGAACTGTGCCTTGATTTGCTCGGGGGAAGCACCCGGCGTGTAAGTTGCGAGGGTGCGAATATGTGGGTTAGCAACGATCATGAATCACAAAACTACGAACGCGGTCTCTATCTTCGCGGGTTCATGACAACGAATTCTACCAACACCCACCCAAATAAACCGCACGTAGTAATCATCTTTACCGGCGGTACCATTGCTTCCACGCTCGACCGCGAATGGGGCGGTGTGGTTCCTAGCATGTCTGGCGGCGAGATTCTTGCAAGAATCCCTGGCGTGCGGGAATCTGCAAACATCACGGTGCACGAATATGGAACGTTCCCCGGACCACATATGAGTCCGGCAAGGATGCTTGATCTGTCCAACATTGTTCGTTCGTACACTTCGAACCCCACCGTAGATGGTGTGGTGATAACCCACGGCACGGACACTTTGGAAGAAACAGCCTATTTCCTTGATTGCACGGTTGATACACCCAAACCAATCGTAGTGATTGGCGCTATGCGTAACAGCAGCGAACCCGATTGGGACGGACCCCGAAATGTGCGAGATGCCATTAGCGTTGCATCCAGTCCGTTATCTCGCAACCTTGGCGTTCTTGTGTGTTTAGGTGGCTCGATAACGGCTGCCTCCGAGGCGTCGAAAACAGACACCCAAGATCTCTCTACGTTTACGAGCTTCGATTTCGGTCCATTGGGAAGAATCACCAATGGAGTTCTGATGTACCACAGAGCCCCCTTACACAGAGAGACATTTGCCGTATCGGAACTTCCTGTCTTTGTGCCGCTTGTAAAATCGTACGCCGGAATGGGTGCCGAACTTATCGATGCTTGCCGCGAAAAGGGTGCGGCCGGACTGGTAATTGAGGCCTTTGGTGTAGGTAACGTAACTCCCGAGGTGTTTTATGCGCTGCAAGGCGCTGTAGCCAGCGGATTGCCTGTGGTACTTGTTTCCCGGTGTCCGGTTGGTCGTATCGAGCATGTGTATGCCTATGAGGGGGCAGGTAAGCAGCTTCATGCGGCTGGTGTAGTGTTTGCAGACTACCTTAATGGTCAGAAAGCCCGAGTAAAGCTCATCTGCGCTCTCGGCGCTGGATTAGGCACCGAAGAAATACGGCGCTCGTTCGAATGGATGGACGCCGAAGGGACCTCCGCGTGACGCGTTCTACCGTTGCAACGATAGATCTCGACGCCCTCGCCGCAAACCTTGCACAGATTCGGTTGCAAGCCCCAGCGGCGGCGGTGTTGGCCATGGTGAAAGCCAATGCCTACGGACACGGAATGGTGCCCATAGCACGTGTATTGCAGCATTTAGGTGTAGATATGCTGGGAGTTGCCTTTGTAGACGAAGCCGCGCTTCTTCGTTCGCATGGAATCTCAATTCCCATTACGGTGTTAACCCCTATAGAGCCCGAGGAGGCCGGTTTGGCAATCGAGCTAGGGGTAACCGCAGTAGTGTGCGATTTGGAACATGCTCGTTGGCTTTCTCACGCCGCGGTTGCCTCCCAGCGCCAGATAGGTGTGCACATCTATGTAGACACCGGAATGCACCGAGAGGGTTTTTCGCCGCTGCAGGTGCCCGGATCCGCAGAGGTAATCCGAAAACTTCCCGGTTTGTACCTCGATGGCATTTGCACCCATTTTGCTACCTCGGATGACCCGCAGAGTACGTTTCTCGAGCACCAGTTATCCACCTTTGCCCATGTAGTTGAAGAATGTTCCTCCTTGGGAATTACCTTTGCCAACATACATGCAGCAAACACCGGTGCCATCTGGAGATCGGCACAAACACACTTTACAATGATTCGTCCCGGACTCTCACTCTACGGGTACTCTGCCCATCCTGCAGACAACGCGGCATTGCGTCCGGCGATGTCCGTTACCTCGCGCATTGTTTCTATGCGCCGCATCCGGGCCGGCGAGAGCGTGAGTTACGGTCGAAGGTTCGTGGCCGAATCGGATACAACAATCGCTACCATTCCTATAGGTTATGGAGACGGGTATCAACGCAGGTTAACAGGGAAGGCGTGGTGCATAGTTGGCGAAACGCTCTATCCTGTTGTGGGCACCGTGTGTATGGACGAGATTATGGTTGATGTGGGTGATGCTCCGGTTTCTCTGGGAGACAAAGTGATACTGATTGGAAGTAGTGAAAAAGGCCTGAACGCAACGTCCATCACAGCGGTAACATTGGCAGAATGGGCTGATACAATTCCATACGACATCACAACGGGGATTTCCCAACGGGTGCCTCGCGTGTACGTGGGTGCGAAACATCTAGTAGATCTGGTAAACGTGGACAGTTCCCATGTATAACATTCGGCTCGACAATTTTGAGGGTCCGTTGGACCTGTTGCTGTTCTTCATAAAACGCGACGAATATGACATCTACGATATTCCCATAGCGTCTATCACGCAGGAGTTTCTAGAGTACGTAAAAGTGCTGGAGCTTTTGGACCTAGAGTTGGCCGGGGAGTTTCTTGTAATGGCTTCGATGCTTGTGCAGATAAAAGCTCAGATGTTGCTGCCCCGCGAAGAGAAGCAAGGCCTAGAGCCCGGAGAGGTAGACGATGACGATCCTCGCGCCGAGCTTGTTCGGCGTTTGCTAGAGTATAAACGGTATCGCGAAGCAACGGATACACTTTCGCTTTCGGCCGAAAATCAGAGATATGTGATGTATCGCTCTGTTTTCGAAGCAGAAGAAATCCATGCCACAAACACCGGCGAGTATCGAAACGCAACACTCTTCGATCTCCTCAAAGCACTTAAACGAGCCGTTGAGAAAGCACCAGACAAAGCCGATCCACACGTCGTAACACGATTCCCAATTACCGTAGAAGAAAAGTCAACGGAGATCATGAGTCTTCTCGCGTCGAAACCATCTGTGCGTTTCTTCGAACTCATTGGTGGTCTAACAAGAATGCACATTGTAGTAACCTTCTTAGCGCTATTAGAACTGGCGAAAATTCACCGCATCATTATTCAGCAGGACGATAAGTTCGACGACATAGTAGTTGCCAACGCTCACGAACACGCGAACCTCTCGGAAGAGACCACATGACGGAATTGGAACACGAACAACTTCAACGGGACGTTGCCTCGCGCGAGTTACCGTACTTCTTTACACTTGAGCGTGCAGAACAACTGGCCGCACTCGAAGCTCTGATCTTTGCGAGTGAAGAGCCCCTTACCACAAGAATGTTGCACCGTTTGCTTGTGCTCGAAGATCCGTCGCAGCAAGTGCCCGGACAGCAACAACTACCGCTTGATGGTTCCGCCGAGCAAGAGCCAACAGTGGAAAAAATTGCTCCAAGTTTTGATGTACCCAATGGATACTTCGACGAACTGGTGGAAGAAATCAACGAAGACCTGCAACGCAGCGCTCGTCCGTATCGCATTGTGAAGATTGCAGGGGGCTTCCAGTTTGCCACTACCCCCCAACAAGGGTACTTGGTGCAGCGTTTATTAAAGGCGAAGAATCGTCGCAGACTTACCCAAGCAGCGTTAGAAACCATTGCCATCATTGCATACCGTCAGCCAATAACCAAGGCAGAAATCGACGCGATACGTGGCGTTAACAGTGGGGAAGTGGTAAACTCTCTAGTGGAGAAGCAACTGGCCGCCATTGTTGGTAGGTCCGAGACCATCGGTAAGCCGCTATTGTACGGCACAACGGAAGAGTTCCTTCGAATATTCGGACTCAACTCGCTCTCGGACTTACCGAAGCTGCGGGAGATTGATGATCTTATCAAGACTACAACAACCATGATCGATATGGACGAGAGCATATCGGTTCGAACAGATCATCGAACGCTCCGCAAGCAACTTGCATTGCTTCTCGATGAACAATCGCCAGCGGAAGAGGGTGCCCCCGAGGCATCCGAAGCCACGTCGGGCGCTTATTGGCACCATTCCATGGAAAATGAGGCGGAGCACGGTTTGGTAGACGACCCTGAACCAGGTACGTGGGAGGGCGATGTGGATAACTCTGTATCTGCATAGATTTAAGGTGCTTAGAGTCAACTGGAAACAGTGTGTTTAACGACGGAAACTATTTTAGTCAAAATAGTTTCCTTATGTTCGTACAACGCTTTGAAGGCAGTACGATCATCTTTCCAAGAAGAACGCGCTTGGCACTCTCGACCCCAAACCCCACGCTTGATCTACATTCAATGCCTTCAAAACAACGTGCCGCGTAGGAATACCCCTCCCCTACGTGTAGACGAAGGTCCCGCCCGTTAGGCGGGGCTTTTTTTTTGTGATGTACTTGCGCCCGCTAGAGTTCTATTACCAACCCGTCTGTAGCAAACTCCACGCCGGCAGGTAGTAATGCGGAGTCGCGCGAGTGGAGAATCTGGTGCGCTATGTGCGTAAGATAGGCCCTTCGGGGCCGAACTACTTTTATTACTTCCAACGCTTGAGATATCGTAAAGTGTGTTGGATGGGGTTCCCATCGCAGCCCATCTATCACCAATGTGTCAACCCCGTTTAAAAGTTCGAGCGAGGCCTGAGAAATGTAGTTGGTATCTGTGCAGTATGCGAATGAACCAAACCGATAACCGTTAACGCGCAGTGATTTACCATGCAGCATAGGAATGGGAACTACATGTATGGTGCCAACGACAAAGGGCGAGGTGTCTACCTCGAACAGTTGCACCGAGGGCACCGATGCCCCAGTTGATTCGATCAAGCCAAAGGCATACGGATAAGTAGACTTTAAAACATCCGCTGTTTCGGACAACGCATAAATGGGTAGGGGGCGTGCAGCACGAAAGTTATACGGACGCACATCGTCGAAGCCACCAATGTGATCGAAGTGGTGGTGGGTAAAGAGCACAGCATCAAGGTCTAGCACCTTGTGTTGCAACATCTGCTGACGGAAGTCCGACGAGGTGTCTACTACTAGGGTTGTGTTGTTGTCTTGGACAAGTAAAGACGTGCGAAGACGTTTGTCGCGAGGATCGTTGCTCGTACATGTTTCACATTCACATGCCAGTGATGGCACTCCCGTGGAAGTGCCCGTACCGAGCAGCGTGAATTTCATCACACATGCCGTTCGGCATGGTAGGAGCTGCGGACGAGTGGACCCGACTCTACGATTCCGAATCCCATGGCAAGCCCTTCAACCTCGTACTCCTTGAATTCGTCTGGATGAACAAAACGGTCTACAGGCAAATGGTTCTTTGTGGGCTGCAGGTACTGTCCAAGTGTTAGCACATCTACATTTACTGCCCGCAGATCGCTCATCACAGAGCGGATCTCATCCGGTGTTTCGCCCAATCCCAGCATGATACCCGTTTTGGTGCGCATGCCACGCTGTTTGGCTTCGCGCAGCAGATCTAGTGTCCACTGATATTTGCCTTGCGGACGCACGTGCCTGTAAAGTCTGGGAACGGTTTCGGTGTTGTGATTGAGTACGTCGGGCCGAGCATCAACAATTCGTTGAAGATTCTCAAGGTTGCCTTTGAAGTCGGGGATGAGAACTTCAATCGTGGTATTTGGCGACATCTCACGCGAGAGTCGAATCGTTTCCGCCCAAATGATGGAGCCACCATCCTTGAGTTCGTCGCGATTTACAGATGTGATAACGGCGTGCTGTAGTTTCATAGCAGCAATGGCCTCGGCTACTCTACGTGGTTCATCCAAGTCTACCGGTAGGGGCCGACCCGTTTTCACGGCACAGAAGCCACAGGATCTGGTACACGTGTCTCCATGAATCATGAATGTTGCCGTTCCCGCATTCCAGCATTCTGTGATGTTTGGGCAGCGAGCTTCTTCGCATACGGTGTGAAGTGCCTTCGAGCGCATCATACCTTTCACGCGTGCATAATCTTCGCCACCGGGGGCACGAACCTTCAGCCACTCTGGTCTGCGCTGCGGAGTGGATTCGGTTGCTGCTCCATTGTCCATCATCGTGCTCATTGTAGTCCGGGATAAATCTTTTTCACAATTGGGCGAATGGTTTCGAGTATCGCCCCCTTTGGCTTATACAAATCTTTGGCCTGATTCTCCGTGTCTGCAAGCATAGACGAAAGGTCGTACACATAGCAGTTCACAAGAACGCGGTCTCCGCGAAGCTGAAAATTACCCTGTACAGCACGTGTAGCGCCAAGATTGCGCACTGCTTTCCACATGTCCGATTCGTATTGTGGATTCAATGGGTCGAGATTGAGTTCCGCTATTGCCATCTCTATGCTATCGGGAGGTATTAACACAAAGGCGCGCTGCCCGGGTTCCATTGCTTGTAGAGCTTTGTAGAGCGAATCTGCCATCTGCATGGACCAGACATTGTATTGAATGTCTCGGTCCATGTTTCGAAAGGGTAGTACGGCAATACGAACTTGGGCGTAGCTATCAACGCCGAGCATTGCCAGGAAACAAACAACAACGAGTAGGGAGTGCTTCATGGTGAGTTAGGCCTTTGAGTTGTTCGAAGACGAAAGGTTGTTCTTCATAGTCTCGAGCGCTGCCGTGAGTTGTTTTACCTGAGCCGTTGCCGCGTTCCAATCACCGGCGTTGGCGGCCTCCATAATGGCCCGTCCACAAGCAGAGAGAGACCGAAACCCGAACTGCAGGAACGAGCCCTTGATCGTGTGACCAAACCGATGTAGCTCCTCGAGATTACCTCGGGAGACTATATCAATCCACTGCACGGCAAAATCAGATTCCCATGCCTCTATGAACTCCGGTAATAACTCCAACAGCACCGGGTCCTTGGGGCCTTCTTGTATTGGCTCGTTGTTGTTTTCTAATCCGTTCACCGGGAGACTCCTGTAAGCCGAATTCTGTCTGCTCCAACCATGTTGAAGGAGGCGATTATTTCTCTGGGATCCACGTTGCCGTGAACCTCAAGCGATCTACCCGATACATGTTCACTAAAGTGAAGGGGGCGAACAACCCACCGGCATCGTGCGATGCCCCTGTACCTGCTTGATCTTGCTCCGCGCGGGGTTTGCCGAGCCAATTGGTCACCCAATTGCTGGTAGGCTCTTACCCTGCCATTTCAACCTTACCTGTGCCGCCCCGAGGGGTGGCCATCGGCGGTATCTTTCTGTTGCACTTTCCGTTGCCTCACCACCAACCCTAGGGGCCGGTAGTTTAACACCTTCCCGTTAGGAAGCGCGCCGTTCTGTGGAGTTCGGACTTTCCTCCCTGGTGCGAACACCAAGGCAACCGCCCGGAGTCCCCCGGTGAACGGATGCTTTACGCATCCGCCAATATTGTTTCGATGTCTACGGTTACGTCTTCCGTGTAGAGAATGCGACCACAGTTTTCGCACGTGTATACCTTGTCGCGCTGATACTTCATCTCCATAATCCGCTGCGAAGGGATAGCCGAGTAACATCCACTGCAGGAGTTCTTCCGAATGGAAACGGCTGCGTTGGAATGAAAGGTGCGAATGCGTTCGTATTCTGCTTCGAGAGTATCGTCGATCTGACTGCTAAGGCGCAGGCGAATCTCGATGTATTTCTTCAGTTCGTCGTTTTGGTCGCCACTAAGAGCTTCGAGTTCCTTCTCTTTGTCTGCGAGTTTCTCTTTTGCTTCGGCAAGTTCCGATTCTTGCTGGGCAAGTGTGGCTCGAAGGTTCTCCTCGCGCACTCCGGCCGTACGAAGACGTTCGTCGAGTGTGGTGCGCTCAACCTTGAGGTGTTCGATTTCCTTTGTGATTGCGTCGAACTCTCGGTTGTTCTTTACCTGAAACTGCTGCTGAGACAACCGTTGTTCCTTGTCTACGCTCTCCTGAATTGTAACGTGCGCCGTTCCTCGAAGATGATCGAGTTCGGCCAGAAGCTCGCGTGTTGCCTCGGCGGCAATATGCTTTTCGCGCATTATTGCCTCGAGCCGCTTCACTTCTTGTGGTAGGTCGCCAAGCTCGTCGTGTAGTTCGTCGAGCTGGGAGTCGACCGCAGCTAATTGAGCCAAGAGGTTAATCTGCTGTTCCATGAGGTCCCTACGGGTGAGATGTGATTGTCGTTAACAAAGGGTTGGGCACGAAATACTGTACCGGGTTGGTTGCTACGTTGGATGTTTGGAAGGCAAGCTGTGGCATTACCGGTTGTAGCAGTGAGCACAAGCCCGCCGGCACAAACTGTTCCATTTCGAAATGTCCGGGATCGATAAGGCCTATCACGCCAGACGCCGCGTGAAAGCCATGATACTTTACATCGGCCGTAATAAACACATCCGCACCAGACGCTACGGCATCGTCGAAAAACGACATACCGCTGCCGCCAACAATTGCTACCGTAAAAACGGCGTTTTCTGATGGGGGGGTGTAGCGAACCGGTCCACCACACACCGTGGCCACACGCTTGCAGAGCTCCTCGAAATGAAGAGAACACGTTGCTACCAGCCCCATACCACCATCCGGCCCTTCACTGGAAACGAGCGGACGCTGTGCGTCGAGTTGCAAGGCCTTGGCCAGAAGGTAGTTTGTGCCCTGTGGATAGGTGTCGAACGTGGTATGCACACTCAACACCGAGATGTTGCTGCGAATACATTCGGCTACGCATCGCCCTACACGATCTGTTCGGTGAAGTTGGGCAAGGGGCTTGTAGATAAGGGGATGGAACGTTAGGATTGTGTCGAATCCACCCTGCTTGGCTTCTGTTACTACCGAATCAGTTATCTCGAGGCATATCAACACGCGGGACACAGTCTCGAGAGCAGATTCAACCTGTATTCCTATCGCATCACCATGCATGGCGCTGGATGGGGGAAGGATTGTATCGACTGTACGTTGGAACTCTCGCAGACGCATAGGGGGCTAAACTACGGAACGTGAACGGATTACCAATGTTATCCACATTAATCCCACAGTGTAACTTTGTTGGCTTTCTTCAACTCAACGCAACCAGTGCGCAGGTATCTCGCCATATCCATTATTGTGTGTAGCGGCCTTCTGGCCGGACATGCCACCGTGTTCGCCCAGATTACCGGCGAACTGCCTCAACCAACGGATACAACTATCATCTTTACCCCGGTTCGCCCCTTGATGGAAGAAATTGCCATCAACAAGGTAGCCACGCGGATGGCAGGATTCGATCTCTTGTTCTCCGGAAGTGGATGGGGTGTTGGCGCAATGTATGGTCAGAAGCTCTCTGAAAATCTTTCGCTTTTCGGTCACTTAGCCATTACTCCCCGCAGAAATGCGGACGAGATTGAAAATGTATGGTACAATGGGTACATCCCTGTTGTTGCCAATAAAGTGAACCGACTTTTTATGTTTCCCTTCACGGTGGGTGTGCAGCAGCGACTGTTTAGCGAGTCGTTACAAGAAACATTCAGACCCTACATCAATGCCGGCATTACGGCCACACCAATACTGCAGACCCCATATCTGCAGGATGGGCTCTTTTATGAGTTCTTCGAGTCGTTTAGCTACAGCACCTGGCATTTTAGAATGGGCGCAATGGTTGGTGTTGGCTCGGTTTTTGGCACACTTGGCAAGGGAAGCGTAATTGCTGTAAACGTGCGGTATTACACCATACCGTACGGCGAGCCCGGATTAGAAAGTTTGGCTGGATTGCCGATCACGAATTTCGGTGGCATCTTCCTTTCCCTTTCCGTTGGCTCGGCATGGTAGAGGCAAGCATTACGTACAATGTTATCGGTGTTATCGAAACTCCCTACAGCGATAAGTACGACGCGCCACGGCAGCCATGCATCGATGAACGCGTAGACCAAGCAACGGTGGTGCTGTTTCCGAACATGAATATGGAGCAGGCCATTGAAGACCTCGATGGTTGCGACCGTATATGGCTAATCGTGCATTTTCATGAGATCACCGGTTGGAAGCCCAAGATTCTTACTCCTCGAGACCGTAAGAAACGTGGTGTGTTCGCTACGCGATCTCCGCACCGGCCCAACGCCATTGGACTGTCCTGCGTGAAACTTCTTTCCGTTGAGGGAAGACGATTGGTTGTTGAAGGTACCGACCTGTTAAATGGCACCCCTGTGCTCGACATCAAGCCATACCTGGCCTATGCCGATGCATTTCCGGAGAGCCGTGTGCGCTGGTTGCAAGAGGTAACAGACCAAGAGCCATACATCATCACAAATGCCGATGTTCTGGGCAGGTTGCCTGAACACATACGTGCCTATATCCTCCGTACCTTGTCGGCCGATCCCTTCCCGCACCCCTACAGGCGTATTAAACGGCTTGCAGACCGTGAGTACGAAATTGCCATGAAGGAGCATCGCGTTCGGTTCATGATTGAAGACAAGACTGTAACGATACTCTGAGTTGCCGTAGTTTTGTAGTCCATGGCAGACATTACAACGCTCTTACGCGAGCGCATCCTCCTCCTCGACGGCGCGATGGGAACGATGATTCAGCGCCTTCGATTAACAGAACAAGATTATCGCGGAACGCGATTTGCCGATCACCCCTTGCCCCTTAAAGGCAATAATGATCTCTTGGTGCTCACGCAACCGGATGCTATCCGCGATATCCATCTGGCATACCTCGAAGCCGGAGCCGATATTGTGGAGACGAATACGTTTTCGTCTACTCCGGTGGGTCAGGCGGAATATGGTCTGGCAGAGATTGCGCGCGAGATAAGTAGGGAAGGGGCACGCATCGCAAAACAAGCGGCGAGTGAAGTTTCCAAGAGAACTCCATTACGTCCACGTTTTGTTGCCGGTTCATTAGGACCAACAACAAAGATGTTGTCGATGTCTCCAAACGTTAACGATCCTGGTTTTCGGGCAATCACTTTTTCCGAAATGAAGGCATCGTTCCGTGAGCAGATTCTTGGCCTTATCGAAGGTGGCGCCGATCTTCTTCTGTTCGAAACAGTTACAGATACACTAAACGTTAAAGCGGCACTAAAGGCCTACGCAGAGATTTGTGATGAGCAGGGGGCGGCCTTGCCCGTGATGATTAGTGGAACCATCACCGATATGTCCGGTCGAACGTTGTCTGGACAAACGCCTGCGGCTTTCTGGACCTCTGTTGCCCATGCTCGCAATCTTCTGTCGATAGGACTGAATTGTGCGCTGGGATCGTCCATGATGCGACCGTTTATCGAAGAGCTGTCCAACGTTGCATCGGCGTACGTGTCCCTATACCCGAACGCTGGTCTGCCCAATGCGATGGGTGGCTACGATGAAACGCCGGAATACATGGGTAGGCAGGCCAAGGACTACGCCGAAGCAGGTTTTCTGAACATCGTAGGTGGGTGTTGTGGTACAACGCCCGAACATATCCGCGCTATGGCAGATGCAGTGTTCGGAGTAGCCCCACGAAAAGTACCTGCCAGAAGAGTAACGCTAACGGTTAGCGGACTTGAGTCATTGGAGCTGCGCAAAGAAACCAATTTCGTTAATGTGGGCGAGCGCACGAACGTTACGGGGTCTCGCGCCTTTGCCAAACTCATCTTATCCGGTTCGTATGAGAAGGCACTCGACGTTGCCCGCCAACAAGTTGAAAACGGCGCGCAGATTATCGATGTGAACATGGACGAAGGAATGCTCGATTCCGAACAAGCCATGCAAACCTTCCTGAATCTCATCGCCAGCGAGCCAGACATAGCGCGCGTTCCCATCATGATTGACTCATCAAAGTGGACGGTGCTCGAAGAAGGACTCAAGTGCATTCAGGGCAAAGGCATTGTAAACTCTATTTCACTCAAGGACGGTGAAGAAGAGTTTCTTCGTCGTGCTCGGCTCTGCGTTGATTATGGCGCAGCCGTTATTGTGATGGCGTTCGATGAAAGGGGACAAGCAGACACCTTTGAACGAAGAATTGAGATTTGCGAACGTGCCTATCGGTTGCTTACAGACGTGGTAAAGATGCCCCCGTGCGACATCATCTTCGATCCCAACATCCTTACCGTAGGCACCGGAATTGATGAACACAATAACTACGCAGTAGACTATATCAGGGCCGTGCATTGGATTAAGGCACACCTGCCTCAATCGCGTGTCTCTGGCGGCGTAAGTAACATCTCGTTCTCGTTCCGTGGCAACGAGCCCGTACGCAGAGCAATGCATACAGCATTCTTGTACCATGCCATCTCTGCCGGTATGGACATGGGGATTGTAAACGCAGGACAAATAGATGTGTATGATGAGATTCCGAAGGATCTACTCGAACACGTAGAGGATGTGCTTCTTAACAGACGCCCAGATGCCACAGAAAGAATGTTGGCATTTGCGGAAACGGTAAAAAGTGCCGACGTAGAGGATGTGCGGGCAGAAGAATGGCGCGGTGGCACTGTTGCTGAACGTTTGCGGCATGCACTCGTTAAGGGAGTAACGGAGTTTATCGACGTAGATGTTGCAGATGCAATGCGCGAGTACCCCACGCCCCTTGCGATTATCGAGGGTCCGCTGATGGATGGTATGAGTGTTGTTGGCGATTTGTTTGGTGCGGGTAAGATGTTCCTGCCCCAAGTAGTGAAAAGCGCACGCGTGATGAAGAAGGCGGTTGCAATTCTTACCCCATTCATGGAAGAGGAGAAGCGTAAGTCCGGCAACCAGCAGCAACACGCAGGCACTGTGGTGTTGGCTACAGTGAAGGGCGATGTACACGACATTGGTAAGAACATCGTGGGTGTGGTACTGGGCTGCAATAATTTTAACGTAGTTGATCTTGGCGTGATGGTGCCGGCAGAGCGCATTCTAGAGGCAGCCGTTACACATCGTGCGGATGTTATTGGATTGTCCGGACTTATCACTCCGTCGCTCGACGAAATGGTGCACGTGGCAAAAGAAATGGTGCGTACCGGTGTTTCAACACCGTTGCTTATCGGTGGTGCTACCACGTCGAGAACACACACAGCCGTGAAGATTGCGCCGGAGGCCAATTTCCCGGTGATTCACGTACTTGATGCGTCGCGGGCAGTACCCGTTGTTGGGTCTTTGTTAAGCGAGCAGCAACGCGAACAGTTTACAGCTTCAACGAGTGAGGAGTACGAACGCATACGTTCGGATTATGCGCGCCGGGGCGACGCGAAATCGTACGTAGCACTGCCGGATGCGCGTGCAAATGCCACGTTGATAGACATTTCGAAGATTGCTCCGCCCCCAGCGCAGCCCGGAATCCGTGTCTTCGAAAACGTATCGCTGGAAGAGTTGCGTCAGTTCATTGATTGGACCCCGTTCTTCCAGTCATGGGAACTACGAGGGAAGTATCCGCAGATACTCGAAGATGCCACCTACGGTGTAGAAGCAACGAAGCTGTTCAACGACGCAACAACGATTCTCGACAGAATAGTGTCGGAGAAGCTCCTTACGGCCAAGGCCGTTTGCGGGATATTCCCGGCCAGGCGTGTTGGAGACGATGTGCTAGTTGATAATGGTCCAACATTGCACTTCCTACGTCAGCAAACAGTTAAAGCGCCCGGATTAGCCCAATTGTGCCTTGCAGACTATATCGCGGAAGCAGCGGCCGATGGCACTTCTCGCGACCATATCGGTGCCTTTGTGGTGACCGCAGGTATTGGTGTAGATGAGCTTTGCGCCGCCTACGAGGCAGAGCACGATGACTATTCGTCGATCATGGTGAAAGCTATAGCAGACAGACTAGCAGAAGCATGCGCCGAGTGGTTGCATCAAACAGTGCGGACAACAGTGTGGGGGTATACTCCGAACGAGAATATCTCCAATGAAGCTCGCATCCGCGAAGAGTATCAGGGTATCAGGCCAGCTCCGGGATATCCAGCCTGCCCGGACCACACCGAAAAGGCCAAATTGTTTGCGCTTGTCAGCGCCGAAGAAAACACAGGGGTTACCCTAACGGAGAACTTCGCGATGCAACCTGCATCATCTGTTAGCGGATGGTACTTTGCCCACCCGCAGTCCGCATATTTTGCTGTGAACAAGATTACCGACGAGCAAGTGCGAGACTATGCCGCCAGAAAGAATTGGAACATCGACGAAGCCGAGCGCTGGTTAGCACCTAACCTTGCCGATCGTTAACGCTAGAACTGAATGTTCACGCCGATACTTGGCAGAATGCCAATACTCGACTGTTGAACAACCGTTTGCGTTTGTTGGTCGAACTGCAAGCCGCTTACATTCTTTCTGCCGGTGATGTTCTGAATGTCAATGTACGTGATAAGTTGCAGACCCTCGAAGAACCAACGTTTGTCTACACGAACGTCGAGCGCATAAAAGAACGGCAGCCTGCCCCCTTCGTTGAAAAAGGCGAAATCGAGAGTACCAATGGGGAAGCCCGTTGCAGCGGCTCGCTCTTGCGTAGTGATGTATGGCGTACTGGGCAGACCTTGCGACATGCGAAGTTTGCTCGAGATCTCCCAGAGAGCAGACGGACGCCACCCTACGGCAATGGTGCCGATGATTGGCGTGTCGAACGTTCCGGTTCTCTCTACTGCGTCGTTAGCAACAAACGTTGTTCGATTTATCGACAAAGACAAGAGACCGTAAAACGGAAGAGCTTCCGACAGTTTCTTTTGCACGAAAAACTCGATTCCGTAGGCGGTGCCTGTTCCCGAGTTGGCAAGTGGTTCTAGGCCAAAGGGAATGTCGTTATACACGTCATCGAATCCGCTCGGAGAAAGCACGGCCTGTGGACGGAACAGGCGAACTGGGTAGGACGCATACTTCTTGTAGTAGGCCTCCACCTGAATCTTTAGGTCCGACCATGCCAGCCACTCCCAGCCCCCTATCACCTGATCTGCGCGCAGTGGACGCAGGTTGCCAGGATTACTTTCGTCGCCAACCATCCAGATAAACTGCGGCGCCTGATAATAACGTCCGCCGCCAATACGGAAGGTAATCTCCGGAGTTGGAGAGTACATGATGGTACCTCGAGGTGAGAGCGCCAAACGATCTTCCGATAAAAAGCCATAGAATTCGCCGCGGAGCCCGGCAACAAGTTTCCACGAATCCGTGAGCGCGTAATCAACCTGCGCATAGGCACCGGCACGGAAGGCCGTGAACGCTGTATCCTTGAGAAGGGGCGCGGGGTTCCCGCTTGCGTCGAGACGGGCAAATCCGGGAAGAACAATTTTATAGTCGAGATTGCTCGCATATCGAATAATAGCACCAGCGTTTATCTCTAGTTTTGAACTTGGAACTACAACCACGTCTGTACGGAGAGAGTTGTCTCCTTCCTTTGTTTTCGTGCGAAAGATGTCGTTACCCAACGAGTCTTGCTGCACGGTGTTAAACGCGGAAAACGTGCGACCAAGAGTGGTGGACACGTAGCCATTGTCGAATAAATGGCGCCAGGTGAGGCCGGCAAAGTACTGATCTTGTGAGGGGGCGGTTACACGGCTGTTTTTGTAGAGATTATCATCTGTGTTATTGAACGAAACTTGGTCTAATGCGCCGATCGCCAAGAATACAAGTTTGTCTTTCTGCGAGAGATTGACGGCAATCTTACTCGAGAAGTCCCAGTACTCCGGAATGAACCCAAAGCCAGCCGCCTTGAAGATGAGATCGAGGTAGCTGCGACGAGCAGAAACGAGGAATGTGGCATCGGAGCCGGCCGGACCCTCAGCAATAACCCCGAAACCGGTTGCACTCAGATTCACTTCTCCTGCGAACTTCTGGTCATTTCCTTCGCGGAGCTGGAGATTCGTTACCGACGAGAGCCGATCGCCATACTTTGGCCCAAACCCGCCAGTGGAAAGACTAACATCTTGAACAAAAGCAATGTTGATAAGTGATAGGGGGCCGCCGGAAGAGCCTTGAGACCCAAAGTGATTGATGTTTGGTACCTCGATATTGTCTACAATAAAGAGGTTCTCGAAGGGGGCGCCACCACGCACTGCAAGGTCGTTCCTACCCGCCTGCGTAACAGCAACGCCCGGAAGAAGTGCCACGGCGCGCACTACATCTTCTTGCACGCCAGGCGCTCGGCGCACCTCTTCACTCGTTAACAACTGCGTTGATGAGATAGACGTGTTGTCCTTTCGAAACGCATCGGACAGAACCACTACCTCATTCAAACGCACATCTTTTTCGGCGAGCTTAATGGATACGGAGGCTGGCTTGCCCGGACTCACTACAATGTCTGAAAGAAGGTCTGTTCCATAACCAACCAGTGAGGTGCGGAGAGTATAGATCCCTGGTGGCACGCCCTTTATCACAAACTTGCCATCCTTCTTCGAAATGGCCCCGCGGGTGGTGCCCACAACGCTTACCGTTGCACCGTACAGGGGCTGCAACGTAGTAGCGTCGGCAATAACGCCAGTAATTACTCCCGTGGGACCAGTGGTGTCGGCATCACTTTGGGATCGAAGAACGGTTGGGCACGCTACGGAGGCGAAGAGAACAGATAATAGAGCAAAAACGACTGGCACCGTGCAGATGCGCGCAGTTCTAGGCATGAAAAGAAGTGTGGTTGTTGAAGGAGAACACAGCCAACAAATTAGAGTGTGTATAAGTTCCTCTGCACCGTGCCAAGTGAGAAATGTAGATTCTGCCCCCTATGATGAATGAACCACTAAGAATCGCAGTCCTTGGCACAGGTAAGGGAACCAACGCTGGCGCACTGTGTGAAGAGGCAATGAAGACCAGCGTTTTCGTTGTGTCACTTATCGTGGCAACCGATGAACAGCAGGGAATAGTAGATGTAGCCAAGTCATACCACGTACCTTTTCGCATCATCAACTGGGGGCCAAACACCGAAACAAACGCCGAGCAGTTACTGGAAGCGCTCAAGAACGCCAGAGTAGATCTTCTCGTTCTTGCGGGCTTTCTGAAAAAGATCCCCGAATCCGTGATTCTTGGCATGAAGGGAAGGGTAATCAACGTACACCCTTCGCTGCTGCCCAAATTTGGCGGCAAAGGTATGTACGGCATTCATGTTCACCGAGCGGTGGTTGCCGCCGGTAGCACCGAAAGTGGCGCTACGGTACATTGGGTTACGGCGGGATATGACGAAGGATCGATCATTCGTCAGCTGTCTACGCCAGTAAACACAGACGATTCAGCAGAAACACTGCAGGCAAGAATTCGTGCTATTGAACACCGATTGCTTGCCGAGACCATCATCGAGATTGCGAACGATAGCCAGGGTACCTTTGGCACGTAACTTTTTCCTCGGCTCATTGTTGTTTCCCGTATCGAGGCCCATTACTCCCTTGATTTTCCCACAATGGCCTCTTTCGAATAAAAATAGTTTGACAATTCGGCGTGAAATGACAATTTTACACCCTACTTCGCGAACGAACGTTCGGGAATGGTGTGTTATCACCACAACATCCGCATGAAAAAATCGAAACAACTGCACGTACTTGTTCACTGTTTAACTGAGGTTTGCATGAGCCGCAGACTGCTACTACTAGCCCTCATGACGGTATCGGCCGGATTTATGGCCTTTGCCGGTGATGGGAAAGATGGCGAGGATGTGTTGCGACGTAGCGGTGCACGGAATCCCGTAGCATCGTATCCGCTCCCGTTCAATTTGACGGGCGCTAACGCGCGCACTGATGCCGCAATTTCAACGGGGTACTACTTCGTCGACTCCGACGACGAGGCCCCCGATTTTTGGCGTCCAGATCCGACGCAATTTGTGGATACGCTTACGGAGCCCGGCACATGGAGGCGCATCGTATCTGGCCCACGCCAGTTACCACAAACCTTCTGGTCTGATCCGCAGCTTAACACCTATGGTGGTTGGGCGTTTTTCCGCAATCCCGGAAACAACAACGACTCCACCGACAACGCATTTGCGGGTCCAATCTCGATTGGATTCCCGTTCTTCTTCAACGGCGTTCGCCAGGACTCGGTGTATATCTCCACCAACGGCCTGATTGCGCTTTCGAACAGACGTTATTTCTATACGCTCGACAACTTCGGTTTTCCAACCGGACGTGTAAGTCTGGAAGTAACTCCGGGCGTGTTTTCGGCCTATGACCCCGCTTCCGACGATACACGTGGCAGGTCGGGCAATGGGTTAACGGATGTAACTCTGGATAACTGGGGTTACCAGGAAATCGCCTGCGGTGGCAACGTAAACAGTGCAACAGCCGGTATCCGTTCCACAACGAATACGCGTCTTGGCGACGCGGGGCTCTCGGCAATCTGGGGTTCACGTCAGCCACAGCTTATTGCTCCAGCTTGGGATGACTTGCAAGTGTCGGTGTTTAATACCGAGTTAAGCGCCGTAGACGACTTCTCCAAGGTGTATTACAAGCGCTCACCTTCGAACGATAAGTTCATCATCTATTACGTGAACCTTACTCCGATTGGGACAAAGACGGCCGTGGTAGGTGGCGTATCGCACACCGTAAACTTCGCTGCAAACAACCGTCCGGGTATTGGTGAGCACTATCGCTTCTCGCTTCAAGTAACGCTTAACCGCAACGACTCGTCGGTTGTTGTGCAATACGAGCGTTTCAGCGGCATCGCACCTCGTAATGCTCTGCAGCCGCACCCTGCAACCGTTTGGATGCGCTGTAATTCAACAGTTGGTGTTTCGGGTCCAGCACGCCGCCTGAACTGGAGTGGCTTCCCTGCAACGATGCCCGCTTCTACGCTGTTAGACTACAATGTGCCGAAGTACACACAAAGCACTGAGTATCTCTACAACGTACAAACGTCCAGCGACGGTGGCATCCGTGCAACAAGTTCACGAAATGACGACAACACGGTTCCGAAGGACTTCTTGGCAATTAAGTTCAAGCAGTTCCGCAACGTACTTCGCGTAATCAACGTGTCGTATCGCGTACGTCCACTGAACCAAAACGCATCGCTTGAGTTCTCCGTTGTTATTCCAACTGCTCAAGCGAATAACTACGAACTTCTCGCTGGTGACCTACGCCTTGGTGCTATCCAGCCAGTAGCTATCGTACAAAGCCTTACGAACGACATTCAGGGCCCGCAAGGCGTTAACTACGTCAAGCAGGGAATCAACTTCCGCGTGCGATTCCGCATCGTGAACGAAGCCACCGGTAGGATTGTTTACAACACGTCTAAGACAGTTACCGATGCCGCTCTTCGCGATACTCTTCTCAGCGGGATTTACCGTTGCGACATTAATGGTAACAACCTTGCGTACCAACCTGCGGGTACATTCGTGCTTCCGTACGAGTTTATCAAGGTGGTATTCCCGCCGTTTGAGCCAAACGAGTTTATCGACGACCAAATTGGACGTCTTCTCACAACGGTTATCGCCGAGCCGCGCGACTCTGTAAACAACTCTCTTGGTGATCAGTGGCCGTTTGACGACACCACAAGCATCCGCGTATTCTCCATGCGCAGGCTTACAGAATTCAACGACGACGTTCGTGAGTTCCACCTTGTTGGTGGTGCCGCCATGCCATCGGTGTACAAGTGGGTGAATATCAATGCAGACGTTGTGGACGGTGACGAGGTAACGAACAATCCGCCACCACCACGGGGCGAATTCCAAGCTGCGAACTCGGACATCTTCCGTCTAAAGTCGCCGGTAATCCGCATGAACCGTGTAGACCTGTCGAACAACGATATTCCTGCATTCGGTCAGTACGGTGGCGACGAAATTCGTTCGTTCCCTGTAAACCTCTCGCGCAAGCGCAGAGCAGTTCTCTCGGTATCGTATCAGCGTACCGGCAAGCTCACGAACATTGGTCGTGGTTTCTCAGACAACCGCCTTATAGGCCCTGAGCACCGCGTGAACTACACAGCCGTAAATGGCTTCTCACCTGGGTTCCGCTTGCCAGACGAATTGTACGTAGAGTTCGCACGTCCGTCGAATGACCAGCTCAATGGTATCACGAATATCCAAAACTGGGTGCTCGACGTTCAAAACCGTGGTCAGCGCTACCTACAACCATTCCGCGTATGGGGTGGTGGTGGTCTCGCTCGTGGTTACGACATCGCGAACTACAACCTACAACTCGAAAACAACGCGACTCCACCACTCGGTGGATTCCGCGAAGATCTCTTTGATGACGGTAAGGATGCGGAGTACTACAAGATCACGGTGCCAATTCCCGACACAGTACTCCGTTGGGTAAATGAAGGCGCTCGGAACTTCCGCTTCCGTATTCGTGCACGCTGTATCAACAGCTCTACGCCTCCGAATCCTGCTGACGACGAAGACAACTTCTTTGTAGACAACGTGAAGATTCTCTTCCCGGACGAAGTTACAGACGTTGAATTCTCGAACATTCAGCTCATTTGGCCATACACAATGGCTCCGGCATCGCAGGCAACACGTGTACCGATTCGCGTTAAGCTGTCGAACAATACGAACATCGCTGCACCTGCGTTCTCCGTTCGCTTGCAAATCAAGCCAGACGGTAACGAAGCACAGCAGATCTATTGTCGCACGATCACGGTTCCAACTCTTGCTGGTAACCGTGAAGTATTGCTTCCATTCCCAGATGCAAACTTCCGCACTACAACACCTGGTCGTTACAAAGTAACTGGTAGGATTTTCTTCCCAGGCAATGACCTTGACACACTGAACGACTCTACGTTCACAACCTTCACCATGACGTTCGGTCCATCCTTCGCATACGAAACCAATCCGCTCCAGCCAACGAACGATGTTCCGAAGCTGCAGTTCTCGGGCGTAACTGGAAAGGGTCTGAACCACCGCGGTGCCTCTTCTGGTGCTGCAGGTACAGGATGGCAGTCCCCGATGGTAGGACCAGCCGGACAGTATTCACCGCAGTCAAGCTGGGGAACGTTCCCTGCAGGCCTGTCGGCTGACGACATGTTCGGTGCAGACGCTGGTAATGCTTCGGGTCAGATTGCAATGCGTTTTACGCTGTATTCGCAAGACACCGTTGCTGGTTACCAAGCTTTCTGGGCTGAGTTGAACCAGGACGTTCTGAATATCTCGTTCTCGTTGTATCGCGACCAAGGTGGATTGCCAGGCGACGAGCGTATTGCGAATTCCACAATCCTGCGCCGTCGTGGCGAGGATGAAACTGGCGCATTCACAGAGCCACAGTTTGGTAAGTACGTAACATATCTTCTCGCTCAGCCAGTAGTTATCCCTCCGGGCGAATACTGGGCTTCGGTAGCTCAAATGGGCACAGAAGGTTACGAACTTGGTGCTTCTGAGTCGCGCATGGGTATGGTTACAACACTGTATTCGGACATTCCAGTGTTCGGTATCGGTAACCGCACGCTTCTTATCGATAAGAACTTCCGTGTACGTTCGCGTAGCGGTGCGCTTCTTAACGACAACCGTTTCGCCTACGAACTCACGCGCTTCTCGGGTGACTGGGTACCGTTCACACCAACGATTGGTAACCCTGGCTACGCTCACCTGAACGCTATGGGTACAAGCCTTGGATACAGCACGTTCACACGTGGATCATGGATTCCACTCCTTCGTCCATACTTCGGAAACCGCTCGTTCTCCAGCCCGCCAATCTTCATCGACTGTGCGGTACCTGTTGAACTGTCCTTCTTCGATGCTCGTGTCCGTCAAACAGGCGTAGACCTGTTCTGGGAAACAGCTTCCGAAAAGAACAATGCCGGTTTCCATGTAGAACGTCGCACAGTTAGCGAGCTTACGCACCTCAATGGCGCTGCTGCTCTTACTTGTGTAGATCGTACAGCATCAGCTGCAAACCCATGGCAACCAATCGGCTACGTTGCCGGTGCCGGAAACGCTACGCAAGCTTCGAACTACAAGTTCTTTGACGCTGATGTGCGTCGTGGCGAAGCGTACGAGTATCGTCTTCGTCAGGTAGACGTATCAGGTGCTCAGTCGTTCTCGAACATTGTGAATGCAGAGTTCGGTACAAGCGGCGCAGTTGCTCTTGATAACAACTATCCGAACCCAACAAACGGCAAAACAACAATCACCTTCACCGTGCCATTTGCATCGAAGGTGAAGATCGGGGTGTTCGACATGATGGGTAATCTCGTAAAGACAGTTTACGAGAACTCAGTAGCCGGTCAAACTTCTCCGTATGCTGTAGAGTGGGACGGACGTAACAGCGAAGGTTTCGACGCTGCCTCCGGTTCCTACATGTACAAGCTTACGGTTGGTGAGACGGTTCTTTCGAAGACCATGACAATCGTTCGTTAATCGAACGTCAGACAGCACGCGAAGGCCCTTGGCAGACAATGCCAAGGGCTTTCGCATTTTTGTAGAGGAGAACACGATGGACCAAAACGAGATCATTACGCAACTGCGCCAATCGCTTGATTGGCAGATTGTCTCCATCGAGCTGCTCCGCGAAGCTCTAACGGACAATCTCGAAGACGCCGTCCGCGCAATAGCCGGGGCGGAAAAGGTTATTGTCTCCGGTCTGGGCAAATCGGGTTTTATTGCACGGAAGATGGCGGCAACGCTCACCAGCATTCGTATTCCCGGTATCTACGTTCATCCGGTTGATGCTTTGCACGGAGACATCGGACTATTAGCCCCCTCCGATGTAATGGTGTTGTTTTCGAAAAGCGGCGAAACGCCCGAGGTTCTTCGCTTGGCAGAAATTGCCAAAGAATCTGGCACTCCATGCATCGCTATAACATCGCGGGACTCCTCTTCGTTGGCTACAACGGCTTCGCATGCTGTTTCGGCGCCAATTCTTCGCGAGCTCGACCCGAATAATCTGCTGCCAACAGCAAGTACCACCGGTGCATTAGTTGTAGCCGATTTGCTGTGCGTTGGCGCCTCACTGATCCATGGCGACGTTGTTGGACGTCTGCGGCAGTCTCATCCAAAGGGTGCTATTGGAGCAGCTTTGCTTCGCACAGTTGCTGATGTAATGCATGTTGATAATGCACTGCCAATAGTGCAGCCCGACACCGCGTTGCAGGATGCTCTTGCTCTGCTATCGGAGAAGGCACTCGGCATAGTCTGTATTGTTTCCTCAGGGGGCGAACTGTTAGGAATTATCACAGATGGAGACGTACGCAGGGCAGTGTCTGCGGGTATAAAGATATCATCTGTGCGATGCAGCGATGTGATGACGTTGAACCCCGTTACGGTGTTGCCCAGCCACACGTTGTACGATGCTTTGCAGCTTATGGAGAACCGTGAACGTCAGATATCTGTGGTGCCAGTAGTAAACACCAGAGGAGCATGTGTTGGAGTTGTGCGAGTGCACGATATTGTTCGAGCGCAGTGGTAAGCCCCCTAGCAGCCGAGTTGCCTACCTTCGGATTGGCTGAGGGGGCGCAGGCAGGATAAGTGGCTGTTCGGCCTCGCGACTTGTCTTTACCGGCTTCTTTGATTTTGCGGTCGATTTTTGTGGTTGACGTTGCAGCGGTTTTGCCTGCACTCTTTGCTGTGTTGGCGCTCGTGTGGGTGCGGTCTTTGTAACCGTTTTTTGTGGTGCCTGCACAGTGGTCTTCGGAGTTTGCGGCAGAGGTGAAGAGGTTGTTGGAGATTTCGGTGAATTATCTGTAGGCGCAACCGGCGCCTTGAATGTAGAGCTCGACGAGAGAACTGCATCGCGGCGAATAATTACGCGCCGCACGGCCTCGTCTGTTTTACCAAACACCGGCAGAGGAGATCCATTTCGAAAGAACTGCACAGCGCCGGCGTTACCGATAGATACGGTAAACTCCTTTGTGGCGCTCCAACGATACTCTATGTCTGGCACCACAACGCGTTGTTGGGTACGAGTGCCGTCCATTGTAATGTTTACCCACGCTGTGTCTGTGGCGATGGCCGTAAGAATTAAGCTGTCACCCTCGGTTGGTTCGAGTGCAGCAGACACATCTACAGTGTCTGCAGGAGCTACAGAAAGAGATTGCGGCATAAACCCACGAAGAGCGAACCAAAGAATGAAGAGAACGCAAAGTCCGCCAAGAATGAGCCACGTTAGTCGAATCCCTCGTATGCGGTTTACCGAAGCACGTACTGCGTCGTTCGTGCGTTGTGTAGCAGTGCTTACGGAGAGGCCACTCGGTCTGGGCGGGGCTTCGGCATACGATGGCAGTCTTCCCGAAGAATCATCTTCGTTGGAAAACTGTTCCGACATAAATGATGTTATCTCATGTTCTGGGATTCCGAGAGCGGCACCAAGTGTTCGCAAGAACGAACGCATATAGATTGCCGGCAACACGTCGAACCTGCCGGTTTCTATTGCGGTAATGTAGTGCTCTCGAATTTTCGTGGTTCTCGACAACTCGCGCACAGAAAGACCAAGTCGCTCGCGCTGTTGTTGGAACCGTTGCGATAGGGAATCCATTGTTGCAAATATGTAGCCATAACGCGACTTTACGAGAGGTATTCCGCACGGATGATTTTCGACCCTACAATTCTTGCCCATGCATCCTATGTGGCCTTCGCCTTTGCGGTGCTATTCTTTGGCGCCCTTGCCTACAGGCAGGTGCTTGATAATCTGGAGGTTCGGCGTTTAGCACTCGGGGAAGACCGCCGCATGTTTCACAACGCTCCGGCAACGCTTGCAATGATTCTGTACGCCGTTGTGGTGGCAATTGTGGGGTGGGCCGCGTTTTCAACCTCGAACCCCACGGTGTATCGGTATTCTCTGCCCCTTATCGTTGGGGCCCAATGGGTGCAGATATCATTGAGGATTCTTCTTCAGCCAACAATGGTAAAGACAGGGGGCATTGTACTGCGCCCCCTCTTGCTTGGGCCTAATCGGGGGATACGGTATGTGAATATCATCTCGGTGTCGTTTCACAGAAAGTTGCTTTGGACCGAGGTAACGATCTTCGAGGCAACACGCGGCCCTGCTACCTTTCGTATCTTTCGGTTCTCTGATTCTACACTCGAACTGCTACTTCGGTCGTCCACAACAGCAGTTCTCCTCCGTGTAGACCCTCAGCGATAACCCACTTTTCGGTACCACAGCAACAATCCATGAAGTCATCCATTCGCATTGCCTCCGGACAAGGATTTTGGGGGGATCTCCAAAGTGCACCATTTAATCAGGTTAGTAGGGGTCCGATAGACTACCTTGTAATGGATTACCTGGCCGAGGTAACGATGTCTATTCTGCAGAAGCAGAAGATGAAAGACCCCCAGCTTGGTTATGCTCGAGACCTTGTTGATGTGTGCCGCGAAATTCTACCGTATTTGGTTGAACGGGGCATAACACTTATCACCAACGGTGGAGGTGTTAACCCTTTGGCAGCAAGAGACAGAATTTTCGAAGTTGCCAAGAGTCTTGGAATTACCGGATTAAAGATTGGCGTTGTACTGGGCGACGATATACTGCCACGTATACCCGAGCTCGTAGAGTCGGGTCACGAAATGCGCCACATGGAAACCGGCCAGCCCATTGGCGAAGTCCAGGAACGTCTACTCAGCGCCAATGTCTATACCGGCGCGTGGCCGCTCGTACAAGCCCTTCGAGAGGGCGCACAGATTATCATCACCGGTAGAACAACAGACACAGGTCTTACGCTTGCTCCAATGATCCACGAATTTGGCTGGGGTGAGACAGACTGGCATAAGCTGGCTGCAGGTACAGTTGCCGGACATATCAACGAATGTGGTGCGCAAGCATCGGGTGGCAACTTCCTTGGCAACTGGCAAGATTTGCCCGACCTTTGGGACGTAGGATTCCCAATCATAGAGGCCTACCCTGATGGCTCCTTCGTGGTAACAAAACACGACGGAACCGGGGGAGCTGTAACGCGCGAAACGGTATCCGAGCAGTTGATGTATGAAATTGGCGACCCAACGATGTACATCACACCAGACTGCGTAGCCGATTTTTCGAGCATCCATCTAGAAGACCTAGGCAACAATCGCGTGCGCGTGTTTGGCATTACCGGTCAGCCAGCTACACCATTCTATAAGGTGTCTGCTAGCTATCTCGACGGATATGTGGCCTTTGGGTCGTTAACGTATTCTGCACCCAGCGCCTACGAAAAAGCACAGGCCGCCGATGCCATTCTTCGCAGACGGTTAGAACATTTAGGACTCTCCTTCGACGAAATCCGAACAGAGTTTGTAGGCATGAACGCGTGTCACGGGCCGATAGCAAAAACCATCGAGCCCAATGAAGTGATGATGCGTGTTGGCGTTCGCGGCAAGAGCAAGGCCGCCATCGAGCGATTTGCAAAGGAGCTCGCACCACTGATTCTTACGGGCCCACCAAGTGTAACGGGTTTCTCTGGTGGCAGACCCAAGCCCAGCGACGTGGTTGCGTATTTCCCTGCTCTGCTTGATAAACGTGTGCTCGAGATGAGCGTACAGGTTGATGCACTCTAAGATTATTGCTGCAATCGTTACTCTGGCAGTAGGTGTTGCAAATTCGTTTGCCACAGACGACTCGTTGTACATTTCAAAATCGGCGTTCATGTACGCCGATGACCAACGATATACCATGTGGGGCGGCACGCCTCGCGCGCAAAGCGATTTACAGCTATGGCCCACGGTTGCTGTAGGTGCCGGATTCGGCGCCCTAATGGTTGGTTTGCACGTGTATCAGCGCAATGCGTGGTGGGACGAGACCAATCCGCAGTTCCGAGTGATCGATGACTCTGAGTATGCTCGAGGACTCGATAAGTTCGGTCACATCTATTCATCGTACATCATGAGTACATTTAGTGCCGATCTTATGATGGTGTGCGGCCTTTCGCATGAAACATCTACCTTGGTTGGCAGCGGTATGGGTGTTGCCTACACCCTCTATGTTGAAGTACTCGACGGATACGCCAAGGAATGGGGCTTTTCGCCAACAGATGCAATTGCGGATGTAGTAGGAGCATCATTCTTCTTGGCCCAATATCACGTGCCGTTCCTCCAGAACTTTACCCCTAGGTGGAGCTATGTGCCCGCTCAGTGGGTGGGAGACCCCGTGAGTAACAACCGTCAGAAAATTTTTATCGACGATTATAACAGCACCACATTCTGGCTTGCGGCCAACGTGCATAATCTCCTGTGGGGCGGAGCCAGAGACATTTGGCCAGACTGGCTGATGTTTTCCGTGGGCTACGGTATACGCAACTACGACGCGGTAGACGAAACCGGCGCGCCCGTTGGAGTTACGCGGCGGTTCCTCTTCGGCTTAGATTATAACTGGCTTCGCATCCTTCCACCATCAAACGTCGGATTCGTGAACTACCTACGTCAGGCCCTGAATTACATCCGTTTGCCGGGTCCAACACTCGAAGTAGGAGACGAGGGTGTGAAGTTTGGGATCTTCTATCCATTCGCCATTGTGGTGCCATTGTGAGCACCCCGCGCCCCCTGCTAAGTATCGTTATTCCAACATTGAATGAAGAGAAGTTGTTGGAAAATACCCTGGCTGTTTTCAGCAGGGAGTGGCGCAGTGCAAACACTGCCGAGGTGATTGTAAGCGATGGCGGAAGCACCGATGCTACCATATCTATAGCGAAGCAACATGCCGACGTTGTGGTTGAGCACACCTTGTCAGACAGACAAACCATTGCCGGAGGACGAAATGCCGGGGCCGCAAAGGCGGCTGGAAGCGTAATTGTGTTTATCAATGGAGACACAGTGCCGGCAAACCTCGAGAGATTTACCTCGTGTCTTGTAGATTTCGCACAGGGTAAGGGGCGATACAGACGGGCATCGGCGTTGGCGTGTCCGGTGCACTTCCGGCCCGAAGAAGAGCGTTTGGCCGACAAAGCATTTCATGCGTTCTACAATGCCTATGTGCGTTTCCTCTCGTTGCTGCGCATTGGTGCTGGCAGAGGAGAATGTCAGGTTGTTCGAAGAGATACCTTCCTTGCTGTGGGCGGATACAGGGCAGAGCTAGTTGCCGGCGAAGACTTCGACCTTTTGGCGCGCATTGGCCTGCGCGCGCGTGTGCGTTTTGCCAGTGAACTTCTCGTGTTCGAGTCTCCAAGACGGTTCCGCAAGTTTGGGTATTTTCGTGTTCTCCGTAGTTGGACCGTAAACGCATTAAGTGTTATGGTGCGTGGCCGTTCGTCATCGGACGAATGGGAACCGGTTCGCTAAATCAAACCCAAACACTCACCATGGATTACAAGAGCGCAGGCGTAAGCATCGATGCCGGTGAAGCCCTCGTAGACGCAATTAAGCCGTTTGTTAAAGCAACACGTACACCCGGAGTTCTTAGCGACATTGGGTTGTTTGGCGGCTTCTACGATGCCCGGTTCCCGAATATGGATCACCCGGTTCTTGTGGCATCCACAGATGGCGTTGGCACAAAACTCAAGGTTGCCGTAATGGCAAACGTGCACCACACCATTGGGCAGTGTCTTGTTAACCATTGTGTGAACGACATTCTTGCCTGCGGTGCTCGCCCCTTGTTCTTTCTCGACTACTATGCCACAGGAAAACTCGAGTCGGGCGTTGCTGCAAACGTTATCAAAGGAATTGCCCAGGCCTGCCGAGAAAATACGTGTGCTCTGTTAGGGGGCGAAACAGCCGAAATGCCCTCGATTTATTCCGATGGAGACTACGACGTAGCTGGTACCATCGTAGGTGTTGTGGAGAAGCAGCGAATACTCAACGGTTCACGCGTACATGTTGGCGATGTTCTAATTGGTCTGCCGTCTACCGGACTGCACACCAACGGATTTTCACTTGCTCGTAAAGCGCTTTTTCCGGCCTACGGCATTAATGATAAGGTGGAAGACCTTGGCAGCTCGGTTGGTGAAGCGCTTCTCGCTGTGCACCGCTCGTACCTTTCTTCCGTGATGCCAATCCTCGATGATGATATCGTCCACGCATGTTCACACGTTACCGGTGGGGGCATTGTGGGCAACACATCACGTGTTCTTCCTACCGGCACTGCGCTAGATATAAACTGGGGCGCATGGCCCGAGCCGCCAATTTTTGATGTTATTCGGAAGGCCGGCGGAATTGCCGAAGAAGAGATGCGACATGTGTTCAATCTTGGTGTTGGATTCATCCTTATTGTGTCTCCGGAAAATGCAGATTCTGTTCTGCAGCGATTGGCAGCCGAGCACGCCTTTGTTGTAGGCCGTGTAGTTCCAACGTCATGAGTCGAGTGCTCGTCTACGTGTGGGCGATATGCGCACTCTTTCTCGCGGCCTCCCAATACGCGCAGGCACAATTGGCAATACAGTTTTCCAAGGACACGATAAACCTTGGTGCTGTTGCGCCCTGTGTTGGTGCTAGAGACTCTTTTCTGCTTGTGAACATTGGAACAAGAGTGGTTCCATCGCCCGGACTCCGCATTGTGCCCGGTTTCCGAGTGGAGGCCGCAAATGAGGATAACATTGCTCCTGGAGAGAGCAGAACCATCTACGTTACCTTTGTTGGCAATGCAGTTGTTGGCTCGTACTCGTCTCTGTACATCGTAAACGTTACGCTTGCCGGCGAATCTTCTACCGATACCATGCACCTGATTGCAGAGCGAAAACCCGGACCGTGTTGTGTGTTTCGTATCGACACGGTTACGGGACGCCCGGGAGATGCAAAGGCGATTGTGCTACGTCAGGATAGCACGCAGGCGGGTGTGTTTTTGTCCGACGTTGTATCCACGTTTGTTATCGACTTCGACGAAACCATGGTTGTACCGCAGCAACTGCCTGCATGTGTTGTTGCTCGCACAACGCGCAGTGTAACAGTGCGAACGTCCCTTCTCGATGGTAATGGTGTTCTTTGCAGCATACCCATACGCCTCACACTGGGGTCCTTGGCAGAAAGTACTCTACGTATTGGTTCTCGCAATCACTCTGATGTGCGCGTTCTTGATGCGGTGTATCCTGGAGCGGCTCTGCTCGATGGTATATGCATCGATCCCAAACAACGTTTCTTCGACGCTACCGTGCAGCTAATTGCAGCCCGTGTTACGGAAGGGGGCATAGCCGTTGCAGCTTCTCACGAGTCATGTATTGTTTCGATCATCGATGCTTCCGGCCGCCGCGTAAACGAAACTACACTTGCCGCACATGAAGAGCATTTCGTGCCGCTACCACGTGGGTTGTACTGCGTGCGTGCTCGGGAGTTCTCGCGTGTACTATTGGTGCAATGAACGTTTTGTACGAGCGAGCTCGGGTTGTACTCAAAGAAACCTTCGGATTCTCTGAATTCCGAACGGGTCAGCAAGACATCGTCCACGCCGCATTGTCGGGCGCAGACGTTGTAGGCGTATTGCCAACAGGCGGCGGAAAGTCTCTCTGTTATCAAGTTCCTGCCCTTGTTCTTCCACACCTAACACTTGTGGTGTCTCCACTCATTGCGCTGATGAAGGATCAAACAGAGCGACTGCGCTTATTGGGTGTTCCTGCGGCCGCCGTGCACGGAGCGCTATCTTCAGGCGAGATTAACGCCATAATGAGCGAAGCGGGCAGAGGTAACCTACGTTTGTTATACGTTGCACCCGAGCGCCTAGAGTCGAGAACCTTCCGGCAGCTGCTTCGGCCCATACCACTGAGTTTGCTAGCCGTAGACGAGGCGCATTGCATCAGCGAATGGGGACACGACTTTCGGCCGTCGTACCAAAGTATTGCTACCTTTTTTGCCGACAGAAAACGTGTTCCCATACTGGCGCTAACTGCAACAGCCACGCCCGACGTGCGCCAAGACATTGCGCGGTCTCTGGGTTTAACGAATGCAATTGAAATTGTCCGTGGATTCGACCGGCCAAATCTCTCCTTGAGAGTTGTGCGTACGGCAAACAAGATTGAATACATCACCGATGTAGTGCGGAGAGATTCTACGTTACCCACAATTGTTTATGCCGGTTCTCGACGGAAGGTAGACACAACGGCAGAAGAGTTACGCAAACGAGGTATCGGTGCAGAAGGATATCATGCAGGGATGCCATCTCACCTTCGATCCGAGGTGCAAGATCGGTTTATCCGTGGCTCTACGAACGTACTGGTGGCAACAAACGCGTTTGGTATGGGAATAGACAAGGCCAACGTGCGCAACGTATTGCACACAGACCTAACGCTTACCCTGGAGGCCTATTACCAAGAGGCCGGCCGAGCCGGAAGAGATGGTTTACCCGCTGCCTGCACCCTGCTTTATCAGCCCCAGGATAGGGCGTTGATGGAGTTTTACATTGCCGGGACATTTCCAGAGGAGCGCACCGTTGCGGACGTATGGTTGTACCTCTGCGGACGCGCAGGCCTTGGCGAAAACATGAGCACAACCGAACCCGTGCTTGCAGATCCCACATCCATAGCGCTTGGACTTCACATACCGGCAGCTGTTGTTAGCGGCGCTCTTGGACTGTTGGAACGAAGCGGCGTAATTGCGCGGACATCGGAAGGGGGCTTGGCACGGATAGAGCTGCAAACATCGCAGGAGAGACTGCAGGAATATGCCGCCACTGCAACCGTAGAGCGTAAGCCCGCGGCAGAGATATTGGCGAGAATGCTGTCGGGAAAACCAATGGGTTCTGTTACCGATGTGCATCTACCCGAAATCCTGCGTCGCACCGGACTTACGTTGAACGAAGTGTCTTCTACGCTTCGATCCCTCCAACTTGCGAGGTATATACGATATGCGCCTCAGGGCTCGGGCGGTGGTATAGTGTTAACACATTCCGCTGTTGCTGCGAGGAACCTGCCAATTGATTGGGCCAGCGTTCACAAACGCAGAGACCATGCACTGCAAAAACTTGGTGTGATGGTTACATACGCCGAAACACGCCAATGCAAACGACAGTTTATCCTGTCCTACTTTGGCGACTCTACCGTTCAGAAGCGTTGTGGTACATGCAGCTCTTGTAAAGAGTTGCCCCACCTGAAGGCGCCTTCGGAGAGGCAGATGGAGATGATTACATCGCTCATACGTGCAGCATGGCAACTTGCCGGCAGGTTTGGCAGAAACGTACTAGCCGATGTGGTAACGGGAACCCACTCCGAACGCGTGAGGGATAGGCGATTGGATAGATGTGACGAGTGGAGCAGATTTCGCGATAGATCTCGTGGCGAGGTTCTCTCAGCTATTGATGTGGCAATAGACCATGCGTGGCTGGTGCGCACAGCAGATCTCTATCCGGTTATCGCGGTAAGTGAGGAGGGCGCGTCGCTCGCTCGCCCCTTACCGCCAAGGCTGCGCGCCACTCTGGCCGCGCCAAGTTCACCGGCACCACCAGATAGCGAAACGTACACCGCACTATTGGCCTTGCGAGAGCGTTTAGCGCTCCGCGACGGCGTGCCGGGAGCGTCGTTAGTAACCGATGCTGAATTACGCTCGATTGCGGAAGATTTGCCAACCCGTATGGAGCTGCTTCAGCCCGGAAGGCATGGTAGTGGACTCTTTTTAGCGCGCTACGGAAAAGAACTTGTTGATACAATGCGAGATCTAGCTGCGTTCTCGCTATCGGTGCCCAAGGTGCGGGCAGATGCACATACGATGCGTATTGCCAGTAGCGTGCGCCGTGGTATGTCTTTGCGGCAACTCGCGGCAAGCGTAGGGCTAACTGCGGCGGCAACAGCGCAAACCCTTCAACGGGCGTTGGAGGCCGGTATTGAACTAGAGCGTGCAGATATTGTACCGGACGAACTTTATAGCGAGGTGTACGCGTTCATTCGGAATCATCGATTCGCTAAGCTTCGTCATATCCGCGAGCATATTGGGTCGGATGTAGACATGGCCGAACTTCGTGTTGCAATGGCCTTTGCGCGTAGAGACCTCTTTTCGGAGACACCATGAGTTGTAGAGCATTTCTTGTTGTTGTGTGCATCCTTTCTGCATCGCTTCAGGCGGCGGCAAGTGACAGCTACATAGTTAAACTCCGCAGCAAATCCGGCAGCAGAGTACTTGCCCCCTTCCGCTCCACACCAGCTATAACACTTGCTGCCCGAAGTGCGAAGATTCGGGAAAATGTGCAGAACCGTGCCGCTCTGGCCGCATTGGATGATCTAGATCGCTACCATATTGTACAGATAGACCACCCCACTCAGCTAAATACGCTCCGTGCTCATTCCGATGTGGAAGACGTTACGCCCATGGCACGGTATCAGGTGCATGGCGTTTCTCTTACGGCAGATTCGCTCTCCTCTCAGCAATACGCGCTACAGATAATTGGTGCCGATAAAGCATGGAAGATTGCCACAGGAAAGGGTGTTGTTGTAGGGATTATCGACACCGGTATTGACTGGAATCATGAGGACCTAAGAGACGCTCTGGCTATTACCCCGGCCGAAGACATAAACGGTAACAACAGGTTCGATCCATGGCTGAGTACGGTGTCCGTTGGTGGCGTGTTTGGAGATCTGAATGGGGTAGACGACGATGGCAACGGCGTTGTAGACGACGTGATAGGGTACGACTTTGTTGATCAAACCGTGCGGAACCTAGGCGATGATCAAGACCGAGACCCCGTTCCTTTTGATGAGCAGGGCCACGGTACACTCGTTGCCGGAGTTATTGCGGCAACGCCAAACAACAACGTTGGCATTGCAGGCCTGGCGTATTCATCAAAGGTGCGTGTTTTGAGGGCGTTCGACGCTACCGGCAACGCAGAAGAAGATGACGTAGCATCGGCACTTGTCTATGCTGCGCTTACGGGAGTGCAGATTGTGAACATGAGTTTTGGCGACGGGGTAGACTCGCCACTGCTTCGTGATGCGGTGCGATTTGCCCACTCCATGAACATTGTACTTGTAGCATCGGTAGGCAATAGCGGCGGCGTGTCTCGGCAATATCCCGCCGGGTACTCCGAAGTAATGGCTGTTGCCGCTACGAATGCCGATGATCTGCGGGCACCATTTTCTAGCACCGGCTCACTCGTATCCCTGTCTGCGCCCGGTCAGTCCATCATCACCACATCCGTTGGCTCTCGGTATAGAAGTGTAAGCGGAACATCCTTCAGTGCGCCGTACGTTGCCGCCACTGCTGCCCTCATGATGGAGCTCAATCCAAAGATGAGTGCGCAAACACTGCGAAGTGTAATCGAAGAACGTAGTGTAGACCTTGGTGAAGTTGGGTGGGATGGATTGTTTGGAGCCGGACGTCTGCGAGCCGACGAGGCCGTAAGCACTACGGCGTTGAGTTTGTTAGAACTGATCCAGCCCGGCAACGAGTCCGAGTGGAATGTTCTCCGCCAGCCCCGACTACCCGTGGTAGCAACGGTACGCGTAGCGCCGTTCCGCTCGTTTGCCGTGTATCTGGGTGCTGGAATCGAGCCATCGCGGTGGAGCAAGATTGTAGAGAAGAACACACCTGTGAACGCCGATACTATAACAACTCTCGAGGGCGAGGCGCTGCCAGAAGGAATGCATGTTGTGCGTTTGCTCGTAAACTGCACAGACGGAAGAACCCTCGAGCGCCGGGCACGCATTCGCGTGGTGCGGGCAGAGAGCTTGCGCATAGACTCGGTAGAGATTGCCATGGCATGGAACACGGAACGTAAAGTTCCTGTGATTACCATCAACACCTCGCGTCCCACATCCATGGATGCCGTTGTTAGCACTCCATATAGCACCGTGCACGTTACAGATGTGATGCGTACAGTGCGCAGTCATTGTATCGCTTTGTCGGATACCATATCCGTGATAGATCCAACATCGATAACCATTATTGCCACGGCCAGGGATGGTCAAGTATCAACGCACACGGATACAATCGAGGCGCAAGTCCAAGGTGCTCCTACCGTGTCTTCGTACGCCACAACGGGTACAGCACCATGGGCCGCCTACGTGTTGAACGATGTGAGAAACATCTACAACGACAACAAGCCCACTGTTGTTATGACCGATCTTTCATCGGGGATGTTCGGTGGTTTGCGAACCATGCAGCTCTCCGGAGATGAATGGGTTGTGCGCGACTCGATTTCCAACGTGTGGATTCCGCGCGGTATGAGTGACGTAAACGGTAATGGGCTGCTCGAGGTGTTTGTTCATTCGATTGGTAAAGCGGTGCTGTTCGAGCAACGCCAGGTAGGGGGCTCTCCCTTTGCCTCTGTGATATTTGCCGATACCAATGGGCGGCAGAATGCAGCAGGAGTGGCAGACATTGATGGAGATGGTAGAGAAGAACTGCTGATGTTGTCGGATTCTGGGTGCGCTGTTGTTACGTGGCGCAACGGACGTTTCGAGCGATTGGGGCTTGCTGTGAACCCCACGCCCCCTGCCACAGGAATGTCTACCAACCGGGTAGACGAGATAAGTATTGCCGCCGGCGACTTCGATGGCGATGGCAGAGTAGACATTGCCTTTGGTGATACCGACGGAGACCTCGTAATCAGCTCGTGGAACGGCTCTGCGTTCACAACTTCGTTTGTGTTCGAGAGCAACGGTGGGGGAGGATCCGGGTACGTTGCTGCCGGTGATGTAAATGCCGACGGGCGGCCCGACGTGCTGTTTGGAGTGCCGGATAAGGTAGACGCTGATGCAGAGGGTGAATATGGCAGGAATCTCTGGACGTACAGACTCTTTGCGGCAACGGCACCGGGGCTCTACGACATGGCGTGGACAGACGTTGTGTTTGGTGTGCGCAGTGGCATTGGCTATCGCAACGGAGTTGAAGTGGCACAACTCGATACTCGTCCCGGAGCCGAAATTATCATCTGCGCCTTCCCTCGACTGTATGTGTTTGGGATGGATGCCGCGTCTGCAACGATTGTTCCTCGTTGGTACCGACCCAACGTTGCCTCTCCGCGATTTCTCACGTATGACTTCACCAACAACGGTGTGAAGGAGCTGGGCTTTGGTACCACAACACCCGGCGTGGGTGCGATGACGTCCTTTACGTTTGCCGAGGTTGACACAAGCACGCGCATGCAGCCACCAGTTGCCTTGCGTGGACGTTATGAACAAGACACCGTTATTGCCCTCGATTGGATTAGTGTTTCCGGAGCTGCGCGGTATTCTGTGCAGGCGAGCACAAACAATGGTCCATTCAGAAGTATCGATACACTTGTGGGAACACGGCGCAACGTTGTTGTTCCTGCCGGCGTTGCCAATGTTCGATATGCAGTTATAGCACATCCTCCGGAAGGGGTCGGGCAACAGTCGAGCGTACGCTCGAACATTCTCACATTCGAACGCACTACCGTTACGAAACTTGTTGGCGTAACCCCACAGCAGATATCTGAGAGTCAGTCAGAGGATGGATGCACTCTGGTGATGGAGTTCTCCGCTGCGTTGTGGAATCAAACCTTGCAGCCGTCGGCCTTCCGATTGGCAAACATGCAAGGCAACGATGTACACGCCAATACAGCAAATGCGGGAAAGCCCAACACAGTTGTTGTGCAATTCCCGGCGCTCAGTGCTCGTGATTCTCTGCACGTCCATATCCATGGACTGGTTGATTGGCTTCATCGTCCTATTCCCGATACAACGCTCTATCTGCGCATTTACCCTGATACTCAGCGTGGCAACGAAATATATCTTGCAGCAGCGGATGTTGAGGATCCCACACATCTGCGTGTGCGGTTCTCGCAACCTGTTAACCAGACTGCGCTCCAGGCCTCTCACTATACAATCCAACCAGCCGGCCTTGTTGTTTCTGTAGAGCGCGTAGACGAAGCAACCGTGCGCTGCGAGCTGGCGTCCTCCGCGCCCATAGTACCGCGAGGCGTTCCGTATTCCGTAACCGTGGAGAATGTTGTAGCTGCGGATGGCACACCCATCACAACGGGTGCCGGTAGCACTATTTCGTTCATCGTTGTTGCTACATCGGCCACGGCTGGCTACGTTTATCCGCATCCCGTGAAACTCTCGCGCGACGAGTCGGTTACCTTTGCCGGACTCCCGGTGGCTTCTGAGGTGGAGGTATTCGACGCATACATGCGCCCCCTTCAAAAATTGAGCAGCATTGATGCATCCGGTGGAATACGGTGGACGTTGCTCGACAGTAGGGGTAACCGCGTGTCGCCAGGTATGTACTTCTTTCGCGTTACGGGAACGCGGCAAGACGGATCGAGTGTAGAGCCCGCGCTGCTGAAGATGGTTATTGAGCGGTAAGAAGCGCGCGCAATCCGCCTACCGAGCCGTTGCTTAGAATTGCCACCACGTCTCCCTGCTGCACTTGGTCCGCAAGCAACGGCACCACATCTGCGCCCCATGCCGGATCCGAGGATCGATGCGATGGCACAGAGTGCGATGTGATGCCCATGGTCCGCAGTGTGGCAAGCAACGCCTCGGTGTCTAATCGCTCGGATTCGCTGTATCGCTCGGGTCGATGCACCGGACCAAGGTACACAGACGCGGCTCCCGCAAAACAGTGCGCGAGTTCGTGCTGAAAGAAGTTTCGCGTTGTGGTGTTCGATCGTGGTTCGAACACTACATGGATGCGAGATGTTGGGTATTGCTGCGAGAGCGCTTCGATTGTTGCGGCAATCGCAGTAGGGTGATGGGCAAAATCGTCTACCACCGTGCAACCATTCCATTGGCCAATCTTTTCCAGTCGCCGTTTTGGTGGCAAGAAACGTAATAAACCCTCTGCCTGTTCCTCCGGTGTAAGTCCCATACGATGCGTAGCAGCAATAGCCATTGCGGCATTGCGTACGTTGTGAATGCCGGGCATAGGGAAGGCGAAGGTTCCATAGGCCTGCCCGTTCTTGACGAGTGAAAATCGCTGCAGTCCGTCCGTGTATTCTGCATTCTCAATGGACCATGTGGCCTGAGAGCTAAGGCCCACCGTCTCAACGGGGCAGGGGGCAGACGTTGTTGTGGAGATGGCAATGGAATCGTCGGCGTTTACCAGTACAACACCCGATTGAGGAATCAGGCGGATCATGTGTCGAAACGATCGCACAATGTCATCAACGCTGTCAAAAATATCTGCGTGGTCGAATTCTACATTGTTAACGATGGCAACGGTGGGTCGGTAATGAACAAACTTGCTTCGTTTGTCGAAGAACGCGGTGTCGTATTCATCACCCTCACTCACAAAAACTCCTGTCATCGTGTTGTGAACACCATAAGGTACGGGTCTGCAACCAACAGTAAAATTGCCTGGTACGCCCCCTACAAGAAATCCGGGACTGAGTTCGGCAGACTCCAACAACCACGCCGTAATGCTCGTTGTGGTGGTTTTCCCGTGGGTTCCCGCGCACACAATAGAGTGGTTCCTCGAGATAAACTGCTCGCCAACAAGGGCCGCCATCGAGGTATATGGCCAGCGCATTTCCAACACGAACTCCAATTCGGGGTTGCCCCGAGAGATGGCGTTGCCAATTACAACAAGGTCTGGACGCAGCTCCTTTAAGCGCTCGGCACTGAACGCCTCACTTCGTTCGATTCCAGCGGCATCGAGAACGGTGCTCATGGGAGGGTAGAGTGGTCCGTCGCTTCCCGTAACGGTGTGGCCTTGCTCCAGGCAGGCAAGGGCCACCGAACCCATTGCGGTGCCGCCAATCCCAATAAAATGTATGTGCATCGTTAGTTCTCCGAGCCGAAAATGGTATCTTACACGGACTCACAAAGATAGAATTACGGAGAAGTTGCATGCGCCTTGTCACCACGGTTTTCGCGTTGGTTCTTTGTTCAATCTCGGGCACTGCACAATACTGGCAGTCGTCTGATGGTCCACCTTCTGCCACTACGTGTATGGCAATAGACAGTAAGGGGCGAGTGTTCGTAGGCACGCCGTATAGCAAGGTGTATCGCACAACGGACCAAGGTAGGTCTTGGGACGCGCTCGACCAAGGAATTGATGATGGCGGTCCAACCTGGTTTATCGTTAATCAGTTAACTGTGGATGCCAAAGACCACCTCTATATCGGGGTGAACGGCCTTGGTGTGCTGCGATCAACAAACAATGGCGATTCGTGGACGAAGCTCGACATCGGCCAAGTGATCTCGAGACAGGCTCGTATCAGCGTGGCTGTGAAAAATGCAGCAGAAAACGTTACACAAATCTTCGTGGGGTACGATGCCGGTGCAAGTAATCTGCGGTCGTTCTTCTCCGATAACGGCGGAACGTCTTTTGTGAACATTCCCATTACGAGTTTGCCGTCGGGCACATCCTCATTGTTCGATGTATTCCTGTCTCCTAACTCCGACAAGATGTTTATCTCTGTGGCGTATAACAAGGGTCTGTTCCGCACAACAAATCGTGGTGTGCAGTGGAGACGAATTGATGCCGGAGATGGAAACTCCAACGAAAGCGATGACTTGTACCAAACCTTTGCCTCCGATCCTCAGGGAAGGCTATATGTGGGACGCAACGCTCTGCCGTCATCAACAAAAACAAAGAACGCGGTTGTCCTCCGTTCATCGGATGATGGAGAAACGTGGGAATATCTCCTCAGCGGTTGGGATAATACAGACGTAACAAACAATCGTATCTCTGCTATTTCCTTTGGTCCAAACGGAGACATGTGGGTTGGAACAGAAAAGAACTCCGGTCCGTTTCGGTCTCCCAATTATGGCGAGCTATTCACAGTAATGCGCGACGGACTGCCCGGTGATGGCTCTGTTGCCGGCGTAGCTGTATCATTCGACAACAACGTGTACGTGGCACCCATTGGCGAACCAGTGCACCACCACATTGTTACAACCAGTGTAGACGAGCGCGTGCCGTTTGTTGTGCGCACCGGCTTGGCACCAAACCCATCAACCGATCGGGTTGGAGTAACGCTAACGTCGGAAGTTTCTACGTTGTGCACTGTAGACCTTCTGTCCATCACCGGCGAACGAGTGATTGGTGGTTACACCATTCATCTAACACCCGGTGCTGAGCAACGTTTATGGCTCTCAACCAGCGAGTTGCCTACTGGAGTTTACATGGTACGCGCCACGAGTGGCAGTGGTGTAACGCTGTCTACACTTGTTGTTGCGCGTTAACGCTGCTTCGTTGCGTCTACTATGCGCGTAATCCACCAGGCGCTTTCTACACGAATGGTAGAGAACACAAGTTTTCGAGTGTAGTCTACAGTAATTGTAACGTTGTGAGTTGCTGCCGACGTTGTATCAACAGTCGTCTCGGTGATTTCTTTGTCGCGCATTACGCCGCGCCAACGCACAATGTCGTCGGCTAGCTCATACCGTTCAATAGCGAGCAGCGGACGTCCGGTGCTGCTGAGGATAAGCTCTGTTGCCGCTGCGGTGTTGTTCGAGTCGAGTTCCGCCTTAAACAGATGAACCACACCAGCAGAGCTGCGTTGGCTCCGCTCAATAGGTACACGGCGGCTACTTTTCGACCCCACAACAAACAGCTCGCAGCTAACAAGCAGCGTTGCCAGGCACGCACACGCCACAGCCCAACGTAGTGGTGTTGTTAGCCAAGCCATGAAAACCCCTCTTCGATGGCTTGCGTAAATCCGTGGGTTATTCGCTCTACTGGGTGCGTCATACCAAACGTATGTGTAGTGTTGGGAATGGTGATGAGGGGGCTGGCAGTTCCCGCCTGTTCAATAAGGGTGTTCACCTCGCGAAGCGGAACGGTGATGTCTTCTGCGGCATGCACAAAGGCAATGTAACCAACGGCCGCACGCAGTGCTGCGGGTAAGGAAAGCCGATCAGCGTTCAGCTCGATATCTTCTACATACGAAAATTCCATTGGAAGTTCTTGTCCGGTACGCTGATTTGTTACCATCATTGAACCGGCCCGCTGCCACGCTTCGCGCTGCCTGGGCGTCCAGCGCTCCCACGAACCAACGGAGTTCAAACAGAGCGTTTTACAAAGCAGATGGCTACCTGATTGAAGCAGCTCTCGGCTAACCACTTGCGCAACGCCGCCACCCCGAGAATGTCCAACAAGGTAGACCTGGCCGTTCCAACGTTCTCTAAGGTGTGCGAACAGCGTGTTGTGTTGAATTGCGGCGATGAGATCTAGCGCATCGTTTACTTCATGGCTGATAGTATTGCGCGCAAAGGCCGCTGCGTCTTGCACCATCCAAGAGGTGTTGGCCATGCCGTTGCGCGAAAAACAGAATCGCACGGCGTGCATGCCCCTTGTTGCGGCTACCTGCGCCAACAGTGGCAAAAAACTGTAGTTGCGAAACCCCTTAAAGCCATGCATGATAACCACAATGGGCGCACGCCCTGCATCGGCTGTTGTGACTGTGGTGTGGAGCGGCTCGGAATGTCGGTTGAGAACGACCACATATTGCTCGGCATGCAATCTCATTCCGTTGTTCCGCTTAGGAGGTCGGGTCTGCGTGTTTGTGTTTTGCGCAGTGCCTCGTCCCTTCGCCACTTCTGAATCTTGGCGTGATCTCCGCTGAGTAACACCTCCGGAACAGCAGCACCGCGGAATTCGGCTGGCTTGGTGTACTGGGGAGCATCGAGTAAACCGTTCATGAAGGAGTCTTCGAGAACGCTTTCGGCGTCGCCAACGGCCCCTGGCACAAGTCGCACAATTGCATCCGTAAGCACAGCGGCGGCAATTTCGCCCCCTGTTAGTACATAATCACCAACGGAGATCTCTCGGGTTACCAAGATGTCGCGAACGCGTTGATCTATGCCCTTGTAGTGACCGCACAAGAGGATGAGGTTACTCGAAAGAGACAGAGAGTTGCACATGTCTTGGGTAAGAACACTCCCATCCGGACAGAGGTAGATTACATCGTTGTAAGAGCGCTCGGAGGTAAGCTTTTCGATGCAGGCAAAAATGGGTGCACACTGCAGTACCATTCCCGCACCACCGCCGTACGGTGTATCATCAATATGCCGAAAGCGGTCGGTGGCGTAATCGTGCAGGTTGTGAACGACAATCTCCGCAATACCTTTTGCGCACGCTCTGCCTACGATAGATGAGCGAATGAACGACTCCAGCACCTGCGGTACAGCACAAACAATGTCGATGCGGATTTTCGGACTAGTCATCGCGTTCGTCGTTGCTCGTGGAGTCGATATCGGCCAACCCCGGCAACAGGGTTACGGTGATTATTCTCTTGTTGAGATCTACGTTTTTTATCACTGGGTCGATAACGGGTAGTGGTATTGTGGTACCGTTGGCACGCTGAACAACCCACACATCGTTTGCGGGCAGAAGCCAAACTTCCGTTATCACGCCTAGCTCTTCGCCGGACTCCGTTACGGCAACACATCCTTCTACATCGTCTAGGCGGTACCTACCCTCTACGGCCACACCTGCGTGTTCGGCAACGATGTACACGGCCTGGTCTGCAACCTCTTGCACGTTCTCCGATGAACGAATTTCGCGCACCCGCAACAATGTGCGAAGGGGAGTTTGGCTGAACTCTTCAACAGTGTATGGCTTGAGAAATTCGCGCGAGTACCCAATGCCCACCACAGTGCCGGCGTCAAGTGGACGTGGAAGGTACACTACATCGCTTAACACCATAGTGCCATCTATCCCATGCGAACGGGCAACCACACCGAGGTATTCGTCGAAGTCGAGGTTCACGGTAGGTTCGGACCTGGGTGCAAACGTGTCTGTTAACCGAGATACGTGCGAAGCGCCTTCGACCTGCTGGCATGACGGAGGCGGCGGATGGCTTTCTCCTTGATCTGACGCACACGCTCGCGCGTAAGATTGAACTTTTCGCCGATCTCTTCGAGTGTTAACGCTTGCTGGTCATCGAGGCCAAAGTACAGTCGAATTACTTCTGCTTCGCGCTCGCTAAGGGTGTTAAGCACCTGCTGAACTTCAACGCGCAGGGATTCGCGCATGAGCTCGGAATCGGGGGGGGGCTGCTGGTCGTTCGGAAGAATGTCGAGGAGTCGGTTGTCTTCACCTTGCACGAACGGAGCGTCTACCGAAAGGTGCCTGCCGGAGATCTTGATGGTCTCGGAGATTTCTGCAATCGACATCTCGAGCTGTTCTGCCAACTCGGCGGCGGTTGGTTCGCGCTCGTATTGTTGCTCGAGCTCGGAAAATTTCTTGCCGATTTTGTTCAGCGCGCCAACACGGTTTAGTGGCAAACGCACGATACGCGACTGTTCCGCCAACGCCTGTAGAATAGACTGCCGAATCCACCATACAGCATACGAG
>DAITNB010000004.1:0-138894 GCA_036834845.1 bacterium | reverse complement strand
GTGAGGTCCGTGACCGTCACTGACTCTACAACCGAGCCACGAGGATAGACGCTGGTTATCGATACAAAGGAGGCACCTGGCGTAACCGTTGTCACAATCTGCGAGGGCAGTTGTCGAGCGAGCGAACCATTCTCGCCCCCAGACCGAACCGTCGCCTGGTAGCGGGGAGTTGCAGGTGTGTTGGAATTCAGAGTTGTGGTTGCAATGATGTGGTTGCTGGCTGTGTCACGCCGGCATGTTGTACGGGCTGAGGATCGCACGAGATCAATGAACATCGCAAGAGCTTCACGTTGCGCTTCGAGTGCTAGGCTCTGGAGTGCTTTCGTTGGGGTATATACAACGATCCTCCGGGCGGCTTTGATCACCTGAACCCCCATCTTCGACGACGATACGCTCAATCCTTGTGTGCTTCGGGTCATCACCACCGAGGGCGTACGAACGATGACGACAGTGTCTCGAACGGCAGGCTGCGTATTGTCAGCGAATCGAGATTCAACAACGTAGGTAGCGACCATGCCGGGTTCGACTCTCATGGTCTTGGCCACCCCGGTGAGTACCTCCGATATCGACGCACCACACTCGGGTCCGACGAGAGAAGGTATCCGTTGCGCTTGCAACGGACCGGAACCAAAACCGAGAAGTGCCATGGCACATGCGGCTGGTATCCACGCTACCCACGATGTTCTCATCACACGGGTCATTTCTTCCTCGCCAGACGGGCATTCAGAAGTCGCTTGTATTCGAGCATCAGATCCTCAGGGCACTGCCTGCGACACTTCGGTGACATTGGTGGATTGCCAACTGACGGATAACACTCCCGGCAGTTCGGGAAGGAGGCCGCGTTATACTGGTCGCTGAAGTCGTCCCGTGCTGTGGTATACTCCACAGAGTCCTGATGCCGCGAGGCCGAATCGGCACCCGACCAGTTACCACGTAGGCCATGCAGCCACGGGAGGTCGTTCTTATCCGGCGTAGCATAAAGAACGTTTCCGCACTGATCACGCGTGGGATAAATCACGTTCGTGCAGCAGTCCGATGTGTCGCATGGCAGGATATCACCCGCGTTATATCGAATGCTATCAGGATGAAATCCCCCGGGCGGAGGCCATGTTGGACAGCGAGTCGAATCAGACTTCCAACAGGCCGGACGAATAATGCGCCAACAGCCATTACTTCCCATACTTGCGGAGTCCGGCTGAAAGCCCATCACATTCTCCGTGACCATCTTACCAAGTATGAGTGTGACGATCTCACTTGTGCTGTCAGCCTCACAGCCAGATCCACTGAACTTGCGGATCTTTTCCAGCTTCAGCTCTTGGCATCCGTCCGAGTTGCACACGCGCTTACGGTAGGTGACCATATAGGTGCACTCCCCGATTGTTACGAGCTTCGGCGTGAGCTTGACATTGTTCCATGGCAGTACCGACTGCTTACATGGGGTGCATGGGTCTGGATGCTTAATCAACTGCGCACGAAGAGACGAGGCACAAAGTGTCGCGAGGACGGCAACAGCAAGCAGAGTTCGGATGAAAGAAATCACCGGTTACCCCCTTCCTTCTTCGGACTCGCACTATTTGGAGACTCTGTTGCGCGTTTAAGGACGGAGTCCACTGCCCGTAGGTCCACAGAATCACCAAACAAACGAACGCGGCGTTTCTCGGGGCTCAGCTTCACATCAAAGAGCTCACCTTTGGCTTGGACGCCTGAGGGGCCAACCGACCGTGGCAGCTTCGGAATAGCGACCCCTTCCATCGGTACGTCTTCGAACGGGTTGCTACCGATCCGTTGCATCAGTGGACGATAGGTAGGCGACCCATACTGGCTGCGCTGAGCATAGCTTACGGACATTGAGTTGGCATGTTGTTCTTGGAGTGGGAATACGCCTTGCTCTGTTTCGCGGTCCTTACGCGTCAGCCGTCCTTCCGGGGAATACTTGAACAATGAGGCAAAGTGTTGATCATCGAACTGCGCCACGAGTCGCAGGGTACCCGGATCATAGACATAACACGTGGCACTGGACGACGCTGGTTGAAGTCGGACGTCGTCGACGTACACGTTGGTGCCGACGGCCCTTACGCTGACGGTCTTGACACCTGACGATGACAACGCTCCGGATTGAGGTGCAATTGACCATTCTATGAGCCGCCAACCGGCAACATTAGCGACCTCTCGCTGCCCGGGGATCACCGTTGAGCTGCCGATCGTTAGGTGACAGGTGTCTGCCGCACCAATGGCGCGCACCCAGGCTCGTGCAACCAGCCCGTCGTTACGGAGGCGATCGGTGACATTGATCACACCGATGGAGTCCAGGGCTGTTGTAAGGGCAATCGAGCGGCGACCAGTATGTGCACTTGCCGAAGATGCTCCGACACGGTCTTCAAAGCTCTCGAACAATGCACTTGCATGGTCCGCATTTTTGGCAATAATCGACGGCAACGTCCCCTTATGTGAGAAACGTGCCGTTGTCGGAATCGTAAGAGCATCCTGTTCAGCAGCAATGTCTCCATCCGGCGTGTAGGCTAGTATCCTGCTTGTACGTACCCACTTTGCTGTGTCTCGGCTTGTCGGCGAGGTATACGGGAACGGTGCGTAGTCGGATTGGGGGATTCTCCCGGCTGATCTTGCGGGAGCATTCTGAATCACAGATTCGGTTCCAGAGCGGAAGACAAATGACTCCTGCGGACGCCATTTTCCGCTGAGACTGCGCTCATATGACCCGGTATACGCCACCGTGAATCGCTCTCCGTATATGGCCATATACTCAGCAGTATCGACTCCCACATTGTCGTTCCATGTCGTCGCCGAAGCAGACAGTACACGTCGGCTCACCGAAGCAACAAATGGGTTCTGGCCAATGAGATCGGCGTTGCCGTGCATCACAGTCGTACCAGCAGCAGCAGCAAGTTGATTAGTCTTGCCACTACGGATAATCGTTGCCACACGATGTTGGCTCGAAGGCGTACCTGACAACACGTAATACGAAACAGTTGTCGTGGACGTACCCACCACGCGTACAATGGCAGGTGCAGTGGCAGCCACTCCATTCATCGTCTCGACAAGAGCAACTAGGTCACCCGGACTAAAGAGACTGGCTGACGGTTCCGAGACGGTCATCGTGGTAGAAGTCGCACTTGAGATGCCGTGCCGCGTGTTCTCGTTGGTCATTGCAGAACCCATCTGAGGGTACACATGCCATGCAGGGTACGTCATTTGCATGATTGCACCTGCATGAATCTGGCCTGGTCCCGTATACGCCCGATCATACTCGTCGTAACTGACACTGATCACGGGCTGGCCCGTTGCTTCATCAAAGGCACCATTCTCTAGAACACGGACCATGCCATCGCGTCGATAGATTACTCTCTTCTCGTGACACGCGTACGAGACAAGTTTGGTAGAGACGTACATCGTAACCGACTGTTCTGAGAACATGACGGATCCGCCTGCAGCATGGACGACAGGCGTGAAAAGAAGGGCAACACCGATGTCGAAGTTACCCGTGATGGAGTTGTGATTGTTGACGATCTTACGGACGGATACCATCAATTCCTCCGACGTTCCCATTTCACGTAAGGCGACCGTCGGCGTACCTTCACTCGTTCGGCCGAGCACTGGGATCTTCTCGCCTGGCTCGAAGTACTCATGTTCTTGTGAGGCAACAACATGCCATAACGCGGGATTCGGCGAGTACGTGCCGGCGCACTGGCGCACTGCGCGCGGCTTGCCATGCATTTGATTAGTGATTACAGTGAATCCCTGTCCCGCATTAACCATCGTCATCGATACCTGCAGGAATGGATTAGGAAGGGCCGGCGTCACGATACGATCATTGACAAGGCGGGTAGCGCGCTCAATGACGGGATAGTCACGTGCTGTCACGAAGTCCGAAACTGTAAAACCGGGCGATGTCTCGCCGCTGGCAATACTGCGTGTGACGACCCGTGAGTACCCAATCGACGCTCCAGGCCATGCCGATGGACACAGCGGTGCGGTCATCTGATCGAGGTCTTCGCCTGAAGCGAGCCGTTCTTCAAACGACTTCTCCGTGCGCCCAACGATGAAGCGGTGCAATGCCGATTCCTCACGGATTTGACCTGGCTCGTTTGTGGCCACACCGGAGGAGATCACGCGCGTACCAGCAGGCGTGGATTCTTCCCTTTCGTACAGATACTCCCGGCCGTACATCCCGGCGCGGCCTTGCTCGATACCTCCATCATACACAAAGATGCGCCTCACGCGGATGCCACCACCAACCTTGCTGATGCATGGTATTCGAACGTACGAGTGCCGAACATAGGGTTGGCAAATCGGTCCGGAGGTAAACGAACTCATACTTCTCGCCCACGACGAAATATCGCCACCCATCCCTACAAGTCTCTCGTACGTGGACTTGCCGCCGCTAATGTCCGAACCAAGGGGCAATAGTCCCCAAAGTGTCTTGGGCCGTACTGTATCGGAACAAACTGGGTCAAACAGGCCTTGGTTCATGATCATTTCTTCGATCAGTGCCTTTGGCTTAGGACTTCCTCGGAACGCGATCGTTATCGTGCTCCCGGAATAGCTGACCACCCTCGCGTTAGAGAATCCCGAGACGTATTCGCTATTGCCCGTGGGGAATCCCTCCTGTGTTGGGACGTAGTTGCATGCCTTGAACGGAAAAAGAAACTTGAAGAATAGCCGTTCTTTCTTAACGTGGGACCCTAGCGCTTGCGCAAGATCGGCGGTCGAGGCAGGCAACTTGGAGCAGTCGAGCCCCACGGTAACCTCACTGCCCGATTCGCTGTACGCAACGATCGGAACAAATGCTTCAACTGGTCTGTCTTGAACAAATGAGTACGAGTTCTGCTCATAGTGCACCTCGATCTCACCACCTGAAGGTAGAATGATACGCTTTAGCTGCCAAGCAGCTGGATCGAACTGCGACGACTTGCCCGGAACGCGCGTCTGGTCCAAATGAAGGCGCCTGTTACCGCGTGCAGTAGGTCCATCGTTCCGATAGGCACCCCAAGCATCAACCATGGCAGGGTTGTACGCAGGATTCTGAATAGAGTCGTTTCGTGTCCGACGGTTGACCGAGTCTGGAATGTCCGCGGCGTTATTGACGAACTGACTAGGAAATGCTAGCGTTGTTGCAAGCCTGCCCTCTTGCTGGAGCTCCGTCGCATACGGTTCTGTGGCAGAGTCGCGATAGTTGTAGATGAACTCATACGGACTGATGGTTGCATTGCGCACGTCGCCATAGTCCGTCCATATCCTTTTGAGGGTTAGCTTGCCATACTGCGCGGCGGCGACACGCCTCGACAGGTGGATCGGAAGCACACCCTGCTGCGTGTGGTAATGCCTCGAATTGAGAAGTCCGGAGATGTTGTAAACCGAGTCCCAATCGTTCACATTCTCGATTAAAACATTCTTCTTCTTTGCATCATGCCATCGGTAATTGTCTAGGTACCATGATGGTCGCGCTTGCATGGTTTCGTAGGTGAATTCTAGATTCACAGTCTTAACCACGTGAGTATAGTTGCCGTTCTCATCCTTGGCAAGCAGCACAATACGCTCGAGATACTGACTCTTGTTGTCAAAGTCACCATTGTTGATGAGATCAGCTGTTATGGTCTCGCCATTCGATTTTCGTCCACCACAGACCTTCCCTAGGAATCGGTTCGCTGAGTCTCGGTCGAGACCGCAGATGTAGTGCCGACGCCAGAGCTCGCTGCCAGCGATCTCCTCGTCTCGATCCATATTCCCAGTATTGATCGATTCGAATGCATCATTCCGCTCGCGGCCGCTTCCATTGAAATCCATCGGCTGCCCTCCAACGGTGATCGTTCGTTTGGTTTTGTTGGTGATGAAGACAGCCGTGTGCGTCTTTGTATCGATTTCCGACATGTAGTACATCTCTCGCTCCCCCATCGACACACTGGCACGGTCGTCATACTTATTGGTCAGGTTGCCCTCCTGCCATATGTAGCCTCGGAATGGTATCCGCCACTTATACCAATACTGACTGGTATTAAGGCTAGCATCCTTTGGCACCGATCCCGCAGCACGGGCATAGGTAAAACGTGTATACCCACCGAAGTCATCGGCAGTCGGCCCATCCATCGTACGATCGACATAGTCAGGTGTCTGGATGGCCGTGAGCAAGAACATGGAAGCGTACGGCTGCTTCTTGATCGTACCGGACACGTTGGTTGCCACGTTCTCCTGTTTAGGTCGCTGGGCATTCAATACACGCGCCCCATAGGCAAGACCAAGACCGCCTTTTTCCATAGTCTCTACATCGGACCGTGTATACGTAAGCTCTCGTTCATTGCGGTTGTACACGGGGAGTCCATACACATAGCGAATCCCATTGCCGTTCGTAACCGAGATCTCCCCAATACCATCAGCAATGGCCGGTTCGGCTCGTGCAACGTGTTCATCGACTTCACGACTAGGGGCATGGGAGAAGAACTGAGGGCTCGTGGCCGATGAGCGCATTGATGGTGCCAGCTCTCTGTTTAACCGATACGATATACACGCTCCTGAACGCGGGCGATAGAACGTATCGGTCGTTGGTGCGTCGTTCAAACGAGAATAGAGCCCAGCTGGTGCTTGGTTGGACGAGGACGTATGCGCGGCATCCATGGCTGACGAATACCGCAGATTGTCCGCGGGATCGTTGAGGAATCGCATGAATGCACGGTCATTCCCATCGGGCGCGTATGGACGGTGGCGCATATTCTGCGCCCACGATGAATGAATGGCCTCCCCGCCGGACACGTTTGTGTTGTTTGAGCCAAATGTGACAGAGCCCCCAGCGGTGATTTTGTCCGGACCGAAGCCTGCTTCAAGTCCAAGTGTTCCGTTTACTATCGTTGATGACCGACTCTGGGGAGCTGCCATACCGGGGTGCGCATGCACCAACCGCATGCTTCCACCGATTCCTTGGCCGGACACCGAAAAATCGTCGGCAGTAAAGTATCCGGGCGAGAGGTAGCGGTCACGATTCGTGTAGATACCCTCGCGTTCGAACATGCGATCGGCACTCCGTGTTACACTGGTGGACACTACACCCTGGTAGAGGTAACCATAGGCAGTATCATTGGCAAATTCGGTTGGTCGTTGCCACGTATAATTGCCATGCAGTCCGGCATTAGCGCCGCCGAGTATGAATCCTGGTGTAAATCCTGCCGTAGCGCCAAAACGTATTGTTACACTGCCACCGCTGTAAGACATCGTGGAAGTTGGTGTCGACATTGGCTTGGCCATGCTCGTGATGAACGATGAGGCTACTGCCATGACACTCCGCGCCGTTCGTAGCTGTGAGGCCTCCTTCGCAGCCTTCGCCATGCCTGAGAAGTTGAACGACATATAGCTCTTCACAGTCTCAACGTTCTTCTTGTTGAGCTCGCTCGTGAGCATTGATGCGAATGCATTGGCCCAGTTGATATTCGCCGAGAAACGGCTTACACCGTTGGTTGACTCTAAATTGAGGCTCAGTGCATTGAATACATTCAGCGAGAGACCCGACGTGATAGAGTATCCGCTGAAGGTGTTGTATCGGTTGGCAACCTGGAATGAAAGAAGATCATACGAAGCCACTTGAAGATTGGCCACCGCTCCTGCGGTAAACGTCTCATTCCGATCCTGCCGATTAACTGAGGTGAGCAAAGCACCATTGTAATCGTCAGGGATACCACGTGCACCGCGATTGATCGCTCCCGGGTTGAGGCTCCATCCAAATCCAACCCACGACGCATCTTCTTCAATCGCTGCTCCGCTGTGATAGGAGAGCGAGACTGGGTATGAAGAGCCCGAGGGACCGGGGACCTCCATCAGCGGAATATTGTACGTGAACGCCCCGGTAAACTCATTAACCATACCAGTGGTTCCCAGTGGCTCGAACCCAGCAAAGTCTGGCTGCGTCGGGCCAGACGTAATTGCGTAGAGCCCAATTGGCGCAACTATCTCAGCAAGTATCGTCACCAGCACTGCGACCGCTGTAGAATACCGAATGGCCCGCATGCCGGCCTTAGGCCTGTGTTGTGGTTTTTTCATTGTTCTATACCCCACGAACCAAAATGGACATTGTTCATTGCACACTCGGAAGGTTGTTAAGTGCCGCCGTTGCACACCGGAACACGCTAATGCCTGTACCAAAGTCGTGATCACTCCAGCGAACGCTTGCCTCCGATACCTTCGATAACTCGGCTTCCCCCACCTGGAACACAAGCCGTATCATCCTCTTCGTTCTCAACCCAACATCCTGCTGGAACACAGCGGAAACGCAGCGTACCGACCGATCTCCAAGAATCAAGGTGACATTGTCGGCAATGGTGAATGCCAGAGACTGCATACGAAGCGTAAACGCATCATGATCCGTCACGTCTGCAAAAACAGGGTCCGACGTTGATGACTGCTCCACGGATCGGATCGAAAGCTCGAACACCACAAGGCCCGCGCCCTCACCGTGCACACGGGTTCCTTCCCCGCTACCATTCAGTTGTCCGCTAGGCGCGCTCACGTCGGCGCGCGCCCGAACCGCCGCCTCGAGCATCCGCTGCGGCAGATACTGCATGAATATGACGTACGGTCCCGATTGCACACTGTCGACAAGGCCATTGGCAGGATCTCGGATCCACGCGACAAGCTCCGTGGCAGACATCTTCCTACCAGCGCAAGAAGAGACAACCACGAGAAGAGCGACCACAGCTCCGAGGCCTTGTGTCATCACTTGGCCTCCTCGGGAGGCTGCTGCCCGGATTTGTCGGCGCCGCCTGGTGACCTGAACTGACCCCGGTAGGTCCCGCGTAGTTTCTCGAGAACCACGTCCGTCATATCCACGGTCTTCGAAGCCTGAATGATCATTCCCTCATCATGGATTGCCAGCATGCAATCAACATTCTCGTTCTTGGCGACTTCCTCGGCAGCTGTCTTCAATTGGGCGACAACTCCTTCGGTCAGAAGCTGCTGTTCTTGCGTTGTCTTGGCCTCCACGGCTTTGCGATAGTCCATGAGCTGCGCCTCCTTGAGCCGCACCTGTGCAACGAGAGAATCATACGCCTTGCGATCTGTCGAGCGCACACTCTCGATCTCGAGTATGATGCGATTGATGTCTGCCTGAAGCGTGTCAACATTGGCACCCCACGCCATGGTGGTGGTCCTGAATGCCTTCTTCGCGTCGAGAGCTCCTTCGTACCGCTCAAGAACCTTCTGAATGCGAACAATACCAATGCGCGGGTGATCACTAAGAATCGTGTGGCCAAGCGATGCAAGTGATGCAACAAGTGCCACAGCGGTAGCCGCAACGAGAATCTTGTTTGTGGCAACCGGTCTGTCGGCCAATGACGTTGAGACTTTGTTCATTTCATGCCTATCGAACAACTACAATCGTACATGATTCACGCACACCCTCACCTTCGACGATGGCAGTGTACTGTCCGCTAGCCAGGTCCTGTCCCCCCGTGATGTCCGTCAGCGGAATAGCGAATTCGCCCGGTGCAAGACCCTCCCGACGCATACGCGCGACCACCCGTCCGTCAAGTGCAACGATCGAGACACGCACATAACTCAACGGAGTGTCAACTGTGAAGCGCAGGCCACCATGCTCATGCACGATCGTAAGGGCCTTGGGCGAGGTGCTCACTAAGTCGCTGCGCCCTGTACCCTTGACAATGCGCCATGAGCCGCCGGTCGGATGACTCTCTGCGGACCGTCGATCTGCCCAACGAACAATTAGTGTGTCACCTTTACGGGCCGACTGCACCGCGCGCACATCCTGCACGAGGCGTCCGCGGCCACTAACACCCGACGTATGGAGCCACTGGCCTTCGCCCCTTGCGCGGAGTGTGACATCATGAACGTCGCTCGATAGTATGCTAAAGCTGCACGGCGTGATATTGAGCTTGTTCATCCACATCTCAAAACGTCCCCGTCGATAAAGCGCGATATCCATGCGGCCGTCTAGGTCGAAGTCGGCCGTCGTTACGTCCGCCGCATCATCAATACCCTCGAGACCAAACCGTGAGGTGACGTCCGACAGGCCGCCGGGCCCCTGTGTTAGAACGCGCAGATACCTGCATCGCCCCCTACTACAAACGATGTACTCATCGATCCCATCGTTGTCGAGATCGACGAGGACAATCGAAGAGAGCGACTCCTCGTAATCGCCAGCAGCGCGGACCACACTGTCGAGTCGGGGGTCGACAGCGATGGTTAGCGCGTCAAGCAATGAACCCACCGCGTGATCCTTTATCCCCGACCAGCGCATGGCTAGGGGTGCAGCAAGGACCGAGTCGCGCACATACGACGTACCTGTTCCAAGACCTACCTCATGGTGGAGCGGCAGAACTTGAGCAACGATGTGATTTTGTGGCCCATGCGGGTCATGACCGAGCACAAGGATAATCTCCTCGCGCTGCGAGCGAACCAAGAGGCGCGCCGCAAGACCGAGGCCAGCGGTCTTCGTCACCGGTGGCAAGAACTGCACTGATGGCGTCTCAGACTCATCAAGTCGCAGCCTTTCGAGTGTTGCGGCATCGAGAAGATCGTGACTCTGATACGCATTGTGCCCATCCGAGAGAAGAAGGAGACAGCGGGGTGAATTCGCTGTCACATCCACTCCTGATAGAACGATTTCTGTTCGACCGTCACCGTTGACATCGTATTGCGACATCGACGAAGGGGCCAGCACCGTTGGAAGAGGTATATCCGTGCGCCGAGTCAACACAGACGATGCCGACAACGCGTATACATGCACGCTACTCTCGCCAGCAAGAGGCATCGAAAGAAGCTCGTCCACCCCGTCACCATCGACATCGCATCCGAATGCGTATGGAATCACGCCATCCGGTCCAGTCAGGTCAAGCGATACGAACCCACGGTCTTGATTAAGCAACAGCACACCCGAGCAGGCAATGTCCACGCGTCCATCGGCATGCAGATCAAAACACGACATATATCCACCTGATGGCATCGCACGATCCGACAGATCGTCGATCAGAGTGTCTCTTTCAAAAAGTCCTGCGTCACTCAACGGGGTCTCTGATACTACATCAATCCATGGGAGGAACCCGGTGAACACCCACTGCCCCGACGAAGACTGTTGAAGCGAGGCGTAACGGCCTTGACCACTCGACTCCCAGCACTCGGCTGTGGACTCTAAACCCGAGCACAGAAGGCGAACGTCACCGGGCAGATCAGCGACAGAAAAGTAGACTTGCCCGCCGGTCATTAGTAGCTGCTCTTCGAATCGAACCACCACTGCCTCCCTGCCTGCTCGGGTTTTGACAAGGGGCCGTGGTTGGACCAACGGCCGTTCCAGCCGAGGAGCAAGCATGCCTCCCTCGTGGCCAAAGACCTCGAGAGTACCGGCAGTGCCCGGTGGCCCGGTCAACCACACAATGACATCCGAAATGACTGTGCCTGGGGATAGCCGCATTCGCAGGCATTGACGCCGGCACCCTTTACTACGGTAGGTGACACGCTCATAACTGCGGTCGTACACACGAAGCGTATCTCCCGGGGTGGCTTGCATTTGTACGGCTCCCACAAGTCCCGCCAGACTAGCGAGTAGCCCTAGTATGAGAACACCGCGACGCGATGCTTTGAAACACACGATGATGACGTCCATAACACCCTCAGCATATAGCAGTCGGTTCTGGTCTAGAAGCGTGATCAATGATTTACAGAGAATCGAGTGGTCAGTCGACCACTATCGGTTATGCACGTAACGACATATGTCCCAGACGGAAGGTGCGAGACATCGAACGTTATACTGCCACTGCGGAGGTTATCAGGAGAGGGTTGGAGACTGATCACGAGGCGGCCACTCACATCAACAACCTGAAGCGAGACGATCTTGGTAAACGCAGCGGATCCCGCGGATACGGTCACAGTCATGTCTGCTGGATTCGGGTATGCGTTAAGGTTCCCCGCATCATCAACATCGTCGACAGACGTGGTATTAAGACCGACTGAGCCGCTCATCGATGTATCACATGCACTGTGGCAGGGAGACCATACAGATCCGGTATCGGCGCATGTGCCTGTTGATAGGATAGCCACAGGTTTGACATACTTACCCCCCAGACGATTGGAATCGCCGCAAATACGGTACGATACCAAGCAGCAGCCTTCACCCCGGCACGGCACCATCAAGGTGTCGCCGCAAATATTGACTGTATCGTTTCGCCAGCACGAAGCCCGCGTCACGCGCCACTGTGTAACGCACGAGTCTTGCCTTAGTGTACAAGTGGTCCGAACTAGCAACGCACGTGTAACTGACTCAAGGAAAACGGACGTGTTATAGAAGTTACATCCAGGCATTGATAGAATGCGGACCTGCGTTATCGCAACATCCTCGTTTGCACTGCAGGCTAGCCGGCGCCAGTACGTTACTTGGACAAAGCACGTTGGGCTTAGTTGCAGCACCTGTGTGAACGGACCATTATAGGCGGATTGGGGGCAATCGGGGACGCAGGGCGCATCCGCCGCGTACGATGGTACTAACGAGAGTGCGAGTACCACGACCGACACTAACAAGGTCGTAAAATTGCGTAACACTAGGTCCTCCAGTAGTCAACGACTCCGATTACTATGGATTGCGATTTACGTAATTCTGTGTATTGGCTCGACCCACTTCACAGTAATTTCTCGAAACCCGCAAGGAACGTACGCAACGTCGAATGTACAAAGCAAGCAAATTATACGTCTTATCCAACTTTTTTTCGCTTTGGACAACCCTTCGGCGATTTCGTTCACTTTAAGAATATGACACCCACAGAATGGATGGGTCGAACGCCTAGTGTCGAGGCGATGAATGCGTGTCTATGCTGATTCTTATGTGGACGTCAATAAATGATAGAAACTCTCTATAGCGGTCACGATCAGAACACGAAACATCGTGCTTTCGCCAGATGTTAGCCACATGTCCTTACTTCAAACTGCCTCCACATCGTGGCCCATCGCGCTGTGAGTGGTTATGGAATAGGCACCACCTACAAGGGTGTGATTCACACCTGATCGATCGACATACCGAGCCTGTTGCTGAGTATCCACCCGAGCAAGTACCTATTCCTGGTGATAGGTTGTGGCGATAGGTTCGCATAGCACAATATAGGAGTTATGCGATGTCAGAGAAGAGGAAGATGCGCAGCCGTGATGAGATGTGTCCACTGGTAGAGCGGTGGCAAAGCAGTGGATTAGGCAAGGGAGACTTCGCACGGAAACACGGTCTGGCCTATGGCACGTTTCAGTAGTGGTGCTTCTGGAACAGGCAGTATCGGAAACAACAGTTGTTATCGTGCTACCGAGTGGCATCCGCATCGGGGTGCGACGATATCCTAGGCGTGACAACTAGCATCGCTATCGAGGCCGTGGTAACGACACAGGCCTGTTCGTCTGATTTGGACGAGCCGTAGTTAGTGCTGCACAGGAACGGCAATCCTGTATTGCCTACCCCTCGTGTCTGTAACCAGCGCCATGTATACACCCGAGGCCAAGTGTGATACGTCTGCCGTGATACGCGTACCGGTGCCGGTTCCGCGGAGAACACGTTCACCACTTGGTGCATATACCTCCACCATGGCGCAGCCACTAGCGCGGTTTTCGAATACGACGTTCGTGTGTGCTGGAAGCGGCAGAACAGTAACCGGACCCTGCTCTTCACCAGGTGTGTTGGCTACAGAAACGATGTTCGTTATCTCGATGTTCGCTGTTCCAACTACATCGATAGTGCCAAAGTTGTTATCGCGAGATGTGATGCGCACATGGTATTGCTTGCCCATCGGGACGGTAAACGGTACCTGCCAGAGAAACCCTTGCGCGGCGGCCGGCACAGAGTCTGATATTGTTGCAAGAACCGTTCCGTCCTTTACCAACTCAATGCGCACATCTCCGCTAATGTCGGTATTCCAACTAATCGGATAGCGGTTGTCAAATACCCACGCAACATCAGTAGCCGGCTTCGTAATCTCGAGAAACGCCGGAGCAATCCTGAAACTATCAACTGCCGACCACGCACTCTGTTGCGCGCCGGCCGTTGTTAATGCCCGCCAGTAGTACATGGTTCCGGCAGCTCCAACAGGAAATGGTATGCGGTCACTCTGCGTTGTTCCGTCGAACTCAATACTGCTCATGTCCTTATTGCGCGACACTTGGATACGAACCGAATCAACGCGTCCGTTAGGGGTAACACGTAGGTTGTGAGTGCTATTCTCGAGCACACGCAAGCCCCCTATCGGCCAATACAGCAATGGCACGGGAGGTGTGTTTGGTGCTGGTGATGCCACGCCAAAGCAGTATTCGCCCATTTGGGCTCCCTGCACGGTAATCTCTCGAGTGCTCGGGTTCCATGATGAAGGAACTACTGCAAACCGACCCGAATCAACGATGGGTCGGTAATACACAGAAAGTGTTGTTGGATCGAGCGTTATTCCAAACGTGTCTATTGCGAAACGTAGTGTTGCCTTTGCCGAGCGAAGTCCTTCTGCCACAAATTCAACACGCGACTGATGAAGCAATGGCGACTCGCCGGGCCACTGAGGGTTTTTTGGCGACCATTCAAAACGTTTTACCCACGTGCTGTTGTAGAAGAATGACGATACCTCGTTGAACGTAACCTTCACACCCGTAAATCGCGTTGCATTGTGGTACGAGTAGGTTTCTCCCTGCAATACGTTGTTGATTTGAATGTTCGCAGAGGGTCTGCCAGGCGGCCAAACGGGGTACTTCGTTGCGCGGTATACAAACATCTGCTTAGGATAGAACGCCTCGAACACAACGAGTCCGTTCGAGTCCACTTCCGTTACAGCCGCCGATCCATCGCTGGCGGCGCTTCCCCATCCAATAATGCGGTGTCCGCTATCCAGAGTTTGCATGCCCCCTTGAATACTCACGTAGTAGTCTGGGTTGTGTCGGTACTCCCACACCATGCGACAAATCTTTCTTTCTTCGTCGATGGAATACTCCACGCCGCGCGAAAACCGCGGCTCGTGTTGAGTGCCATTGTCGAACAAGGAGATGTTGCCGTTTGGCAAACGACGAATGTCGTGTTGATAGCTAAAGTATGTTGGCGCAAGTTCTTCGTGATCTCCGACAATGGTAAACTGATTGCTCTTACCACCTAGCTTCCACATTACTTCGCCGGTTTTACTGTTTACCTTAATAATCTGCGACATGTGTCGCATAGACACCAACCAGTTGCCATCGTCATCAATCCAGAGAGCGTTGTTATGGCAATACCGGATTGCCGGTGCTGTAAGGTCTTCGTACGAGTCTGTGATAGGAAGATGATCGAGGGCTTTCCACTGCATAACTACCTTGCCGTCGCAGTCGATTTCTTGAATAACGGCCTGAACCACGTTGGCGGCGGGATGACCACCTTCTACAACCGTGCTCATGTCTATCGTTACGTCTTCGGCCCCAAGCAACAAACGGTGTCCGTTCGGTAGCATGTGAAAGTCGTGTTGGGTAGTTAGATACCCCCGTTGTTGGTCCAGAAGCTCAACAACCTGGAACAGCGTATCAACGATATACACGCCTGCAGGCACCGAGGCGCCGGCAAACACCACCAACTCCGAGTATCCGATGCGTCCGTCTGGAAACACCTTGTATTCAAACGGATAGTTCGTTACTCGTCCGGTTTTTAGCACGCCACCATTCACATTGTACGCGGCCAAATACGCTCCGTACGGAGGAGGACTAACCCTACAATTTGGAGCGAGGTAGAGGAATCCCGGCACCGGAGACTCGTTGGTAGTTACTCGGAGGGGCGCTAAATCGGGCTGCGCAAGAAGGTTCGTAGATGCCGAGAATGCGAGAAATGCACCAAGATGGGCAACAAAGGACCAAAAACGTGTCATATTCATGGCGTAAAATAGGGTAAACACGTTTCTTTCGTGTGAAACGTCAGTCAGCGCTGCGAAAACCACTTCGCAAGGCAAATTGTAGGAGTCTCGGAGCAACAAAAAGTTTCAGCAATCCGAGGTTGATTCACCCGTTTTTTCTCTCGAAGTATGGCACGTAAACTCAATCCCATTGGACTCGACGCCAAGAAGGCCGAAGAGCTTGTTCACGAACTCAACGAGCTACTGGCAAACTACACTGTGTTTTACCAAAACGTTCGGGGATTCCACTGGAATATCCGCGGCGATAAGTTCTTCGAACTACACCTAAAGTTTGAAGAGTTATACAATGACCTTGTGCTGAAGATCGACGAGGTTGCCGAACGTATCCTAACGCTGGGTGGTACTCCCGACCACACGTTCACATCGTACCTGGCTATTTCTCGGGTAAAGCCGGCCGAAAATGTACGCGATGGTAAGGCAGCGGTACGCAGCATTCTTGCTTCGTTTACGGATATTCTTGTTCTGCAGCGTGAACTTCTCGCGGCTGCACACGAGGCATCAGACGAAGGCACAACGGCGCTGATGAGCGATTACATTCGCCAGCAAGAGAAACTTGTCTGGATGTATGGAGCATTCCTCGGATGACGCTCGAGACAATTGCCATCGTTGGTGCGGGCGGTAGGGTTGGGTCGGCCCTTATTCCTGTGCTCTTACAAGAAACCGATGCTCGCATTATCGCAGTATCGTCTCAGCATGCGCCGGATGGATCGGATGAACGTGTGCAGTGGTGCACCGTAGATATTGCAGACAAGGCGGCGTTGAAGGGGGCCCTTATGCAGGTCAAGCCGGATACCATTGTAAACTGCGCTGCGTATACGAATGTAGACGCTTGCGAAGCTGATCGCCATACCGCTTGGGCAGTTAACGTAACTCTCCCCGAGACCTTGGCTAGGATTTCGCGGATTCTCGATGCCCATCTTGTACACATGTCTACAGACTACGTGTTCGATGGGGCGAAGGGTCCGTACGATGAACACGCCGTGCCTAGCCCCCTGAACTATTACGGCAAATCGAAACTTGCTGGCGAAAATGTGTGCCTCAGCGGTAGCTCGGCTGCCACTATTGTGCGTACGAACGTTGTGTTTGGTCAGACCGGCGTGCATCCAGACTTTGTGCAGTGGGTTACTACGTCTCTCGAGCAGAAGAAGCCCATTCGTGTGGTAACCGATCAGTACTCCAACCCTACATTCTCCGATGATGTTACGGATGCGTTGCGCAGGATTGTGTTGAAGAGGCGAACCGGCCTTTTTCATGTTGGCGGCGCAGACTACCTAAGTCGCTACGATTTTGCTGTTCAGATAGCGGAGTTTTTTAAGCTTGATCCTACTCTCGTCTTGCCGGTATCAACGGCAGAACTCAAGCAAGCAGCCAAGAGACCCCTGCGCGGCGGTCTGGTATCGCTTCATGCGGAATCTGTGCTTGGCCTTACCACGGTGGGTATTACCGCCGCTCTTTCTTCGTGGAGACACAGAGTGTTCTCCACGGCTCCCAGCGCCACGCTGTAGCCGTTAGGCATTCCAATAGGGTCTGTCGAGCGTTCGATATTGAATTGCCTCTCGAACATGTCGTTGTTCTACGTGTTGGCTGTCATCTAGGTCGGCAATGGTGCGGGACACCTTTATAATGCGGTCATACGCCCGCGCGCTAAGATGCAGTCTCAGCATAGCTTCGGCAACCGTATCCCGTGCCTCTGGTTGAACGGCGGCGTACTTCTCCGTTTCTTTTGCAGACATGTCTGCATTCTTATAGAGGTGCCCTTGTCCCTTAAAGCGGTGCGCCTGCCTCTGCCGGGCAACCTCCACACGCAAGCGAACCGTTGCCGAATCTTCTCCGGATGATGCTTCGAGAAGATCGTTCACATCTACACTTGGCACATCGATGTGAATGTCTATTCTATCGAGGAGCGGACCCGATATCTTCGCCATGTATTTCTGAACGTCCTGCGGTGTGCACCTACACTGACGCTGGTGATGTCCGAAGTTTCCGCACGGACACGGATTCATAGAGCATACCAGCATAAAGTTCGCCGGATACTCCACCGTCATGCGTGTGCGCGAGATCCGAATCTTGTGGTCTTCCAGCGGCTGACGCAGCACTTCCAGTACATTCCTCTGAAACTCCGGCACCTCGTCTAAGAACAAAACACCATGATGAGCCAGAGTAATTTCTCCTGCTCGAACCACCCCAACGCCCCCTCCCACCAGTGCAGCATCGCTAATGGTATGGTGAGGTGCCCGAAAGGGGCGCTGGGTAACCAATGGCTGACCCGGGGGGAGCAGGCCTGCCACCGAGTGGATGGTGGTGGTTTCGAGTGCCTCCGGAAGCGACAGCGGGGGCAGGATGGTGGCGATTCGTTTTGCAAGCATTGTTTTGCCCGCCCCTGGCGGACCTACCATTATGAGATTGTGTCCACCTGCCGCAGCCACCTCTAACGCGCGGCGCACACCAAGCTGACCCCGCACGTCTTGCAAGTCTATCTGATGCGCCGCAGAGGCATTGGCAAAAACGGCATCTACATCTACCTGATACGGCTGCGCATCGGAGATACCGGTAACCAGTGCAATGGCATCGGAGAGCGTGTCTGCCCCATACACATCTAGTCCGCGCACGATGGCCGCCTCCTGAGCATTTGCTGTTGGCACGATGAGTCGAGTTATGCCCTTTCTCTTTAACATCATGGCTACCGGCAACACTCCGTGCGCCGCACGCAACACCCCGTCCAGAGCCAGCTCTCCAAGCAATACCGTTGTACATAGATCCGAAGCTGGGATAAGCTCTAACGCCTGAAGAATGCCAATGGCAATAGGCAAATCGAACGCACTTCCTTCCTTGCGAACATCGGCCGGCGCTAGATTCACCACGATACGTCTGGGCTCCCAGTCGTATCCCGCGTGGCGCAACGCTGCAACAACACGTTCCTTCGATTCCCGCACCGAACTGTCTGGCAATCCCACAATCTGAAACGCAGGAATAGACAATTCGATGGTTACTTCGATCTCCACAGGAAAGGCACCAATTCCAAGAACCGATGCCGAGAATGTTTTCGAATACATAGCGCTCTTTCAGAATTCCACTCTTCGTGGTGATACACAGTACGAACGTGACACGCTACCTTTGTGGCAATGGCAAAAGACAACAAGCCCAAATGGTATGTAGTGTGGCGCGGCGTAGCACCCGGGATATACTCCACGTGGGAAGCCGCTAAGCCGCACATCAACGGTGTAGCGGGTGCACGGTACAAGTCCTACCCCACCAAGCAGGCGGCAGAAGAAGCGTATGCTGCCGGACCCCCCGCCGCTGGTGTAGCGGCTAAACGAGTTGTGCCGGTACGCAACTGTTTGTTGCCCTCGTTTGCCGTAGATGCCGCGTGTGATATGACAACCGGCGTGATGGAGTATCGTGGTGTAGATGTAGAAACAGAGGCGGAGATCTTTCGGATGGGACCATTCTACGATTCCTCGAATAACCTTGGCGAGTTCCTCGCAATTGTGCACTGCTTAGCGTTTTGTAAGCAAAGGGGGCTTGCAGAACCCATCTATACAGACTCTCGAACGGCGCTCTCTTGGCTACGCAAGAAGAAGGCAAAAACCACTGTACCACAAACACCGGCCAACGCCCCCGTGTTCGAACTTCTTACCAGAGCCGAGCGCTGGCTACAAACAAACACCTATCCCAATGCGGTGTTGAAGTGGGATACCGAGAAGTGGGGCGAGAACCCCGCAGACTTTGGACGTAAATAACTCGTGGTGCGCCTACAAGTGGTTTCGTAGGTTGCATGATGATTACGATTTCTGTTGTACGCCTCCCCCATGCCGCCGATCTTCCGCTTCCGTCTCGCGCTTCGAATGGTGCTGCCGGAATGGACGTTAGCGCGGCCATTGATCAACCCATCGTCCTAAGCTCTGGCAAGGTTACCATGGTACCTACCGGACTCTGCATAGCTATACCCACAGGGTACGAAGTGCAGGTTCGCTCTCGCAGTGGTTTAGCCGCAAAACACGGCGTGTTTGCCCTTAATTCCCCCGGTACTATTGATAGCGACTATCGCGGCGAAGTAAAAGTTATCCTTGCCAACTTTTCGAGTGAAGATGTTATCATCGAAAGGGGCATGCGCATCGCACAACTTGTTGCTGCGAAACACGAAACTGTAGCATGGGACGAACGCACCTCACTCGAAGAAACACAGCGTGGTGAAGGTGGTTTTGGAAGCACGGGAGTACACGTATGACAATTGCCATTGGTTCCGATCATGCCGGCTACACACACAAAGAAGCACTAAAGCAGATGCTTGTTAACACCGGCTATGTTGTGTTAGATGTTGGCACATATTCTTCGGAGTCTGTAGACTACCCAGACTACGGCACTGCTGCAGCGCATCTTGTGCGAGACGGTTATGCAGATTATGGTGTGCTGGTATGTGGCTCTGGCATTGGTATATCCATTGCCGCCAACAAGGTTCGCGGAATACGCGCTGCTAATTGCACCACCGTAGAAATGGCACAACTTGCCCGAATGCATAACAACGCCAATATGGTTGCCGTAGGACAGCGCATAGTGTCTCTGGAGCTTGCAGAAAACATTGTAACAACGTTTTTGGCTACACCGTTCGAAGGTGGACGTCACACACAGAGAGTAGCCAAGATTGATTCGCTGGGAGACGTAGAATGAAGACAGACGTTATGGTGCTCTGCGCGCATCCAGATGATGCCGAGTTATCGTGCAGTGGAACCATCAAGAACCTAACGCGGGAAGGAAAAACCGTTGTGCTGGTAAACTGCACAAGGGGCGAATTGGGAACGCGGGGTACACCGGAAATCCGGGAACATGAAGCAGAATTAGCAGCAGAAGTATTAGGTGTCTCGCAGCGGGTAACGTTATCAATGCCCGACGGCGCAGTGGCGCGAACACAAGAGAACATTACCTCCGTTATTGAAGTGATTCGCAGATGGCAACCAACACTGTTGCTTATTCCGCCCCCTTTCGAACGTCATCCCGACCACGAATCTGTGCACCACATTGCTCGCAGCGCCGCCTTCTTGTCTGGTCTTGCCCGCATACGAACATTCCACGATAACGAAGAGCAGGTGCCATATAGGCCGCAGCGCATGATTTGTTTTGAACAGACCTACAGCTTTCCACGTTTGCCAGACTTCTATGTAGACATTACGGAGTCGTTTCAAGCAAAGATGGATTCCATTAAGGCCTTTGCGTCGCAGTTTCATGTTCCGGAACGCTATAGCGGCGAAGAGCCACATACCTATCTATCTCGACCAGAGTTCTTGGAAGAAATAGAGGCACGTGCACTTCACCACGGAAGTAGAATTGGCGTGCGGTATGCCGAGGCCTTCCTCTCCGTAGAGCCCCTTGGCCTGCCCTCCCTTAGCGTGTTGTTGTAGCCACGGTATCCGGTTGTTGTAAACCGGAGCTGCGCGTAGGAAGGCGCGCATTACGCACATCCTGTTCGCTTACAGAAATGGAGCCCGCATTCACAAGCTGCCACGTGTACTCTGCAACGGCGGCTACATCGGCATCTGTGTACGGTATTGGCGGCATAGACCGAATAGCTCCATAGGAGTCTGGGTGGCCGGTGCCACTTGCCCCATACAAAAGTGTTCGAAGCAATCTGTCTGAATTTTTAGACCAAACAGACCTTCCGGCTAGAGAAACGCCACCACTACCCCCCTTGCCATCTGCACCGTGACAACGAGCGCAATATTCCTCGTACACTTGCTTTCCTCTGTTGGTTTGTGGCTTCGAACAACCAGCCACAACAAGTGCCGCGAGGGCAATAAAACACCCCGCGTTCCTCAACGACTTGTGTATTCTTCTCATCACGATCCCTCCAATTTCGCGAAATTCAGCATATGGCTCGTCTTGATGAAACAGAATATCACATCCCGGTGATGCTTAACGAGTGTATTGCGGGTTTGGCAATGCACGAATCCGGCGTGTATATCGACGCAACACTGGGAGGGGGCGGGCATACCGCTGCCCTGTTAGCTCAGCAGCCACAAACAGCAAAAATCATTGCCTTCGATGCAGACGAACGGGCCATTGCGCACACGGCAATGCGCTTCGAAGCAGAGCTTGCTAAGGCGCACTCATCGCGGCTTACCATTGTTCACGCCAACTTTTCTACTATGCCGCAGGTTGTTCAGAACATGAACATTCTGGCAGATGGTGTGTTGTTCGATCTTGGCGTTTCGTCGTACCAGTTCGATTACCACGAGCGTGGATTTTCCTTCCGTAAGATGGCTCCACTAGACATGCGTTTTGCTCCAAGTGGCGAGACGGCCGCAGACATCCTTAACTCGCGCAGCGAAGAGGAGCTGTCTGCCATCTTCCGCGCTAATGCAGACGAGCCACAGGCGTGGCGATTAGCGAAGGCCATAGTGCAACGGAGAACTCTTTCGCGCTTTGCAACAACAGCAGATCTGCGCGACGTAGTGGTGCAGCAGATACCCCCACAGCATCAGCCGAAGACAATGGCCCGGCTCTTCCAGGCACTCCGCATTGCGGTGAACAATGAGTTGGGCGTTCTCGAAGACACCCTTGTTGCTATGATTCCATTGCTGCGCATCGGTGCACGAATTGTAGTGATGAGTTACCATAGCGGTGAAGACAGAATTGTGAAGAATGTATTCCGCACTCATTCCAAGAGTCTTCGCATACTTACAAAGAAAGCCGTAGAAGCAACGCCGGAAGAGGTTGCTCGCAATCCCCGTGCACGCAGCGCCAGACTCCGCATTGCCGAGCGCATTGTTGAACAGAACTAACCCAGCATAAACGTCTCATGAAGAATGTTGCCCCTTTTGGATACGAAGACATCGTAGCGATTGCCGGCAAGTACGCCGCTAACGTGCCGCAAGATATTTCGGTTGTTGGTGTTTGCACCGACTCGCGATCGCTTGTTCCCGGCAACGCATTCATTGCTCTCCGCGGCGAAACGCACGATGGTCACGCCCACATTCAATCCGCCATTGATAAGGGGGCCTCTCTTGTTGTTGCAGATACTGGCTTTGCTCCAAACCCATCATGGAATACGCCGGTTGTATGCGTTCCCAACACTCTGCATTGTTTGGGGTCTTTTGCGTGGTACCATCGCAGAAGGTTTACGCTTCCGGTTGTTGCCGTTGCCGGCGCTACCGGAAAAACGTCTACAAAGGATCTTACGGCACATGTGCTCTCAACAACCTTCCATGTGCTTACAACCGAAGCCAACTACAACAACCAGATTGGCACGCCCCTTACCCTGCTTCAACTTACATCAGAGCATCAAGCGGCTGTAATTGAAATTGGCACAAATCAGCCCGGAGAGATTGAACTGCTATCTGCCATGGTGCAGCCAACCATTGGTTTGATAACGAACATTGGCAAGGAACACCTAGAGTTTCTCATAAATCTCGATGGAGTAGAGCGCGAAGAAACCGCGCTTTTCGATTACCTCCGAGACCATGATGGGTTGGCACTGGTGAACATGGACGACGAGCGGCTTGCTGCCTATGCAGGATCTTTCCGCAAGGCCATAACCTACGCTGTAGATGCCCCTGCCGAAATTCGTCCATCTGTTTCGTTCGACTCCTCGGTGCGTCCTACAATACATATGGTACATGGCGCATTTACGTTCCGCGCACCAATGCAGTCTGTTGGCCTTGCCTCCGCATACAATGCAGTGTGTGCAGTGGCCGTGGCATGGGCACTACAGATGCACCCCGCCGATGTTCAGGAAGGGTTAACATCGTACCAGCCCCCTGCCGCACATGGGTATGCTCGCATGGTGGTGCAGCACGTAAAAGGTGCAACAATTTTAAACGACTCCTATAACGCCAACCCCGACTCCATGCTTATGGCTCTGCGCACACTACAGAAGTTCCCTGCAAAGAAGCGTATTGCTGTATTGGGGGATATGCGGGAGCTTGGTGCTGCTGCAGAAGAAGAACATATGCGTGTGTTATCAGAAGCCGAATCCGTGGCAGACCTAGTACTCTTCATTGGAAACGAGTTTCGGAGGGCTTTCGAGCGTATTGACGGCAATCACGTTATTGCCCACGAAACCCATCGCGGCCTTGCCGAAGACCTACGCGAGCACCTCGAAGAGGGTACTGCGGTATTGGTAAAAGGTAGCAGGGGGCTCCAGATGGAGCGAGTGATCGAGAATCTCGGTTTCTGAACCTAACTTCGCACAGCTCATAAACAGCGGATTCGGGGATGTTCTATCAATTGGCTTTGTGGCTTCGCTCCATAACGGACTATCCGGGAGCGAACCTATTTCAGTATGTAACGTTCCGCGCCGCTGCTGCCGCAATATCGGCCTTGCTTATAGCGTTGCTGGTTGGTCCGTCTATCATCCGTGCGTTGAAGAAACGTCAGATTGGCGAACAAGCAAAGTCCGAGCTGCAAAGTGTTGGACAACATTCCGGTAAGGCCGGAACGCCCACCATGGGTGGATTGATTGTATTGGCTGCTGTTCTTATACCCACGATTGTTTGGGCCAACGTAGTAAACATGTACGTTGTTATGTGTGTTTTTACGATGGCGGCCTTGGGTGCGGTGGGTTTTCTCGACGATTACCTGAAGGTTATTAAGAAGCTTCCAAAGGGATTAATCGGGAGATACAAGATTGTTGGACAGGTAACGGTTGGACTGATCGTTGGATGTTCGTTGACGTTTTTCCCGGAGTGGTTTTCGGCAGACCAGGTATCGTGGACGTCACTTACAACGGTGCCGTTTCAGAAGAACGTTAACTTCGATTTCGGAATTCTCTACATCCCTATCATCATCTTTATCATTACCGCTACGTCGAACGCTGTAAACCTCACCGATGGTCTTGATGGTTTGTGTATAGGCACTGTTGGAGTTAGCGCACTTACTCTGGCTGTTATTGCCTACTTCAGTGGTAATGCCTTCTTTGCCAACTATCTCAATATCATGCATTTGCATGGTACAGACGAGCTAGCAATTTTCTGTGCTGCCATTGTTGGAGCAGCCATGGGCTTCTTGTGGTACAATGCCTATCCCGCGCAAGTATTTATGGGTGACACCGGCTCACTTGCCTTAGGGGGCGCTATTGGTGTGTTGTGTGTGCTCATTAAGAAGGAGTTTTTGCTCCCCATCGTGGGAGGAATATTCTTTGCAGAAACGGTATCGGTTATTCTGCAAGTACTCTGGTTTAAATACACCAAACGTCGGTTTGGCGAAGGCAGACGCATTTTTAAGATGGCACCTGTGCATCATCATTTCGAAAAGAGTGGTTGGCACGAAGCGAAGATTGTATCGCGCTTTTATATCATTGCCATTATGCTTGCAATTGTAACCATGGCATCGTTTAAGGTGCGCTAACACGCGCCGCTCCCCCATCCAATGAATTCCGCCTCTCCGCTGTGGGTAGTGTCTGCAGACATGGGATATGGTCACATGCGGGCCGTGTACCCATTTCGTCATGACGCCGATGGCGGCATTATCGCAGCCGGAGATAATGAATTGGCGTCGGTTTCGGAAAGGCGATTGTGGAAACGGTATCTGCGGTTGTACGAAGTGTTCTCCCGTTCGAAGAGTGTGCCGTTTGTGGGCAAACAACTCTTTGGCATGCTCGATTCGTTGTTGCACATCCCATCGTTGTACCCCATCCGGAATCTGTCGGGTCCAACCATGCAAGTATCCATGTTAGCACGAGAGATGAAGAAGGGGCTAGGTGCAGGTGTAGAGCGTATCGTTGAATCGAAACGTCAGCCCTTGCTTACCTCGTTTTATGTTCCGGCACTTGTGGCGAACAACGCCGGACACGAACCCATTTATTGCATCATTTGCGATGCCGATCTCAATCGCGTTTGGGTTGCGAAGGATCCTTCGGAGTCGGCCATTAACTACATGGTACCGTGCGGTAAGGCCGCGCTGCGACTAAAATCGTATGGTGTTTCCGAGGACCGTATATTCTTAACCGGCTTTCCTCTGGACGAGTCTTTGCTGGGGGGAAGAACCCTTCCGGTGCTAAAGAGCGATTTAGCTGTGCGCCTAAAGGTGCTCGACCCGCTTGGCCGGTTTCATACGCTTCACGGGAAAAGTGTTGAACATTTTCTTGGGGCTGAAGCTACCAACCCCATTCCCGATGGTAGGGTGTTAACAATCACCTACGCGGTAGGGGGCGCTGGGGCTCAAAAAGAAATCGGCGCAAAACTTATGCGCGCCTTCCGGTTGGAGTTAAACGCGGGAACTATGAAGCTAAATCTTGTAGCCGGTACACGGAGCGAAGTACGTGATTGGTTTATTGAGCAACGCAACATCCTAGTTACCAACACCGATGCAGTGTGCATTCTCTACAGCGAGGATTTGCCAACATACTTCGAGGAGTTTAACGCGGCTATTCGAACAACGGATATTCTTTGGACAAAACCCAGCGAGCTAAGCTTTTATGCAGGGTTGGGTATACCTGTAGTTATGGCCCCTTCTATTGGCGCACAAGAACGTTTCAACAGAAAGTGGCTATTAGAGATTGGTGCAGGAATGCGACAAGAGAAACCAAGTTATGCCGATGAATGGCTTGTAGATCTGTTAGAGAATGGCCGGTTTGCAGATATGGCATGGCTTGGTTTTCTGCGTGCAAGAAAGTTAGGCACATACCATATCCGCGATGTAATTACAACCGGCACATTTCAGCGCTCGGATAATCCGCTACTCCGTTAGCGCTTAGGGGGCGTAGCGTAGGCCTACGGTTACCATGGCGTTGCGAGGCAAGCCCGACTCGATAAATGGCGCGCCACCCCTGGTGACGTCGGGGTTTACCCAGGCAGATGCCATATACGTTGTGTTCAACACGTTGTCTACCCTTCCACGCACGTCGGCAATCAACGTGTTATGAACTATGGGAATGCGCAGGCCTACGGCAAGGGCAACGGTGGTCCAACCATCGGTGCGCATAGTATTGGCATCGTCTACAACGTATCCGTTAAGTGTTCTCGACTCTGCCTCTGCGTAGAGTCCACCCAGTACATCTGCATCGTATCGCACCCGAAGTGTTGCGCTCAACGATGGTATTCCGGGTTGCTCATTACCAGAGTAGTCTGCCGTCTTTCCTGACAAGTTTTGACTGATGTAGCCGGAGTCTACAACGTAATCCGAATACTCCGTGCGCATTACGGTAAGCGCACCTGCTACCGTTACGCCAAAGTTTGTAATGGCGGTAACGCCAAGCTCGGCACCCATACGTTTGCTCTCGGCAGCAGGAACAAAGAACGCACCGCTGTTATACGGCACAATGTCGTTCAGCACGGAGATATACCACAACGCAACATCGTACTGAAGCGATGCCCACATTTCCGAGCGTTCCTCTGTTGCCCCCTTAACACCAACTTCGTAGGTAGTGCTGGAGATGGGCTTTAGCAATGGGTTCAGTGATTTAGACGGCGTTGTAGAGCCAATTACAGCCGGTGGATCTGTTTCATTGCCGGCCGGCACCTCGAAGCCACCTCCGAGATTCGCGTAGGGATTAAACATCGGCGATACTCGATAGGCAATGCCAACCTTGGGAATGAGTCGAGAGTACGTTGCCATGGTATCAGATGCAGGATTGATAAAATCCTGATCGATATACCGAACAGCATCGTAGCGAAGTCCGGCTACTATGCTTAGGTCTGATATCATAAACTCGTCCTGCAAAAAGGCACCCATGTTCAATGCACCTTCGCGCTTGTTCTGGCGGAGAGTGGTTCCTCTGCCGGCATCTGTATTCAGGTTGTAGAACAAGATTGCACCGTCTTGGTATTGTGCATCGCCCCCTACCATTATGCGATTAACGGCCGCGCTTAGCTCTTGCGAATTGCGATAGAGCATGCTACCACCAATGTGATACCGGTTGAAGTCGCGCCAAGTATTTCGTTCAGAGCGTTCAAGCTTTTTGGATTGCACAAACGCCGAACCGGCGATTGATTGATGATCGGAGAAGCTGTGATCGAACGTAGAGCCAATACGTGCCAAGCGATTGTCGCGTCGCTCGTCTCGTTGCACAAAGGATGGCTTGTAGATCGTTGTGTCTGCCTGTGCCTGTTGTGGGTCTGCATTGTATTGATCGCGGGTAATCGGACCCGGTATCTCGAATTGGTTCGACGCGCCCGTTATGAACACATTCACATTTGTTCGGTCGGACGGCTTTGTTACTAAACCGATGGTGCCCAGTGTTTGAAAACCACGCGATTGTTCTCTCCATCCATCCATGGATGTGTTGGTAATAGACACGTAGGCCTGTCCATCTCCCATGGGTGTATTTGCCAGTAGTGATTGACGCATAAACCCAAACGAACCAAACGACGCATCGAGCTGAGCAAATGCATCTCGTGTTAGCGGTACTGTGCTTACGTTTACTACGCCACCCGCTGCGTTGCCCCATAACGTGCTGGCATTCGAACGAACTACCTCAACTTTCGACGCATGAACGCTGTTGATAAGGTCAAACGACGTACGTCCGTCTGGCTCGGTTTCGGGAATGCCGTCCGTGTAGAATCGTATGCCTCTCGACGTACCCGCGTTCGATCGTTGTCCCGCGCCTCGTGCGCCAAAGCCGCGGATCTGCACACGAGAGTCGACTCCGCCTGTGCGAGACTGCCCAATAACTCCCGGAACCAACGTTAACATACCATCTATACCGTAGCCGCGTTGTGTTTCGAGAACCATCGGCGGAACAATGGTTATTGCTAATGGTACTTCGCGGATATCTTCTTCGCCACGAATAGCGGTTACCACTACCTCGGGTCTGGTTACCACTAGGGTGTCGGACGCGGCGGGTTTCGGTTTCGTTTCCTGTGCCATTGATGGCTGCCATGCGCAAACAAGCATCCAGCAAACAACAACGGTCATGATCTGATGCATGATCGCTCCTGATTGAGAAATAGGTGATGAAAGAGATTGGCGGGCTCTCTCAGCACTCAGGAGGGGGCGTTGGAATAGCTGGGCTGTGTTGCAGCATAGCAAGCGCGCGGCGTTCAGTGCATTGCGTTTGGCTTGTATAGTTCGTAATACTCAGCACGTCTGCTGCGTGCGTAGCTGCACCTGCAAATACAAGTAGTGGTGCCATTATGGAAACAACGCGTGCGTCCTTTGAGAGAGCTGCGCGGCGCATCTGCCCTATTGCCAATGTAATGGCGGTTTCTGCATTGTCTCGTAGACACGACACCACGATAATACCGGCGGAATCTCGTACCGAAATGATGTCGAACATCACGCTTCCAACCTCTACCTCCTTGCCTTCGTCGCGCAGAGAAGAACGATACACTTCTTCTGATAGCAGCAGCGTCTCGCGTTGTTGTTCCGGGACAGACCGGAGAACCTCGTTGCGAATTCTGCGATGAACGTCTTTCTTCACAACAACAAGTGCTAGCGGAAACGCATGCAAGGCCAATATGTACGTTATGAGGAGAACTCTCACGGAAGAGGGGTTGCGAGTAACTCACCAGAATCGGTTGCCATAAACAACTCGTTGCCAACGATGCTCAGGGTACGCATCATTACCACCTTAGGAATCTCTGTTACTGTCCATGTTCTACCGTAGTCCTTGCTTACAAAGAGGCCGGGATAACCAGAAGCATATACAACGCCTTTGTGAATTACTGCGTCACTTAGTCTTGGTTGATGCTCGGCTTCGATGTTGGGATTGAATCGTTCAACAGTTCCGTTTGGCCGGATGAGTAATGTTCCGTTCGTGGCAATTAGGATCATCAAACTATCGTGTGTTATGGTCTTAAAAACGTTCTCTTCGTCGAGCGCGCTATTGAGTGATCTCCAAGTTCGGCCACTGTCGGCGCTCACCTGAACACCGTAAATTGTGGAGGCGTACAGTAGGTTTCGATGCGTAGTTAGGGTGTTCATCACCGACCGCGGAAATCGATCGGGAAATGCAGTCCACGTCCGTCCAGTGTCGTTACTTCGCAACACGCTACCTTCGCCATTTGCAACAAACACCAGCGAGTCCATTACCGTAACGGCATACTCAGATGATGGTGGCAGCGAATTTGAAAAGGGGCGAATGTTTTGGCCCATCGAGTCGGTTATGAATACTCCGAGAAGTCGGCTTGTAACAATTGTGCTTTTGCCAAATGGGTTTAGCGATTGCACAACTGATCTTTGTATGGCGGTGCTAACGGATCGCAACACAGTTGAGCCGTTCTGCACAAACAACGCGCCGTGCTCCCGCGATCCAACATAAACACCACGATCCGAGCATGTTAGCCACGTTATCTCAACGCCACTAAGCCCCCTATCATTCTGCAGTGTCTCCCAGGCCGAGGCATTGAGCGGGGTGCGGTGGAGATTACCCATCCCTTGCCGGACACCAGCATAGAGGTAGTTGTTATGAATGGCCAACTCGCCAATGAACTCACCATTTAGATACCCCATATACAGCGGTGTAATTGCTCCGCTGGCCACGTCCATCTGGAGAATTCCGCCTCTTTTGTTGGCGCAGAATACTCTCTCGTGTGCTACTGCAATGTCTGAAATATCCGATATCATGGGACCGGCAAACTCCACAGAAGCCCCACATACAGAACGTAGAATGAATCCGGTACTGGTTATACTCCCTGTATACATGCCATTGGGGTAGTTCTGGCGCCCACCAAGGACGGAGTCACCAAGACCTTTGGGTGCTGCAAACCAAGCCAGACCATGGTCTAAGGTCATATAGGCCTGTCCCGTTCTTCCTACCGCAAAGAGTGTGTCTCCGTGTGGAAACACTTTTTCAATATGGGCGTATGGCAGCGGGTTTGCAATGGGATGCCATGTTTCACCCGAATCTATGGACCTATACAAATCCTGATTCGAGGCCAAAAGCAGTACATTGGGGCCTTTTTGCAGTGCATTTACACCTGGAAACGACTGTTTTCCCAGTCTGTAAAATGCGAAATCGTCTAAAGCGTGTAACGAAATACCCCCGTCAACTGTTGATGGGAGTTGAAGAAGGAGTGCCCAAAATGTGGCAATTTTCAAAATTCTCGATTGGTTACTCATGTCGTTGCGTACAATATCGGTAAAACTTCTTGCCTTGGTGATGATTGCGAGCAGTAGCGCAAGCAGTTGGGCACAGCTCAACCCTTGGTTCAAGGACCTTACTGTGTCCATCGTTCGTAACCCGGCCCCAGGCTACTACTTTATCGCTCCCAATGCCATAGACTCTTTCTCCGTAACGGACAACAGTGGCAAGAACATGCACCGGGCGCGGATTGGTCAGCATGCTGCAGTGTCTACCTTTGGTGATAAATGGTATGTTCACTTCACTACGAGTCAGGGAGATGCGGCATTTGTTCGGCGTAACAAGCAACTTCAGGTTATAGACACCCTGCGCCCTTCAGGAGGTTCGGCCACGGACTTTCACGAAGGACGCATTGTGTCCGACACCTCGTACATTATTCTCGGTACCGAAATTGTGCGAATGGATCTGTCGGGTGTTGTTCCGGGCGGCCACCCCAACGCCGCCGTGATGATTAACGTGATTCAGGAACGGACGTTTAGTGGCACAACACTGTTTTCGTGGAGATCTATCGATCACATTCCCGTTACCGACGCGATAAATCAGGTTATCCTCACCGGATCGGTTGTGGACTACATTCATATCAATTCAGTGTTCAAGGATAACGACGGAAACTACCTCGTGTCTTGTAGGCATACCGATGAGGTAATCAAGATAAACAGACAAACCGGTGCAGTAATGTGGCGACTCGGTGGGTCTAACTCAAAGAACAATCAATTCGCCTTCCAGAACGACAATGTAAACGGCTTTGTTGGTTTTTCTCATCAGCACACCGTTTCGCGTACAAGTGCGGGTACAATTCTGATATTCGACAATGGATTGTTTAAGCCAGCACCTCAATACTCCCGGGTTGTTGAATACGAAGTAGACGAGGTAGCAAGAACGGCAAAGCGTGTTTTTCAGTATCGTCCAACGCCAGATATTCTAACTCCTACGATGGGTTCGGTAGAGGAACTCGAGAATGGCAACTTGCTTATCGGGTATGGGTCCGGCTCTACCCAACTCGTTGCTCAAGAGATTAACCGCGACGGCGTAGTAGAAGTTCAGATCGACAACATGTCGGGCGATGGTTTTACTCCATATCGCGTCCACAAAAGTACCTTCTTGATGACTGGTGTTTTTAAGCGCGTAACCACTAGTGGAAACGTTTCCTTTTCCAAGCAAGACAGCACCACACACCTCTCTGTTGCACTAACCAACGTTGTTGCCCCAACGTCCATAGTGGCTGAACGCCATTGGTATGCACCACATGCAATTGCATTTGCCGCAGAAAAGGCCTGCGGAGTAATCGAAACGAGATGGGTATTCAGAGCTAAGGAGCCCGAGCGGCTAAGTGGATCGATGATCTTTGATCTAGGAAGTGTACCGGGACTCGAGTACCCTGAACTTGCAACACTATACCACCGCCCGTCCGAAGGTGCGGGCTCATTTACGTTGGTACAGGGAACCTACTCAGAATCAACAAAGAAGTTCACAGTTCCAAAGATCGAGAATGGTGAATACGCAATAGGGTATATCTCCTGTTTAGCGCCATACTTGATTGAGCCGCGCGACCGTGCTTCAGAGGTTCCTGTTCATCCAACACTTTCTTGGTCCGAGTCAATTGGCCTGGGCGAGTACCAGGTTGAAGTTGCAACAGATCCCGGATTTGCCGCTGTGCTTCACCGTTTTCATACGACAAAAACTGATACGTTGCTGCCCGAGCTGCCCTACTTCACAACGCTTTTCTGGCGAGTTCGCTCAAAGACCAAGAGCGGGTTTGGCCCATGGTCGCAAACGCATCAGTTCCGCACGCAACTTGGAATTCCTGAAATTGAGACACCAAAGGTTGAACGGGATACGGTTGTTACGATGCCGGGAACGCTTTTTGAGTGGGCATCTGCTAAGGGTGCCACGCGATATCGTGTGCAGGTTACGCGTGTTATAGATGCCAAGGTTGTGATCGACACTATCATTCTCGGGCTCGCCTTCTCCCCGGGTCGGCGCCTGGAAGCTAACACAGCATATACGTGGACGGTGCGGGCATTGTACGATACAATTGTAGGAACAAAGAGCGAACCCGCCTTCTTTGTTACTGCGTTGCAAGCGCCGCAACTGCACAATCCAATTTTTGATGCATCAGACGTACCCATTAAGGACGTTACGTTTTCGTGGACTTCAGTTCCGGGCGCGTTGCGGTATCGTTTAACTCTGATGCGCTTACCAGATAGCACCGTGTTTGCCAGGGATTCATCTACAGGTTTGTCGATAAAGATCTCGGCGCTTCCCCTGTCTACACGTTTTGCTTGGACGGTTTCTGCGGTTGGTAAATACGGACCTGGCGAGGCATCGAGTTATTACGTGTTCTCTACATCATCGAGTATTGTTCTCAATGCAGCTAGGACAATTGCGCCGAAAGCCACAGGTAATGTAGATACCGGCAACGTTCGATTCACGTGGACTCCGGTGCAGGATGCTGAGAGCTACGACATTCAAGTCTCCACCCGTTCGAACTTCCTTCGTCCCGAGATCACGTCTACGATTACTGCTGGTACGTCTTTTACCATCCCCCGGCTCGAGCCAGGTACAACATACTACTGGCGCGTAATTGGGTATAGTGGGTCTGCATTAGGCAAGTGGTCAGACACGGCATCATTCGTTACAACATCACGGCAAAGCCAAGCCCTTGTTCCCGTTACGCCTGTACCGGGAAGCGAAGGTGTTCCTACAAGTGGCATATTCCTCTACTCCACCTCAAGCAATTATTCGAGCTACAGAGTACTCGTTGGAACCGATCCCGACATTGCAACGCCAGATTTCTCCTTCGTTTCTTCAATTGGCACCTGCTCTTACTCGGATCTTCGCAATGGTACCACGTATTTCTGGAGGGTAATCGGGCGTAACCAAGCCGGTGAGGATACTGAGGGTCCGGTGGCATCTTTCACTACTGTAGAAGCCGTAAGTAGTGTTGAAGATCCGCTTTCCGCGGTGATATCGGCGTTTGCTTCTGAATCCACAATTGTGGTTCGTTCTTCAGATAACTCCACGCTCATTCAGTCTGTAGACGTGTCTGATCTCTCTGGCAGGCGCCTTTCCTCTTGGCGGCGAAACACTGGCCTCCAGCAGGCAATTGTGCCAGTTCAGGGCTCTTCCGGTGTATATCTGATTACTGTTGGAGTTTCGGGTGGTGCTCAGACAACGCGTACCCTCCTGATTCCGTAGATTGTATGGCGTAAAATTTGCAGAGAAGGGGGTCTGTAACAAACAGACCCCCTTTTGTGTTTCTGGGCTTGGAATCACCTACTGACAAATCACAAATGAACATCTTTCTACGTTGCACGGCTGCCATCAATTGGGCGATGGCCTTCCTACTAACAACTGTGGGCCTTATGGCCCAAGTTGCATTTCGCGACCTCGACGTAACCATCTTACGAGATCCTGCACCGGGATACTATTTCATCGCGCCAAACTCGATGGATTCGTTTTCCGTTATGGACAACGCGGGGAAGAACATGTATAAAACACGTGTTGGACAACATGCGAACGTGATGACGTTTGGAGGTAAGTGGATTTCGCACTTCACGGCTGATAGGGGGCTTCCTGTTTTTCTTCGCCGCGATGTTAACCGCGCAATCATCGACACAATGCGAGTAACAGCCCCGTATCAAACAGATTTCCACGAAGGTCGAATTGTTTCCGACACATCGTATCTCATCCTCGGCATCGAAGTAGTGAAGATGGATATGTCGCAAGTTGTTCCGGGTGGCCACCCCAACGCAGATGTATGGGTGAACATTGTGCAAGAGCGAACATTTGACGGACGGACATTGTTCACATGGCGCTCATTGGATCATATACCCGTTACAGATGCCGCCGACCAGCTAGACCTAACAACTGCCCTTGTTGATTACATTCATATCAACTCCATCACGAAGGACTCGGACGGAAATATTCTCATCAGTTGCCGACATCTCGATGAGATTGTCAAGATCAATCGGACAACCGGTGCCATCATGTGGCGTTTGGGTGGGTCTCGATCCAAGAACAATGACTTTCGTTTTCTCAACGACACAACGAACGGGTTTTTTGGATTTAGCCATCAACACGCGGCGAGTCGGACAAGCGCGGGCACGATACTCCTTTTCGACAACGGCAACTTAAAACCCGAACCACAGAGGTCGCGAGCTGTTGAGTATAAGCTTGATGAAGTTAACATGACGGCCGAACGTGTGTGGCAGTTTGTTCCAAGTCCAGACATCTACGGTCCAACCATGGGCAGTGCACAAGAGCTCGAGAACGGAAACATCCTTATTGGCTATGGCTCGGGATCGAACAAGATTGTTGCTCACGAGGTAAGCAGAGACGGGGTTATCGAGGTTGAAATTAGCAACCCTACCCTCAATGGGTTTACAAGCTACCGCGTTTACAAAGATGCCTTTCTGATGACCGGCGTGTATCGTAAACTCACCGCCACCGGTACACAGACATTCTCGAAGGCAGACAGCACAACCCACGTTTCAATGAACATTACGCGCCTCGACTCCGCCACGAGTATTGTAGTTGAGCGTCATGCATACGCTGCTCATTCAATTTCATTCAGTAGCGACTCTGCGTGTGGAGTGTTACCAACGCGTTGGGTGATTCGCGTCAAGCACCCTGTGCGAATTGCCGGCACCACAACGTTCGATTTGGGCACTATCCCCGGCGTAGAGTACCCAGACCAGATTTCGCTCTTTCGCAGAACAACAGACGGGAAGGGGGCTTTTACAAAGGTAGACGCTACGTACTCTGCATCCACGAAACGTCTCACCATTGACAACATCACGAACGGAGAGTATATCATTGCCTATCCGTACTGTCTGTCTCCACAACTTATAAAGCCAGTTAACGGCGAGACCGAGGTAAGCGCCTCATCGCCACAGCTAGTATGGAGCGAGGCCGTAGGTACCGGAGAGTATCAGGTAGAAGTTGCATCCGATCAGTCGTTTACAACGGTTGTTCATCGATTTTCCACAAGAAGTTTGGATACAACGTTACAGTCGGCGCCACTCTTCACTACCTATTACTGGAGAGCACGCTCCAAACGTCAGTCCGGATTCGGTCCGTGGTCGGCTGTTTCTGTTTTCACAACGCAGCTTGGTGTACCCTCTCTTCTTACTCCGAAGGTTGTCTCGGATACAGTTGCAATCTTGAATAGCCACGTGTTCCGATGGAATGCTGCTACAGGTGCCGCGCGGTACCGGGTGGTTTTACGGCGTGTTGGCCTAGGTCAGATTGCCATTGATACAGCCGTTTCAGGGCTTTCCATTACATTCGGTAGCGCACTTCTTGCCAACACACCATATACATGGACGGTACAGGCGGTAAATGGCACTATTGTTGGGAGACCCAGCCCGTCAGAGTATTTTATAACTGGTCTACAGGCGCCCAAACCCGAAGCACCAGAGTTTGATGCCGCCGATGTGCCGTTCGAGAGTGCTCAGTTTTCGTGGCTCCCTGTATCTGGAGCGCTGCGATACGTTGTAACCGTAAGAAGAGCCGCAGACTCAGTAGTAGTGGCTGCCGACTCAACAACGTTATCGTTCCTCGTTATGAAACTGCTTCCTGGCGGAGCAAGACTCGCGTGGACGGTACACGCTGTTAACAAGTATGGTGCGGGCGAGCCTTCGATTCCGCAGCCATTCACCACGCTCTCTTCCGTCCGGCTGAATGCCCCTGTAACAATTGGCCCAAAACGCGTGAGCGCGGTAGACACCACCGGGGTACTTTTTTCCTGGACTTCGGTACCAGACGCCGAGTTTTACGACCTCCAGATTACCTCACGTCCAAACTTCTCGAGGCCCGATATTGAGGTTTTTCGTGTTACTGAATCCCAGTGGACAGCCCCCTCGCTAAAACCGGGAGCAGTGTACGGCTGGAGGGTAATCGGCTATGCGACTGGGGTTGGCGGACGCTGGTCCGACACCGCCTCGTTTACCACGAAAGCCCAAGACGGTCAGGCACTTACGCCCATTGTACCGATGTCTGGCTCCGAAGGTATATCCACATCGGGTGTGTTTTTGTTCTCAACGTCTGGTGAGTACAAGAGCTATCGCGTTGTAGTTGATATCGATCCCGAGTTCTCAGCCCCGCTGCTAGATTTACCCACCACGATTGGCACAAGCAGCTATTCGGGGCTGCAACCACAAACGTGGTACTTCTGGAAGGTGATCGGTGAGTTATGGGCGGGCGGAACAAATGAAGGTTCGGCAGCTCGGTTTAAAACAGGCGGAACAACCAGCGTGGAAGACGCTGATTTACATGGCGTTACGCCAGTTTTGGTGTATCTTACGTCAAGTGAGCTACGAGTTGTTACAGAAAAAGACACTCCAACTGTAACAAACGTGCAACTTTTTGACGTTCGTGGCATGGGTCTCGGAGTCACTCTAACCCCAACAGGGGAAGGGGGATATCACATCCAGCCCCGAATTTCGAACGGAGTATATCTTGTCAAACTTGAATTTGCCAACGGGACCATGTGGACCACACTTTTGATCAGCAGTTTCCAGTAATGAGAAACTTTCTTGTAGAAACCAGTAACCAATTTGGGAAAACGTGGTTAATGATGAGTTAGCGCTAGGTGGGTTTCACCGGGGCTGGCTCTTTTCCAATATCGAAAATCCTTTTTCAACGGTTGTTTTTCGGGAGGTTTTCATGAACCAAACACGTACTGTTTCACGTTCGGCAATCCGGATGATGGCGATTGTTATTGCCCTCTTCGGTATTGGAGTTGCCGCTAGTGAGCAGATTTCGGCACAATGTACATATGGCTGGGGGTACGTTTACGTAACGTCACCAAGTTCCGGTCAGCAGTACACACGCAATACCACCATGAACATCTCGTGGTATGGAGACAGGTACACCATTGGTAATTACGGTGGAACGTACCTTATTGAGTACTCGTCCAATGGCGGCGGTACGTGGACAACGATTGCCAGCAAGGTAAGTGGGTATTCTACATCGTATAGTTGGACAATACCAACTACGGTGATACCAGGTAATAACTTCCGCATTCGGGTTTCTGAACAGCCTGGCCCGAGCTGGTATTGTGCATTCTCAAACCCTGGAATTAGTGGCACGTTTACCATCATCAAAGGTTGTTTTCCACCCGTCATGTCTGCGCAACCAACCAGCCGCACCGTGTGCGTTGGCGGGTCTACCACCTTCTCGGTTGCCAGTGATATGGAATCCGGAACCTACGAGTGGCGCAAGGACGGAGTAACACTCGCTGTAACTGGGTCTGCCTCGTACACGGTTAACCCTGTTACACTTGCCAGTGCCGGTCTCTACGACGTAGTACTTCGCGACGCCTGTAACCCTACCACCGCCGTAACTACATCTGCTTCGGCACAACTCACGGTAATCGAGCCGCCTGTGGTTACTGTGCAAATGCCTTCAACGAAGTCTATCTGTGAAAACGCGAACGATACACTGCGAATTCGGGCAATAGGCGCGGGGCGTACGTTCCAGTGGCGCAAGGACGGCGTAAATATCCCCGGGGCTACAGATTCGAACTATGTTATCAACAACCCGGGTACGGCCGCGAATGGCGTTTACACGTGCGTTGTTTCAGGTACATGTTCTCCTGCCGCCACAAGCAACCCGTGTACGATTACTGTGGTTTTGCGTCCGAAGCTTACACTCGAACCAAACAACCTCGATATTTGCCCTGGCACTAATGGGGCACTCACCATGACTGCCACTGGCACTTCGTTGACATATCAGTGGTATCGGAACGGAATGCCTCTCTCCGGAGCGGTGAGCCCAACTCTCAGCTTTACGAACTACGACAAGTCAAACGATGGTCAGTACTATTGCATAGCAACGTCTGGCGCACCCAACCCCGCTAATTGTCAAGTCACCACGCAAACACGCACAGTTCGTGTAACTGGCTTCACTGGCCCATCGGTAACCGCCAGCCCAGATAGCGTGATGGACGCATGCGTTGGCACGAATATGACACTTGTGTCCGAGTTCAGCGGTAATGGGTTAACGTTCCAGTGGTTCAAGAATGGCGTTGCCATCCCTGGTGCCGCGTCGAACTCGCTTACTATTCAGAACCTCAAGACGTCGGATGCCGGTGTGTACTTCTGTCGTGCAACAGGAACGTGTAACCTTACGGCTACTACTACGGCCTCGCGCGTGTCTGTGATCTCTAAGCCAGTTCTTACCACACAGCCGCAAGCACGAGTGCTTACCGTTGGAGACAAGCTTACGCTTTCTGTGGATGCCACGGATTGGCGCACAATTCAGTGGACAAAGAATAGCCAGCCGATCAACGGCGCTACATCGCCTACGTTTGAAATTGCGCAGGTCTCGAAAGCCGATGCCGGATATTACAACGCCATTGTTCGCAATTCGTGCGGTGGAGCATCCTCGGCAATTGCAGACATCGTAGTAAACGATCCGGCAATTCCAACACCTGCCATCCAGTTGTCAACTATGGCAGTTGATTTCGGTGAGATCCCTGTTGGTTACGAGCAGTCTCGTCAACTCGATGGTCTCATCAAGAATGTAGGAACGGCACCTCTCACGGTGTCCGGAATTGCCGCTATCCCCGGTCAGTTCACAATTACAAACTCGCCCGCACTTCCTCTTACACTCGCTCCGGGTCAGTCACAAGGCATCACAGTTAAGGCATCACCTACTGTGAAAGGTTCACTCACCGGAAGCATAGCTATCCAGTCGAATGATCCAGCGAAGCCAACGTCAACTCTTGATCTAACTGCTCAGTACGTTCTTCGTTATGATCACGAAGCGTCTTTGAACTTCGACACAGTATTCACTACAGCCAACAAGGAACTGTGTGTAACGCTAACAAACACGTCTGCTGTAGACATCACCATCGAGCAAGCAACACTCACAGGAGCAAGCTCTGGTTCGTTCAGTGTTGAAACAACATTGCCACTTGCAATTGCTGCAGGGCAAACCGGAGAGGTTTGTATTAAGTTCACACCAGGTACAGCAGGCAGCAAGTCTGCTACTGTAAACTTCCGCTCCTCAACTGGTGGTAACTCATCGATGTCGCTTGCGGGTATTGGCGAAATTGAAGCCGGTGTTGTTGATGCTTCCGAAGCAGGTGTTACGGCTTCACCAAACCCAATGAGCGATTACGTTGATATTCGCTTTACGAATGCAACGGCCGAACTCATGGTTACGGTAATGAACTCGATGGGTCAAACAGTAAGCTCGTTCCGCAACGATGCCGTTAATGCAGGTGGCACGATCCGCTGGAATGGTCGCGATGGTTCAGGTAACCCATTAGCTTCTGGTGCTTACACAATTTTGGTTGCCTCTGGCGACCGTGTTGTACGGGTGCCGATTACAATAACGCGCTAAGTACCTACCTCATAAGCTCTTAAGGAGAAAAGGCACCCCGGATGGGGTGCCTTTTTTTGTTTCCAGTGCTACTGAATTTTTCCAAAGGAAAAAATGGTACTTGACACTATGTACAGTTGTGGATAAGTTTAGGAGGAAGAAAAAACCTCATCATTACCAAAAGGTTACAGCTATGACGAGTTCGTTGTTACGAATTGTAGGTGTGTGCTGCGTGTTTTTCCTCGCAAGCACGTTGGCTTCGGCCCAGGTTAATACGTTGTTGACGGTAAATGCAAATGGTTCGTATCCATCGGAAGTTGGTTTCCAGTTTATTAATCTCGATAATGGTAAGGCGTATTACTGCGAACCATTCGGTGGTTCCATCGCTACTAATATTACGATACCCATGGATCCTGGTAATTACGAAGTACGTGCATGGGATAGTTATGGAGACTCGTGGAATGGCGCCCAAATCTCGCTTACATATTCATCTTCGGGCAATGCCATTTTCACACGAATAACCATGAGTTACAACTGTGGCTATTGTCCCACGTCGGAAATGGTATGCCCCGGTCCAACACCATCAAGCAAGCTAAGTCAGGTAATTGCGAGTTTTACAATTGTGTCTCCGTGCGGACCACCAACAATTACGCAGAACCCTTTGTCGCAGAATGTGTGTGGCGGTGGCAACATCACGTTCTCTGTTACCAGCACCATGACGAACGGTACATACGAGTGGCGCAGGAATGGAGCAACACTTGCCACAACTACAACTCCATCGTTCACCCTGTTCGCCGTAACGTCGGCTAACGATGGATTGTACGACGTTGTGCTTCGCGATAACTGTAATCCTGTTACCGCAACATCAACATCGGCTAGTGCGCTTCTAACTGTTGTTAATCCGCCAACCATCGTTCAGAACCTTGCCACAAGCCGAACCGTGTGTGAGAATGCAAGTGATACGCTACGTGTACGCGCAACAGGTGCGGGACTGCGTTATCAATGGCGACGCAATGGTGTAAACATCACGGGTGCTACAGACTCTAACTACGTTATTGCAAACATGACGGCGGCAACGGAGGGTACTTACGATTGTGTTGTGTCTGGGACGTGTGCGCCCACTGTAACAAGTGTTGCCTGCAATGTAATTGCTGCCATTCGTCCTCGCTTCACGGTGCAACCAGCCAACCTCGACATCTGCCCAACCACGAACGGTTCCATCGGTGTTGCCGCTTCGGGCACAAACCTCGTTTATCAGTGGTTCCGCAATGATGTAGCTGTGCCGGGTGCTACCGGGGCTTCGTTGTCCTTCACGAATTATAATGTTTCGTCGGATGGACAATACTACTGCATGGTTAGCTCCAACATTCCTAACCCCAACAATTGTCCCCTAAGCATTCGGTCTGCCACAGTTCGTGTTACCGGATTTAAGCCCCCTGTAGTCACATCGTCGCCAAAGAGCACTGATGCATGTATTGGCAGCAACATTGGTTTGGTAGCAGAGGCAACGGGAAGCGGTTTGAACTTCCAATGGTTCAAAAATGGCGTTCCCGTAACGAACGGAACATCCAACGAACTTATGCTTCGCGGTGTTAAAGCATCGGATGCGGGTGTGTACCGCTGTCGCGTAACAGGAACGTGTGGCTTTAACGTTACTACAGACTCCGCCGTAATCACGGTTATCTCGCAGCCAGTTCTTAAAGTATCGCCTCAGTCGCAAACCATCGAAGTTGGCAAGAAGCTCGAACTCACCGTTGATGCGTCAGACTGGCGAACCCTGCAGTGGATGAAGAACAATCAACCGATCACCGGCGCAACTGCACCGTCGTATGTGATTGACCAAGCGTCGAAATCTGATGCAGGATACTACTACTGTATCGTTCGTAACTCTTGTGGTGGCGTAACATCGCCAACTGCAGACATTAAGGTAGTAGACCCATCCGTGCCTACTCCCGCTATCACGCTTGGACAGCAAACAGTTGAGTTTGGCGACATTCCAAGTGGTTATGAAAAGTCGGTGTCTGTAGCTGGCCTCATTCAAAGCTCGGGTACGGCCCCGCTTTTGGTGTCGGGTCTTGCGATCTCTTCGCCAGACTTCACCATAACAAATGCACCAGCCACACCATTCACATTGGCCCCGGGTACAACGCAAACCGTTACCATCAAGGCAGCTCCAACTCGTATGGGTGGGTCCACAGCTTCGCTTGTTATCTCCTCAAACGCTCCAGCTAACCCGAATGCTTCCGTGGCACTCTCGGCTGCCTATGTTCTTCGGTACGATCACCCTGCCGCTGAGAACTTCGGCAAGGTAATGACCGACGAATCAAGCACGAAGTGTGTAACGATTACCAACACATCTACCGTAGACATCACCATTGAGCAAACAACGGTTACTGGCGCCAACTCGGGTTTGTTTACTGTTGAAACCGCTACCCCTCTGGCCATTGGTGCCGGCCAAACGGCCGAGCTCTGCGTAAAGTTTACTCCGGGCTCTGCAGGCAACAAAACTGCTACACTCAACCTTCGTTCGTCTACGGGTGGAAATTCAAGCATCGGTCTCAGCGGCATGGGCGAAATCCCAGGTGGTGTTGTAGAGGCCGCTGCCGTAGGTGTAACAGCCTCGCCCAATCCAATGACAGACGCTGTTGACATTCGTTTTGCTACGCCTACGCCGGAAATGACGGTAACCGTTGTGAGTGCTACCGGACAAACAGTAGCCATGTTCAATCACGGCGCTGTAGACGCAGGTGGCGTTGTTCGCTGGAATGGCCGCGATACAGCTGGCACCCCTGTTGCATCAGGCGCATATACGCTCGTTGTTCGATACGGAGACACCGTGGCTACAATGCCACTTACAATCGTCCGCTAATCCCAACCTTGGCATCTTCTCAGGCGGGACGCTTCCATTGGGAAGCGTCCCGCTGTTGTTTTGCCACCTATCTTCGCGGTCAATGAATAGCCCCCTACAATCAACAACATGTGGTGTGATTATTCCTGCTGCCGGTGCCGGACGCAGGTTTGGTTCGGATGTTCCCAAGCAGTATTTCTTGTTGAACGGAAAACCGATAATTGTATGGACGGTGCTTTCTGCTCTGCGCGTACCAAACTGTTCTTGCGTGCTCGTGGCTGCCCCGGAAGGGGGCATGGGGTTTCTTCGTGAGCTTCTGGAGGAGTTCGGTCTTACCGGCAATATGGTGCAGGTTATAGAGGGTTCCACGGAACGTGTGCTCACCGTTGGAGTGGCCGTAGAGCACCCACTGTTGGACCCCGTAGACGTTGTGGTTGTGCACGATGCTGTGCGTCCGTTGGTGCCCGATTCCTTGTGGGTGTCTGTAATCGAATCCGCTTCGGTTAACGGGGCTGCTATACCCTTTCTGCCCATTTCAGACACCGTGAAGTCCGTAGGTGCCAGCGGAGAGGTTGCTGGCACGGTAGACCGTTCGGGTCTTGTTCGCGTCCAGACCCCACAGGCCTTTCATTTGGAGCTCATTCGCCGTGCATACCGGCATGTTCTTGCATCAAATACGGTCTGTACAGACTGCGCCAGTGCTGTGGAGGCAATTGGTTACCCGGTTCAACTTGTACCGGGGGTTGAAACAAATATCAAAATCACCACTCCTTACGATCTCCGGCTGGCAGGATATCTCCTTGCTACAAGCCGTGGTTGAGTATATTCGCGCCGCTGGTCTCCACACAGCATCACAATCGAAAGGATATTTCCATGTTTTGGACACCCGAACTTGCCTCGTACCTCGAGGATGCCCCTTGGCCCGCAACAAAAGAAGAACTCATTGACTATTGTAACCGCACCGGTGCTCCGCTTCAGGTGATAGACAATCTTCTGGAGCTTGACGAAGTTGAAGAGATCTCGTACGAAGGTATCGAGGATCTCTGGCCGGAATACGAGGCCGCATCCGACGATATGTTTTTCAACGAAGATGATGAGTTGTACGACTCATAGTTGAACAACAATAGACCAATTCAACGCGCCTGTTCGTGGGAATCACGGGCGGGCGTTGTTATTTCGTGCAACTCCAAGGCGGTATCTTGCATTCCGTGACTGGTCGGATAAAAATCTCGCAGTATCTGTGTTTCCGTGCGTATGCCCTCGTTATCGCACTACTTGTGTGTGCGCTCCACGCGCATGGTCAGGATGCGTACCGAGACAGCGTAGCGCGCGCCGGTGAACGATCCCGCATGCTCAACTTGGATGAGCTGCAGGATGTGCAATTTGTTGGATGTGTGAAAACCTCTCCCTCACAACTTATTGGGCTTATCTCCTCGCTCCCAAGCGAAAACTCCATTACACGCCAGTTAACGCAGTACTACGAACGAAACCTTCGACGTAACCCCTCTACACCTTCATCTATTCTACGCACACTTGATGCCGTGCGCCGAGATAGGGACAATGAGCTTCGCTATTTCAGCACCGACATGGCGGCAGATGACAGCGCCTCTATTATTACCTACCTCGATCAGAATGGATTTCATCGTGCATCTGTAACGTTCGACTTTGGCTTCGACAGTGCCTCGAAGAAGAACGTGCTTACCTTTTTCATCAACGAAGGTCAACAAGCGCTGATAGACACCATTGTTTATGCGGGCTTGGAGAATGTAGACCCCGAGGTGCAGCGCTTAGTTCTGAGTGTTCCTGCGGTAAGGGTTCGAGACAACTTCTCGGAGACCGCCATAGAAAGAAGTGTAAAGGAGATGGTTAACGCACTTCGAGACAACGGGTACCACAGAGCCATATACGAACCACCTGTTGTTGGAATTTCTCTTGATGGTTTGCATGATACCGTAGTTGTAACATTCAACCCTGGTAGGCGTGTGCGCATTGATACGATTATCCTCGAAGAGCACACCTCGGGATATCCATCTGTAAACGAGTCTACACGTATGCGGCAGCTTGAGATAAGCAGAGGACAGTGGTACAATCGCAGATTAATAGAACAGTCCCGCGCCAATCTTATGTCGCTTGGAACATTCGAAGTTGTTCTGATAGATACCGTGCCAGAAGATTCTCTTCGTGGTGAGTTTAGCGACTCTGACTCTACCGTTACACTAAAAGTGTTTACGCGCAACAGTAAGCCATACGAAGTAGGTATGAACTTACTTATGTATCAAACCGCGGTAGACAACTTTTTGAACCTCGGCGTTGGTGCAACAGCGCAGTATCGCAACACGTTTGGTGGAGCACAGGTAGCGTCTGTTACCCTGCAATACGTGCTGCAAGACATAAGTCGCGTTGCGCAGGGGCAGCCACTTGAAACAGAAGCACTTGCCTCACTCGTGTTAGCATGGCCAAATGTAGGTAGGATTTTCGACCAGCGTTTCGGGATTCAAACATCAACGTTTTACAGCGTACGTGAGCTTGTTAACCCGTTCAAACTCGAATCCGCTGGATTATCTATTCGCACTCCGATCTCTCTCTACAAATACACGTTTTTCAATGGCGTGGATCTCAATCTGAGCTTCGAACGGCAGGTGCCAATCAACTTTACCGGTGCTATAGACGATGCATTAGCAGACGCAACAACACCCGAGGACACCGCCTATGTTTTAAGTACATTCAACCAGTTTCTTGTTCTCGATGACTACCTAACCAGCACCGGCAATTTTCTTACCGGCATCACCGCGGGCGCAACAATTCGAGGCGATCACCGCGTGAATCCAGTCAACCCTACACGTGGAAGTTTCTCGAGCATATCGGTTGAATGGGGTTGGGGGGCTGGTAAATATGTCCGTGGTCAGTTCTACCTATCAAATGTGTTCCCGTTGGGAAGGTCTGTCATTGGAGCCACGAAGATTAAACTCGGACACATACAGTTGTTGGAGTTTGTCCGTGGAGATTCGCTCCAGAACAATACCTATGTGCCGTTAGAGCGACAGTTTTTTGCAGGAGGTCCGGCAAGTATTCGGTCCTTTCCCTCGCGAAACCTCCACGATCCAAACTCGGGCACCATCAAGGGAGTTACGGCAGAAGAACAATATCTGTTATCAAATGTAATCGGGAGTGCTTCGCTTTTAGAATTGGGGTTCGAGCTTCGATATACTTTCGAGCGTCCTAAAGGTGTTGATGACTTATGGGCCTCACTCATCGAACGAAGTGGGGTTACATTTTTTACTGACGTCGGGAATACATTTAATCGTTTTACCACGGATCTCTACGGCACCATGCGGCTCGAAGATCTCTGGAGAGGTAGCGCCGTTGCGATTGGGTTAGGGTATCGCTTTGATACTCCCGTTGGGCCGTTCCGTATTGATTACGCCACAAGTTTATATGACCCAACTCGACCCTCCGAGCAGTGGATTTTTGGAAGAACCGGCATAATGAATTCCGGAAACTGGCAGCTAAGTATTGGTCTTGGTCAGGCGTTCTGACCTATAAACAACCTACCGTCTTTTTCTGAGATGCATCAATGGATGCTCTATACATTCCAGACGTGGTGTAGGGCATTACTACACTGCCGCGGCTATTCACCACTATCATGCCGCCCGCACCACCAAGGTTTACAATCTCGGATAAAATTGCACCCGAAGCTGCGCCGGGCATCTCCCCTAAAAGATCCATTCGTGATAACACCCGCGATGCCGCGCTTGTTCGAAGAAAAAACTCCCCAATTCCGGTACACGATATGGCACCAACGCCATCAACAGCATACGTTCCGGCACCGATGATTGGAGCATCTCCCACCCTACCCGCACGCTTGTGCAGTGTTCCACCGGTGCTCGTGGCCGCTGCGGTATAACCGTTGATGTCTAAGGCCACAGCGCCTACTGTATTGCTCGATGGAAGTGCTGCTCCTACCTCGTCGCATGGTCGAAAGTAGTCGGGCTGAACTGTTTCGCAGCCCGCAGGTTCGGCTAACAGATCTGCTTCGGGTCCAACAATGAGTACCTGCGCAGTGTGATCCATAATGTATCGCGCAACACGTATGGGGTTTTTTAGGGTGCGCGCGGCCGCTACTGCACCGGCTTTTCTTAACGTGCCCTCCATGATGGACGCATCAAGTTCTGCGTAACCCTTAGACGTAGGTGATGTTCCCTTTCCGGCGTGGAATAATCCGCTGTCTTCCATTCTGCACACTGCTTCGCATACAACATCGGTAGCTGTTCTTCCAGATAAAACGCTGCTGTGCAGCTCGTCTATAAGCTGCGAGAGAAACTGTTCTGCCTCTTCTAAGCGACCGGTTCCCTCGTAACGCGCCAGATCGCCGGCGCCGCCATGTATGGCAATAGCGCACGTCCTACTCATTAGTGAGGGATCTTTCCTATTACAGAGTCTTGCAGGTCGGCAAGTGTGGCCGAAGCGATGAGTGCCAACACTCCTTCCGTTACCAAGTGTGGGTGATGCTCAGCGGGGATTCCCTCTTTCACCAAACTGTCTACGATGTACGCAGACTCACCGCCGGTAACTACAACGGGTACACTCTTCGATGGCAGCGATGAATTCATAAACGAACCAATCGTTCTGCTTATACCGCCAACCACAGAGGACGTAACGCCCGTCATCAAACACTCCTGTGTGTTAACACCAATGATTGTTGTAGGCGCGGAATATTTAATGTCGGGTATTGATGCCGTTTGTTTGGATAGTCCAAAAAGTTGCGTTGAAATACCGGCGAAGATTACTCCACCCAAGAAGTTATGTTCGGCATCAACAGCGTTTACCGTAACCGCTGTTCCACAGTCTACGGTAATGAGAGGGGGCTCAATCTTTGTCATTGCCCCAATTGTTCCCAGCATGCGATCGATGCCGGCGTTTTCTACTTTTCCCAACGAAAGCAGCGCGTTGTTGCGCATCAATAGCTGATGCACATTCAGCACCATGTGACCCGGGATGCGCTGGATAACTTTTACAATGGCGGTTGTCTGCTTTGGATTTACACTCGACAGACCAATCAAATATCGTCGAGACACATGATCCCGAAAGTGGTGCTGAACGTTTTTCTTCCAGTCCTTGTCATACGGAAACGAAAGAAACTCATCGTCGTGATGAATCTTTACCCGACTGTTTCCGAGATCTACCCCGGCAATCCCGTATTCAACACCGTTAAGTTCAATCCGTGTATCGTAGAGTGTCGCCATCGCTGATTGTCCGTTCTGAATGTGTTTCCGTTTGTTGAACCAACAGTCGTCCGTCATGCAGTAGCCGCGATATCATCCAATAGCCGTCTTCGCTTGCAATGGAAAAGCGTGGATCATTCCTTCGTAGCTCTTCGTCCCATCGCTGATGCACCGTCATCCAGGGCACTGCTTGCATCTGCGTGAATGCAGAGGTTAGCCGGGCTAACACTGAACCAACATCCGCATACACTCCAAGCAGGTGTATAGACGTACAGGGCTGGGTTATAGTATCCGGAAAAACTGTTTGTTCAACGTTTAGGCCAACACCAATCACGGTGCTGGCACAACGTTGTCCAAGAAATTCGTGTTCTACAAGTACGCCAGCAATCTTTGCCCAACCATTCGCTGTGTGTGCCTGAACATCATTGGGGTACTTCAGTCGGAAGGATGTTTGTGGTGCTACGTGCCTACATGTGTCTAACACACTTAGTGCGCCTCGCGCCATAGCAACAGCCACTTCTTCTGTGGGAATCTCCTCTGCGTGACGTTTGCCAAAGCTAACATATACATTCGCACCGGCAGCCCCTTGCCACGTCCTACCTTTGCGTCCACGTCCGCGTGTTTGTTCATTTGCAGAAACAAGTACATAGGGATACGTTGCGAGTAATTCACGCGCATAGTCGTTCGTAGACGACACCGCCGGTAGATGAAAGGAGATCGGATTGAGCATGCCTAATACTAATTTGCCGAATGTCTGTTTCTGTGCGTGATTTTGGATCCACCATCTGCGCTATCGCAACGCCGCCTGGCATTGGCAGTATAGCGGTGGTACGTGTTAGTGGTGCAGACGCGTTTCCAGTGTGCACCAAGCTGTTCGAAGGCAAGATAACCCTCACAGATGCCCCTTCTCACACTCTTCATTATGGACGCTGGAGAAATGAGAACGGTATCATTGATACAGTGGTTGTAAGCGTGTTTCGCGCTCCACACTCATACACCGGCGAAGACGTGGTGGAGATTTCGTGCCATGGAGGGTACTTCATGGCCGAAATGGTGCTCTCCAGTGTGTTGAATGCCGGAATCCGTCTGGCCGACCCCGGTGAGTTCACGCGGCGCGCCTTCCTGAACCGACGGCTGGATTTAACGCAGGTTGAGGCCGTGGCAGATATTATTCACTCCCAGTCGAAGATGGGCGTACAAACAGCCGCGAGGCAGCTCGAAGGGGGCTTTACACGGCGCGTAGCCCAGCTCCGGAAGGGTTTGCTGGACGTTATTGGGTTGCTGGAATTGGAGCTGGACTTTTCCGAGGAAGACGTTGAGTTTGTCGATCGCAGCAATCTTCGGGGTATGCTCTCTGAAATTGTCGACGAGGTAGACCTGCTTGCTTCGTCGGCCCACGGTGCAGAGGTGCTTCGGTCCGGCTTCCATGTGGCAGTTGTTGGGTTTCCAAATGCTGGGAAAAGCTCGCTCTTCAACGCTTTGCTTGGGAAGGACCGCGCCATTGTAAGTAATGTGCCCGGTACCACGAGAGACTACGTTTCGGAAGGACTCCTTCTCGATGGGTACTCCATTCTGCTGCACGATACAGCAGGATTGCGAGACACGGCCGACAGCGTTGAAATCCAGGGCATTGCTCTCACAAAATCCGTACTAGAGCGTAGCGACTGTGTGTTGGTTGTTAACGACGCAACTCTCGGTTTTGAGCACTCCGATTCTCTTGTTGCAGACGTGCAACGTGCCGTTTCCTCGGTACCCATCATTATCGTTCACAACAAAGCCGATTGTATTTCGGCGGTGCTGTCCTCACCCGAAAATGGTGAGTTGCTCTGTTCGGCACTTGATGGCACCGGTATTCGGGATGTGCGGAACGCTGTTTTGGGATGCGCTAAGTCTATGTATGACAACAACTTAGATGTTCTGGTGAACGCCCGTCAGGCAACTCTGTTGAGTCAAATTTCATCCTGCCTTCGCTCTGCCATTGCTGGCGTGGAATCTGCTAGTTCGCCGGACTTGCTAGCTTTGGACATTCGCGCTGCTATCCGAATCTTAGGAGACATTACCGGAGAGTCTTGGAACCCCGATCTACTCGACACAGTCTTTTCTCGTTTCTGCATAGGAAAGTAACATTCATGACGATACGTCCGCTTGAGTTTGAGGACTTTCAGGCATTTCTCGAAATTCAACGCCTGGCTCTACTCCAGGCGCCGGAGGTGTTTGGATCGGACTATAACTGGTTTGAAAACCTGTCTGTTCTTTCCAAGGAGCAGAGATTTGAACAATACCTAAACTTCCCCTATCAGTACATCCTGGGTGCTGTAGAAACCAATGGATCCATCTCGGGCATGGTTGGCTATTCCGGCTCCGATCTCAACAAACTCCGGCACAAGGGTCGACTTTGGGGACTTTTTGTCCTTCCGGAGCAACGAGGAAGGGGAATTGCGTCTGAGCTGATAAAGTCAGTGTTAGACACTGCGAGGGAGCTTCTTGATGTTGAGCAGGTTCAGCTTGCCGTCAGTACCCACAACCAAGCTTCCTACGGCCTCTACCTCCGTTTGGGATTTGCCGTGTACGGAACCGAGGTACGGGCACTGAAAATCGGCTCGGAGTACGTGGATGAGTATCTCATGGTTAAACATCTGCTCTAGATCCCTACCCATAGTGTTCCACGTGGAACACTCAACACATAAATGTTCCACGTGGAACAACATACCTAGAAGGGCAGGAACATGTACGACATACTTGTAATAGGTGGTGGGCATGCCGGTATCGAGGCCACAGCCGCGGCATCGAGGATGGGCCTGTCTGTGGCTCTTGTTTCCATGGACGTGTCTACCATTGGGCGGCTCTCGTGCAACCCGTCCATTGGTGGCAGCGCTAAGGGTCACTTAGCCAAGGAAATAGATGCATTAGGGGGCGTAATGCCCCGAATTGCTGATGCTAGCGGCATTCAATTCAAGATTCTCAATCGATCGAAGGGAGCAGCCGTGTGGTCTCCACGGTCGCAGAATGATAAGGACCTTTACCCTTTGGCGGCCCAGAATGTGCTCTTGCGGCTACCCAATGTGTCTATTGTGCGGGAGACCGTTACGGAGATACTCGTGCAAAAGGATGCAGTGTATGGTGTTCGGACAGCATCGAACGAGGAGATTCGCGCTAAGTCGGTAATACTCTGCTCGGGTACGTTCTTGAACGCTGTTATGTGGACAGGCACCACCTGCACGGAGGGTGGAAGGGTGGGAGAACAACCGGCTAAACAAATATCGGATCTTCTTGCTGCGTATGGACTTAGAAAGGGCAGACTAAAAACCGGAACGCCCCCTCGAGTGGATATTGACTCTATCGATCTCCGAAAGACAGAGCCCCATAACGGCGATACTCCGCCGGTGCCATTCTCCATTCACACCAAACAGGTTGTTAACAGATTAGCATGTTACGCCACTACTACCTCTGAAGTAACTCACGATATCCTGCGGACCGGGTTTAGCCGATCGCCAATGTTTACGGGTCTCATCACTGGAGCCGGACCCCGCTATTGTCCATCCATCGAAGATAAGATTTATCGATTTTCCGATCGTCCTTCGCACACCATTGTTTTGGAGCCGGAAGGGCTGCATACAAAAACCGTGTATGTGAATGGCTTTTCAACGAGTTTGCCTACAGACGTGCAGGACCATGGGATCCGGACGATTCCGGGTTTGGAGAAGGCAAAGATTCTGCGGTATGGCTATGCTGTTGAGTATGACTTCTTCTTCCCCTACCAACTAACGTTTGGGTTAGAAACGAAGGCAATTCGTGGACTCTTCTTTGCTGGCCAGATTAATGGTACTTCGGGTTATGAAGAAGCGGCCAGCCAGGGTTTGATAGCGGGTATCAATGCAGCACTTTTTGTCCGCGGCGAGGGGTGTTTTTCCCTTCAGCGATCTGAGGCCTACATAGGGGTGATGATAGACGACCTCGTAAATAAGAACACCGAAGAACCGTATCGCATATTCACCTCGTTGGCAGAGTATCGTCTGTTGTTGCGCATCGATACAGTGTACAGCCGCCTAAGTCCACACGCATACCGATTGGGGTTGATTGGTGAACCAACAATGAAAACTATCGAGCGGAAGTCTGCGCTTCAGGCACAGATACTCGATACCGTGAATACTGATAAAATCACACCAGAGAAGGCCAACCCCCTACTTGCGGAGTTTGGGGAAGACCCCATTATCGAAACTACGGTCCTGTCCAATCTTGCCAAACGTCCGCCCGTTCCTCTTCGAAGCTTGCTACACACATCCACCCGCCTGCCGCACTCCGTACTTGATGAACATCCCGATGTGGTGTTTGGGGCGGAAACAGAAATAAAGTACCACGGTTACATCCAAAAGCTCCGGCGAGATGTAGAGCGGTTTGCAGAGCAGGAAGCCATGATGATACCGGAGGCCTTCCGGTACGATGCCGTTAAAAGTCTGTCCTCGGAAGCCCGAGAGAAACTGGAGCGGATTCGTCCATCTTCTCTCGGGCAGGCCTCGCGTATCCCAGGTGTATCAGCGTCGGATGTATCTATCCTAGCGCTCTACCTTCGGTAATCTACTTCGTAAACCTATTTACGAACTAAAAGAGTACGCGCTTCTTGACCACGTGATGTGGTTACCACCACGATGTACGCGCCTTCGGCAAAGGTGTCCGTTCGAATTGCACTGCCCATTCCACTAACGGAGGATGTGAACACACGCTCGCCGCTCAGATGGAATACATCGATGGATCGTAGTTCGCTTGAGCTGGAAACATACACAACATTCGAAGCAGGGTTTGGCATGATGTTCATTTCTACCGGTGTTTTATCGGCCTCGGCTACACTCACCTCTATGGCACGAATCTCGATTACCGCGTCCGACGTTTCAGAGACAACGATAGAGCTTCCGGCGCGAGAACGCACACGCACTGCATAACCAGCGCCCGGTGGTACCGAAACAGGAACTAACCACCGGAAACCACCCGAGGATGCAAGAACACTGTCCGCAATAGAATATACATCCGTTCCTTTTACCAACTCGAGTGACACATCTCCGGGCACATTGGTTTCCCATACAACGATGTATGAAGAATCTTGTGTCCATACCTTAGGTGTGCTTGGTTCTGAGATGCTGAGGAATGGCAGGGCTACTTCAAACGAATCCACAGACTGCTGTGAAGCTTGAATGTTTGGTTGAGACAATTCCCATGTTGCACTCGAATACCACTTGTAGACTCCTGGAACTACCGGCGCTACGGTAGTGTCTTTATCGAATCGTGTAGACCGTTCGTGAACCTTAACATCTTGTCCACCACTCGAGCGTGTAACGAGATTCTGATATTGCATGGTTAACCCCTGTCCGCTCGACTGAAGGATAATCGGTGCACCAATGAGAACCCTCTTGCCCCCTACAGGCGAGATCTGACGCGGGGCCTGGAGTTGGGCCATTTCCTTAGGTCTTGGAAGACCGAAACAGAATTCGCCTACCTGTGTTGTGTCAACAATGAACTCGCGCGTATTCGGATTGTACCGTGTACGCAAAGGGTAGAAAAGTCCTCTGCCAATGGTATCTCTTCGGTATACAACAAGACGTTCGGGATTCGGTAGTTGTAGTCTTCTATTGTCGAACCGAAACTCGCCACCGTGCTCCACCATACCTTCTTGCGTTATCGTTATTCGTGTTGGAGCAACGTATACCGGCGGAAACGTGCGTGTTGGCACACCATCTACAAGCTCTGCAAACACCGGATTCATCGGCGACGTGGTATACCGCATTGCCGTTGTGGTGTTGTAGAAGAACGATATCAATGTGTGGTACGTAATCTTCAATCCCACCGTGTCCGTGGAGTTTGTGTAGGTGTAGGTGTTCTTCGGTAGAATTTCATCAATCAGTACTGTATCAGCCGGCTTTCCCGGTGGGAATGCATGCTTCTCGGCTTTATACGGAAACATCATGCCTGGGAGTCTTCCCTCGAATGCCAATTCACCATTTGGACGAACCTCGCTGATTACCGTTTGACCGCTAAGAAGCGCCGAACCCCAAGCAATGACGCGATTACCATTGGGTAGTGTTTGCATACTCCCTTGAACGCCGGCATATAACTCGGGTGTGTTTCTATACTGCCAAACAAGCTTACATGTTTTGTTTACTTCGTCCAACTCATACTCTACACCCCGCGACCATTGAGGTGTGCGTTGTGTGCCGTTATCAAAGAGAGAAATATTACCGTTAGGCAACCGGCGAATGTCGTGCTGGTATGAGAATTCTGGAGGATCAGTAATACCATCGGAAGCGGAGAATGTAAATTGGTTTAGTTTACCACCTAAAATCCATAATACTTCTCCCGTGAAACGGTGAATCTTTGCAACAAGCGAGCTATGGCGGGCACTGATGAGAAAGTGACCATCGGTGTCTACATCTACAGCGTTCAAGTGAAAGTACCGGATGGAAGGGGCTGTTAGATCTTCGTAGGAGGCCGTAACGGGAAAATGATCCAGTGCACGCCACTGAAACACTACCCTACCGGCAATGTCTAACTCCTGGAGAATCATCTGTTGTACGCTAGCAGCGGGATGTCCACCAGGAACAACCTTACTCATATCCATAACCACATCTTCCTGCATAACTACAAGTCGGTTCCCGTTCGGAAGAACCATAAAGGAATGCATAGCAAGGTTGTACCCGTTTGAACCATTAAGGGAATCTACGGTTCGTAAAAGACTATCTACGATATAGATAGACGACGATACTCTAGGTCCCGAAGCAGCAGACTGAAACACGGAGTATCCAAACCGACCATCCGGAAGGGGACGAAAATCGAACGCGTACTCGGGAATTATTCTCGACCTGGCTGATGCGCCGTTTGAGTCGAGAACCAGCAATGATGCAGCATACGGCGGACTGGGAACACGACTATTCGGCGCTATATAGAGAAACCCGGGGGCCGGCCTATTCTTCATCGTAACCGTGAGTGGTGGAACCGGTTGAGAAAAACCCGGAACAAGGAAAACGGCCATCAGAATGCAGATAAGAATAGAGAGTTTCACAGTTCTCGTACCTTTGGGATGTGCTTGAAGAAAACATTCAGGTGAGTAAGAACAAAAAACCAGGGGTTTTGTAACACCCATGACCACTACAAACCTCGCAAACTCGCGCGACATGATCTCTGCAGTGATAATCTGTAGAAATGAAGAGGACAACATAGGCACGTGTATATCGGCGGTTTTACCGTGGGTAGACGAGGTTGTGGTTGTAGACAGTGGTAGTACTGATGCAACTCTCGACGTAATTCAATCTTTCGGCATCCGGCCGGTACACCACGAGTTTGAAGGTTTCGGACGGCAGAAGCAATTTGCTTGCTCTCTCGCTACACATCCATGGATTCTATCCTTGGATGCAGATGAGGTTGTAAGCCCGGAACTTGGACAGCATATCCGCACCACCCTTATGGGATCTACCAATACGGCATTCCGTTTAACCAGGCGCTTTCGATTTCTCGGTAGGACATTTATGCACGGACATGGCGCAGTAGACTACCCCATACGACTCTTCAAAAAAGATCTATGCTCGTTCGATGATTCGCTGGTGCACGAATCTGTCCAGGTTACCGGGTCCATCGGCCGCATCGAAGGAGAGCTACTTCATACCAGCTACACATCACTGGACCAGTACCTTACGAAATTCAACAGCTATACATCGCTGGGTGCACAGAAACTTGTTACACAGGGCACATATCGTGGTCCTATAGGTGCAGCTCTCTTGTTGCCATTGTATTTTCTCAAACACTACGTTGTTTGGGGTAACGTGCTAAACGGACGTCAGGGATTAATCTGGTCCATTCTTAGCACTCTCTATCCTTTTGTGAAGGTATGTAAGGCCTGGGCTGCGCGGAAGACGTAATTTGCGGTGTTCCACAACGCCCCCTTTCCAAAGCCATGATAGACATACGCCTTGTCCGCGACTCCCCTGCTCTTGTTAAACAGAACTGTATTAACAAGAACGATTCCAGCGATATAGATGCTCTCTCTGCGCTCGACGTGCAGAGAAGGAACATTATTAAAGAGGTTGAAGACCTAAAAAGCGTGCGGAACAGTGTTTCGCAAGAAATAGCTGCGCTCAAGAAGAGCGGGCAGGACGCAGAGGATAAGATCCTTGCGATGCGCGATGCTGGAGATCGCATCAAGGTGCTCGACGAAGATTTGCGCGTGCTTGAGGAACGGATTGAGGACATTCTCCTTCTCATTCCAAACATCGCTCATGAGTCTGTGCCTGTTGGAGCAGATGCAGAGTCGAACGTTGAAGTAAAGAGAGTTGGTGAATGTTTACCAAAGGCACACAGAATAGACCATATTGAAATATCCAAGAAGCTTGGCATCCTCGACTTTGAGCGAGGAGCAAAGGTATCCGGCTCTGGTTTTGGATTTTATGTAGGTAAGGGGGCGCGCTTAGAACGTGCACTGCTAAATTTCTTTCTCGACACAAACACGAATACGGCCGGTTACAAAGAGATAATGACGCCTTTTATGGTAAATGCCGATTCTGCACGCGGAACGGGTCAGCTACCGAAGAGTCATGATGACATGTACTGGACTGAACGCGATAACATGTACATGGTTCCTACTGCAGAGGTACCAATTACGAACTTCCATCGCGACGAAGTGTTGCCTGCCGATGAACTGCCTATTCGCTACGCCGGGTATTCTCCGTGTTTCCGCCGAGAAGCAGGAAGCCATGGAAAAGACACACGCGGATTTCTTCGTGTGCACCAGTTTAATAAGGTTGAACTAGTGAAGTTCTGTAAACCGGAAAACTCGTACAACGAACTCGAGCTACTGGTAGAAGACGTAGAGCGGTTGTTATGTGCGCTTGGCCTAACATACCGTGTGCTTCTCCTTTCAACCGGAGACATGACGTTTGGAGGAGCGAAAACCTACGATCTAGAGGTGTGGGCCCCCGGAGAGCAGCGATGGTTAGAGGTAAGCTCGTGTACAAACTTCGAGTCTTTCCAAGCTCGTAGGGCCAACATTCGCTACAAACCCGAACCATCAGCAAAACCCGAATTCGTGCACACGCTCAACGGAAGTGCATTGGCTACAGCGAGAATCTTGGTGGCACTACTCGAACAGTATCAAACGGAAGATGGAAACGTAATTGTTCCGGACTGCTTGCAGAGCTATTGCGGCTTCGATCGTATCTGATCGGTGCAAATCTCAATAGAATTCACCACACGCCAAGAGTTCACACAACAATCTCTATCTATTCTTTTTCTTTTCTTGAGAAAGAAGAGAAGAGAATTGATGATGATATGATACTGTGGAAACAGTGAATAAGTAGACACAGAGTAGAAAGAATGCCGGTTATCCCGTTGATAATAGGCGCTTTACAATAAACGAGGCATCTCGTGGTAACACGTGGATAACACGTGAACACAGTACGGTGTTGGTTTGCACAACCGGAAAACTCTTTCTTGTAATCCACACTGTGTGTACGAGAGAAGAAGATGTTCGTTATTTATCCTCATGTTTTCGCCGAGCTGTGTGAATACTTGCGAGTTATACAGCTTTGAAAATTCACACCCAACGTAACTGTGAGCAATACAACACCTTACTGCTGTGTTAATGTGTGGGAAGTGTTATCCAAGTGTGTGGATATAGGCCATGCAAAGTTCTACTGTTGCAGATATGCCATCTCTGTGCGTGCGCTCCATGCCATGCGATGCATGAACGCCCGGACCAATAAGAGCAACACGAGCGTCTACACCGGCACGCCACGCCGCTGTACCGTCTGAACTGTAATGTGGATACACATCTACGGAATGCGCTATGGAGTGCTGCTCGGCTAACAACGTAAGTTTGGTGCGGAATTGATAGTCGTATGGACCTCCGGAATCCTTGGCGCAGATGGAACATCGTTGCTCGGATCCTGATAAAGCATCACCTACTACACCCATGTCAATAACGAGAATCTCGTCTATGGTGTCGCTCAATGCAGGCGCACCACCGTGCCCTACTTCTTCGTACGTGCTGAAGAATAGCTCAACAGGATACTGTTTACCTTGTTCCGCCACCCTTTTCGCTACTTCGAGCAGCACAAAACACCCGGCTTTGTTATCAAGGAAGTGACTCTTAATGAAACCCGTAGGCAACTCCTCGTATTTCGTATCAAAGGCAATAATGTCTCCATTTCGAATACCTAAGGCGGCTATGTCTGCGGCCGACGCAACAACGGCATCCACACGAATGTGCATGGTTCGATCTGTTCTTTCGTTAGATGCCGCCTTTGCATTGGCGTGCGCCGATGGGTCGTTCAGCAGCAATGTGCCCGTATGCACCGTTCCGCCTAGCGTATGAATGCGCACATATGCCCCCTCAAAGGACGGCAGGAGAAGTCCGCCTATAGGCGAAAAGCGTAGTGTACCATTGGGGTTTACGCCACTTACGATGGCGCCAAGTGTGTCTGTATGGGCAGCGATTTCTAGAGTGGGTGCTGCTCCGAGTGCACACCGAACGGCCCCCTTTGCTGTGCGCTGCGGCTGAAAACCTGCTGCTGAGAGTTCACGCTCTATGAATGTTGCCGCATTATGCGTAAATCCGGTTGGCGAATCGATAGCGAGAAGATCGCGAAGAAGTTGAGTTTGCATAAAGCGCTGTCCGTGAGTTGTTCAGTAGTTTGCATATTCCGTGAACCAGCAACCTAGTGATACAATGGCCAATATCGAAACCCATCAAGTAACCCTCAGCAACGGTCTTCGGGTGGTAATCTGCCCAGAACCGTCGAGTCCTGTTGTTAATGTGTCTGTGATGTATCGTGTTGGCTCGTATAACGAGCGTCATGAACGCACAGGCCTGGCGCACCTTTTCGAGCACCTGATGTTCGACAATGCGTCGCCGGAAAACCCAAAGCAGTACGATGTACTGTGTGCTCGGGCAGGGGGCGCGAATAACGCGTATACTACCTTCGACTACACCCTGTACCACATAGACCTGCCGGCCCACCAAGCGGAGATTGGTTTCTGGTTAGAGTCTGAACGACTCCGATCGTTCCGAATCACAGACCATGCACTTGCCACGCAACGGTCGGTTGTTGTGGAAGAGATTAATCAGAACGTGTTCAATCAACCCTACGGTATCTGGCGCAAGGCGCAGAATGGCGCTGCTTATTCGAACGAAAGCACATATTCATGGGATGTGTATGGCTCGGCAGACCATGTGGCTGCCGTATCAATGAACGATGCTGATGGCTTCTTTCATCGGTTTTACCAGCCAGGGAATGCAGTACTGAGTGTTTCGGGAGCAATCCAGGTAGACCGAGCAATAGCATTAGCGGAGCAGTATTTTGGCACCATAGAAGCAACATCATCGAATGGCACCCGGCAAGAACACAACCCTGATTGGCAACGTAGGGGCGTGCTTCAAACGGTGAGTGATTCGGTGCCAATGCCAGCCATCTATCTAGCCATTCATCTACCGGGTTATATCGAAAGCGATTTATTGGAAGCCGAGATTGCGGCAACAATACTGGGTTCGGGACGCAGTAGCGTATTGTATCAAGCGCTCGTAACCGGATCTGGTATTGCCTCGTCTGTAGGAGCATTCGTGGATAGACGCGCTAACGCGTCCCTTCTCACGCTCTACGCATTTGGTGCTTCGGGTACGGTAACGTCTCAGGAGCTCTTAGATGCGATGTATGGTTGTTTACAGAACCATCGCATCACCTCAAAAGAAATCGATACTGCTGTAAACAAACTCCGAACATCGCACGCGGCCGAACTTCAGAAGGCCAGTGGTGTGTCTGAAACGGTGGCATGGTCTGTTACGTTTCGCGATGATCCCAACTTCGTGAACACCATACTTCCGCGATACAAGGAGGTGCAAGTGGATTCTGTTGCTTCTCTTGTGCGGCAACTGGCAACACCATCGGAGACGGTTGCCGTGGTTATTAATCCCAAAGAGTAAGCGTTAGAGACTACGCAAACGTTCTGCTGCTGCGCGGAGGGTTTCGTCTCGCTTGGCAAAACAAAAACGGAGAACCGTATCCGGTTGCACGCGGCTTGCCAGAAATGGAGAGAGAGGTATCGAGGCAACGCCTATCTCCTTGGTTAGACGTACCGCCAAATCAGTGTCTTGTTCGTTGGAAAATCTCTCGTACCCCAACAACTGAAAATACGAGCCCTCGCATGGACGAATTGTCCACGAAGACCCTTCGAGAAGCGATCGAAACAGATCTCGCTTCTTCTCCATAAAGGCAGATAGTCCGGAGTACGTTTCGGATTTCTCCATGTACATTGCCAGCGCAGTTTGGGCAGGCGCGTTTACGCAAAAGGACATAAACTGATGAACCTTTCTGAACTCCTCAGTAAGATGTTTCGGAGCTATACAGGCGCCAACCTTCCAACCGGTGCAGTGAAACGTTTTTCCGAAGCTGGTAACGATGAAACACCGGTTCCAAAGCTCCTCATGTTTGGCCAGAGTAAGATGACAGCGGCCGTCGAAGGTGATGAGTTCATATACTTCGTCACTCAACACCGCAATGTTTGTATTGCGAACAATAGTGGCTAGTTCGTCCAAATCCTCTTTTTGCAACACCGATCCGCAGGGATTATGCGGACTGTTGATGATAATGAGCGCAGTGTTGTCGTCTACCAGAGAACGAACGTGGTCCCAGTCTGGACGATATGCTGGCGCGAGCAACTGGGACCGACGAACCTGCGCACCTTGTAAGAGCACGCATGGCTCGTACGAATCATACGCAGGTTCGAAGATGATAACGTTCTGTCCATTCGATACTGTAGCCATTATTGCGGTGGCCAGGGCTGCAGTGCCACCAGCTGTTATGGTTATCTCCTCGTCTTGGTCTACGTCGATGGAGAACATCGTACGGTACTTCAAAGCCACGGCCTGCCGTAATGCCAACGTTCCGGGCATAGGAGCATACTGATTTGCCCCCTGCCGAGAGGCCTCTGTAAGCAGAGCAGACAGTTCCGGGTCTACATCGTAGTCTGGGAACCCCTGAGAACAGTTAACGGCACCCACCGAATTGGCGAGTGCCGTCATAACTGAAAAGATTGTTGTTCCTACGTTGGGAAGTTTCGAGCGCATACTCGGTTAGAAGGTCAGCTTTCTGCTTCTACTTCTTCGGTGCCTTCTTCGTCTCCCATTTCTTCCATGTCGTCATCATCCTCGTCGTCCTCGTCTATGAGCAGACGAACGAACTTGGCAACTTCTTCATCGTCCTTATTGTAGCCAATGCTGAACTCTACCGGATCGCCAACAACGAGTTCCGGGAAATCTGCGTTGGTAAGGTCTGAAGCATGGAAGAACAGATTGTTCGGCGGATACTTGATAAAGCCGTAGCCGTTTTTTAAACTGAATACATAGCTCTCAAAACGCTCTCCAAGATCGGCTTCGTCTATTTGATCTGCGTTTGGTGCGCGGGTGATTCGTGGTTTCTTGTGAGCGAACTCGCTTCTGCTGATGGCCGACATTGGCGAATAGTCCGAGCTAAACACAGACTGACGGGACATGTTTTCGTCTCTCTTGACGAATAGACCCTGAACGATCATGTCGTTTTTATTCGCACGATTTTCGATGAGTTCGTGCATAGAGATTGGGTACGTTACTTCTTCGAGAAGCTCTTGAGATGTTCTCGTAACAACATGCTTTCCTTCAAGATCGTCGAACTCGAAGTCCCAAGACAGCACCATAACCCGAGTACCAAGGTTGTTCAGCTTGCGAACAAGGGGTACATAGTCACCGTCGGAAGTAATAAGAACCACAACATCGAACTGCTTTAGAAGCGTTAATTCGTAGGCCTCGAGCGCCAGCCATACGTCTATACCCTTTTCTTCTCGTCTGCCATTCGAGCCACGTACAGGAAGATAGTGCGTGATAACGCCTTCCCACATAAGAATGTCTTCGAAAACACGATCGTAGTACAGAAGATTTCCGCGCTGTTGGGCTTCGTTGGCAGAAATGCGACCACGGAAGAAGTGACGGTCTACGATCTGACACAATCGTGTGTCTACACCTTCTTTCAGGCCAACTTGAGCACGAATAAACTCGTGCAATCCGTGTAAACTAATCCGGCTATTGCGCGGATGGTTAAACGCGTAGTAGTTGCTCACATGAAGGAAATAATTTCCATCATAGAATACACCAATGCGCGTAAGCTTCGAGGTGTTAAGCAGCGCCATTACAAACTCCTAATCTGATGGCTGTACAAGAACAGTAACTAACGGGAGGCGAACATACACTGTTTTTTTAATATTTCGTGCCCGCTTGTTCAAGAATTGCAATGCAGGCCTTACGTCTATTCTCTTTCGCATATGCCAGTGCTGTCTTCAAGGAGTAATCTACCAGGGTAAGATCGGCCTTGTATTTGATGAGAATTCTTAACATTTCGTCCTCGCCTAAAACGCATAGTAACATGGCCGGGGTTCTACCAAGAAGATCTCGTGTGTTGGGATTTGCCCCTTTTTCAAGAAGCTCATCTTGCGTTCCTAGGTGGCGTCCGGCGCAGGCAAGCATGAGCGCTGAGTTTCCCTTTCGGTCTTTATACTCAATATCGGCACCGGCCTGGATAAGTGCGGACACAACGTTTGTAGCGCCAACGGTGGCGGCAACCAGCAGCGGAGACCTGCCCTTTGAATCGAACACATTGGGGTTGGCACCGGAGGCGATAAGTAAGGGGGCTACTTGGTCTCGGCTATGAAACGCTGCTGCATGAAGTGCCGTCATACCGCTTCTGCTAGCAATGTTCGGGTCTGCACCGGCACCCAAGAGTAGATCTGCCATCGTGGAATCATTGGCAATCACAGCAACGATTAGTCCGGTTAAACCCTCTGAATCCTGCTCGTTTATGGAGGTCTTCTTCTTTCCGAGCAGCTTCTTAACGTTCTTGATGTTGCCTGTTTTTACGGTCTCAACAAAGGACTGCGCCTCTGCTGGAGCCGTGGCCACGAAACTAAAGATGGCAGAAACCACCATGAAGAGAAGAATGCTTCGATTCATATCAACCGCTAAAATCCGGACTTTTGGAGAAATATCCCCTTATCAACCTTGCCAAAGAACTCCTGGTAGAACTTGGGATCTTGAATAACATACACCTCAACAGGGTTCCCCACATTATCTATCACCTTGGCCTGGAAATTTGCGCGTACCCGGCTTCGAAGCCCTATGGCAGAAACGTTGATGCTCACTTCAATCTGTTTGAACTTGTTGTAGCGCTGCTCATCGCGGCTGCGGTTATTCTGGGTTCTGCTGCTGCCGCTGGCAGAGCGAAACACGGCGTCGAACACTTCTGTCCAATAACGATCGGTGGCATTGTTGTTGCCAGACAATTGCACTTCCTTCGTGGCTGTAAGTAAGCCAAGATCCGGTACGGCATTTTTCACAACGAAGCCGTCGTCCTGAAGAACATTCAGCATGGCCTTCATCACAAGCTTCACGTCGTTTGTGTCGAACTCGCGCGTTTGAAATTCGCGCGTCTGAAGCTGTGTTTGAGGGGGCTGGGGTGTAGGCGGGTGGTTTACGATGGTGCATGAAGATACTACGGCGAGCATCGCGAGGAGGAAATAGACCGTCTTCGTTCGCATGGCAGTTAAAACTTACTCTGATGATACTTGAATGATTCAACTTTTCCAGACGTGGAAAAAGTGATGATAACAGTAAGAGTTCGTTGGGTAGTACTGGCAGCACCCGACTGGTTCGACACGCTGCCCAGAATCAGGAACAATCCGTTCTGACTCTCTGAATAGGAGGCCTCTGTGGCTATCTTATCGTACACCCACGTTTCGCGCTCCGAGTCATCCTTCGTAACAATGTTTGGCGAGCCGAGTGCTTCAACTACGGCAGTTCCGGACATTCCCTTCTTAATCTCCCGTTGAACTACTCCAACGGTGAGTTCTCGTTCTTGCGTGGAGGTTAAATCTCTGCGGTTATCCTGCGCCGTTCTGCAGCCGGGCACCGCGATAAATGCTGCAACTGCTGCGATGATGACGTACGTTTTCATGGTAGGGTACTCCTTGATTACTGTGCAAATCTTGTTGTTTGGGTGTTACATCTGCACCATGATGCCAACTTGGAAGAAGATCTGTTGTGGTGCAGCAACAGAGATTCTTGAGACTTCGTAGCGTTGATCTTCAGTAGGTGTGAATGTTGGAATCTCTACCGATGTGCCCCACAGGTACCGGAACCGCACATCAAGGAGAAAGCGCTGCAATGTGTTTGGAAGAGTAATAACGTCGGCAAACTTTACGGCAAAGCCGGCACCAACACCATAGGTAAAGTTAAAGGAACCCTCGTTCTCGGTGTTCGAGGCAATAACAGAGTCGGCCTGGTACCGCTTCGCGCTAAACGTTGATGAATACAGCATTGTGCCTCCAACGGCTTCCAGATACGGGAATACCCAGGTTCCAATATTGGGCTGAAAACGGGCAAAGGTTAGAATTGGCAGGGAGAAGTTTTGTCCGGTTAGTTCTACTCTGTTACGAAACGGATCGCCGGCGTAGGGTCCAAAGACGCGCTCTTTTTCGCCCCAAAAATGGAGCGTTATGTCGGCACCAAACGCAAGAGGGATAGGGTCGAGGTTATAGGCAGCTTGCAACGAGAACCCGTATCCAACGCTCGGAGCCAACAAGCTGTCGTATGCGTTTCGCAGCGATGATTGGGATATAGACTGCGAATAATACAGTCCGAACTGCGCTGGTAGCGGGTTCTTCTTGATATTCTCGATAAGCATCTCTTCGTCTTGCATGCTCTTTGTTGCGGTAAGCAACGGAGATGCTTCTTCTGTCTGTGCCATTGCGGCAAGGGGCATACACACCCCAACAAGGAGAGTTAGAACTGATCTCATACGTTACGAATTGTTTGTAAGCACATAGTAATGCGTATACGTTGATTGGAACGGATAGTTTCGCTAATCACTTCGTTCCGGGGGGAACTTACGATGACGAGACGACAACTCTTGGCCAGTGCGGTGCTTACGTGTGGCGCCATCACTTCGAGATCTGTTCCCTTATACAATGAACAAACGCCACCGGTATCTGTGGTACGGAATCGCCCGACGGTAGAGAGTGCTCAAGATTGTTGTGCTTGGGTGTGTTGGTTGGGCCACTCAACAGTACTGATCAATGTAGGCGGAACGTGGATCCTAACCGACCCGGTTCTGTTCCCTACCTATGGACTTTCTTTCATGGGCCTAACGCTTGGTCCGCGGAGGTTTACCCCCCCCGCACTCCGTATAGAGGAGTTGCCAAAGCCGGATATCGTTCTACTCTCGCACGCCCACCTCGATCACATGGACCGAGCCACGCTTTCGGCACTATGCGAACGCTGGCCGAACCAACTGCAGCTTATTACGGCAACCAATACGTTAGATGTGGTAGAGGACTTGGCCTGGCACACGAAACAAGAGATGGACTGGAATGAAACCGGAACGGTATGCGGAGTAACAATTACTGCCCTTCAGGTGGCGCACAACGGCTGGCGTATACCGGGTGAGCCATGCAGAGCCGCTGGTCAGAAGCGTACAGGCAGAAGTTTCAACGGCTATCTCTTGGAACGTAATGGCGTGCAGGTAGTTTTTGGCGGCGATACCGCGTACACCCAAACCTTCGCGAATCTCAAAAAAGGTGTAGATCTGGCGATAATGCCAATAGGCGCATACCACGGATATCAAGACATGCATTGCACTCCCGAAGAGGCCGTTGCCATGTGCCAGATGATGGGAGCCCGATCGATAATGCCGGTGCATTTTGGCACATTCCGTCAGAGCGAAGAACCTCCAGCCGAACCACCCCATCGTCTCATGAAAGCCATTCAACGAACGAATGTATTGGTGGTAGGTATGGGGCTTGGTGGGTCGTTCTCGATCACATAAGATTAGCGTCCGCGCACTGCGTCTTCTTCTGGAATTCGTTCAGGTTTTCTTGCTCGAATAACGCCAATGTGAACGTCGTCTATTCCCCAGGCCTCGTTCTCGGGAATTTTGCGAACATCGCGCAGCACGCCCCTTATAGCCAATGCGCAGCTAGCCGCCGAATGTGGCAAACGGAACTCGAGTGTATATGCGGCATCAAGTGGACCATCAAACACTCCGGCCTCGCGGAAAATCCACCCTGTAACGTCGGTTTCTGCTGCTCCGGTTCTGCGCGGGTGTGATTTGCCCCCTATCCTATCGGGATAGTTCTGGAGATAGGTGGTATTCGAAAACGTTGAATGGAGAAGTGTATCGCGTTGATCAATAGTGATAATTAGTTGGTCGGAATCCGTTATGCCGTCCCAAGAACCGAGAATATACATTCGCATACTAACTACAAGAGTATCGTGTTCGGGGAGGCGTTCGCATTGCAGCCGAACGTCGCTATTACCGAATGGTCCGAGGTAGGAACGTTTTCCGGTGGTTTGTTTGCACCCAGAGCTACATGTCCATTTACCGGCTATGGTATCTGAATTCATCCCGGCATGAAATTCGTATATCCATGCTACCGGTTCGTGGGTAACACAGTGAAGAACAAGGAGGTAGATTGCTGTTATCACAGCAGGCAAACTACACATGGAAAATCTCTTCGCACCCCTACCTCCTCTAGCCGAACGTGTTCGTCCGCGAACAATTGATGAAGTGGCCGGACAAGAACATCTATTGGGCGATGGCAAACCTCTCCGACGTTTCCTCGAGAACAACGAACTGCCCTCTATGATTCTTTGGGGTCCGCCGGGAACCGGGAAAACCACACTCGCCAACGTTCTGGCTCTATCTCTAAACGTACCAATACACCGACTATCCGCTGTGGAGTCTGGCGTGCGCGATCTTCGGGAGGTTATCCAACGAGCAGAGCACACTCGGGCCACCGGACAGCGCACGCTGTTGTTTATTGACGAGATCCATCGCTTTACAAAGGCGCAACAAGACGCACTTTTGCACGCCGTTGAGCAAGGTATAATCACGCTTGTTGGTGCTACAACAGAGAACCCCTCGTTCGAGGTTAACAACGCTCTTTTATCTCGTTGCCGCGTCTATCGCTTAGAGCCCCTCACCCCAAAAAATATTCGTACCATTGTAGAGCGAGCAATTGCAACCGACTCAGAGTTGGCAACAAAAACCATCGCTATCGAAGATTGGGATGCCCTTATCGAAGCGGCAGGGGGCGACGCACGGAACGCATTGAACACCTTGGAATCGGCTGTTGGAATTACACCACCGAACAGCAATGGTGTTATGTCGATATCGCGTGAGGTGTTGAGAAATGTGCTCCAGCAGGGTGTGCGCAATTATGATAGAGCAGGCGACTCGCACTACGACACCGTTTCTGCGTTTATTAAATCTGTTCGTGGATCCGATCCCGATGCGGCATTACTGTATCTGGCAATAATGATTGATGCTGGAGAGGACCCACTCTTTATCGCCAGACGTCTGGTAATCTTAGCGTCGGAGGATGTGGGTAATGCCGATCCAAATGCTCTGCCTCTTGCGCTGGCTGCGTTTCAGGCGCTGGAGAGAATAGGTATGCCGGAAGGTAGAATACCGTTGGCACAAGCTGTTACCTACTTAGCGTCTGCACCCAAATCGAATGCCTCCTATACCGCAATTAACAAGGCCCTGGATTTGGTGCGAGCAACATCCCGTATTCCCGTTCCCAATCACCTTCGCAATGCGCCCACACCTCTGATGAAACAGCAGGGTTATGGCTTGGAATACAAGTATCCCCATGATGCAGAGAACCACTGGATAGACGAGAACTACTTTCCGGTAAACATTCCCCCGCGTGCATTCTATGTTCCAAAAAACAGCGGTGCGGAGCAACAAATTGCTGAAAGACTGCGGAACCTATGGAAGGGACGATACGCCGATAACTCGTTAGACGAATAACGTGTTACGAGGAAGGGGCTACTTGCTCTGCCTTTTTGCGTGCTTCTAATTGACGTTTCTTTTTTTCTTGGCGTAGCTTGTTGAAGTTGATGCTCTCCCGAAGACTAACCCCCTCGCGTATTATACCGCGCTCGCGCAACACGCTATCCGCAACTAGGTAGCGTTTTCGATTGGGAAGCCCTCCGCGCACTTCTCGCGGAATCTGCGAAATGGGAATCATCGCCTCTTCTATCGCATAAAGATCGTCTGGTAGCGAGATATCAGCCGGTGTGTTACTCGAGAGTTCCAACCACGGCCCGCCGCGTTTTCGCGTAAAATCGAAAACGTCGAGAATCACAACCGGGGTGCCGGTCCACGGCACAAACTGACGCTTTGCGGTGTCTACCGTTGCCGTGCGAACCCACTTATATAGCCATTCTGCGTCCGAGAGAAACTGTCTCACGCACGAATGGGAAACCGGTCTGCCAGGCATTTCAAATTGGTGAAACGCGCTCCCCGCGTAAAGGTGAAAATTTACCGTGAACGGGAGAATCCAAGTACTGTCTAGGGACGATATTCTCTTTCGATCTCTCCAGTTTACAGCATATCTGCCCGGAAGTGTGGGTTTTCGCTCTTCACCGGAGTTACAGGCAGCAAAACGAACCAACTCTCCATTCTGATAACAGGCATAGGCCTGCCACGTATTGCTGATGAAAACTGCCTTACGTACTGTATCTCCCTCCGGCCAGTATTGCGGGAATACTGAATATGCACGGAGATCTTCCATTACGGTATCGGGCAAGATAAGCGTATCACCAATGCGCACAAACTGTATGTCTTTGCGATTGAGAAGCGTTAATACACGATAGTTCGCCCAAGTTTGCGGCGTCTTTGCGTAGGTACGCCGAACACTGTCGAGAATTTTCTGCGTGGTAACGGGCAACCGATAGTACGAGATTCTTGGGAACCTCGCGGCGAGCGAGTCGGCAAGACGTTTCTGCTTCTCTTTACGAACGGCCTGCGCTACTGCGGGGTCTTCTATCATCGTCTCCGTGTTCGCCAATTCGCCGGATTCGGGTTGCCGATCGCAAGACCATGCGAACAACACGCACAGAATAAAGAAACACCGAGAATACACTTGGTGCAAGCCAGAGACGGGAGAAAAGCAGGTGAACATTTGGGCAGCGAATCTACTGAAGAGCAGTGTGCATTGTACTTCCGTAGTTTCGTCTATTCACTAGGCAGATGCAATGCAGCGAATTCTCCCAATCATTCTTTGTGCCATCATTCTGGGCTGCTCCTCAGAACAGAAACCTATTGCCGAACGAGCGCCTAACGTGTCTGCCGTGCCGGCACCGAAGGAGGCCCTGGTGCACACGTATTCCGTTGTACGAACACTACCGCACGATAGTAAGGCCTACACACAGGGGCTGAACTTCTATCGTGGGGTGTTTATTGAGTCCACTGGACAGTTCGGACAGTCGACCATACGCTCAGTAGTTCCTGGTACAGGTACGGTGCAACGAAAAGAGTCTCTCGAAGACAAGTACTTTGGAGAGGGGTGCACAATATTGAATGGTAAGGGGTACCTAGTAACATGGCTGAATCAGACAGGATTTGTGTTTGATCCCATTACTTTGCGTCGCTCGAAACAGTTTGCGTACTCCGGCGAGGGTTGGGGGTTAACGAACGACGGAGCCAACCTAATTATGAGCAATGGCACTAGCACGATAACATTCCACGAACCCGATACATATCGTGTTACACGATCGATACAGGTAACCCTAAATGGCAGTCCAGTTATGAACCTGAACGAACTGGAATGGATTGAAGGCGAGATATGGGCAAACATTTGGCAAACCGATAGAGTGGTTCGGATTAATCCGGCAGATGGTATTGTAAACGGAGTTATCGATTTTACGGGACTCCTATCCGAACAGGACAGAACACCCTCCACCGACGTTCTGAATGGCATTGCCTACGACAGCGCCTCGAAAGCCATATATGTTACCGGCAAGAATTGGCCACACGTGTTTGAAGTAAAAGTTCGCTAACACGTCACGTTTCGCCCCCTGAGAAACCACACTCCTCTTTGGCCCGCTCATAGTGAGCGTGCCGGAGTATCCATTTCTCAAGGAGGTTGTAATGCGATATGTTGTATTGCCTCGGTGGGCACGCGGACCCTCTGCGGTTGCCCTTGCATTATTGATTAGCGTGTTGCCGTTAGGGGCTCAGATTGGGCCACAGATGGTGCCGGTGTTTCCAACCGCAGGGTTAGACGCCGTAGATGTGTCTACATCCATTGTGTTTCGATGCACAGCGCCAATAGACCAGCGTAGCATAGCGTTTCAGCAACCCGATGCTGAACAAAGTGGATGGCGTCCACAAGAGCCCAACATTCTCGTACTGCGAGATTCAATCGCACGAAATACAGACCGCACGCAGTGGATTCGGTATGCGGTGCGGGGCATGCTTGCGATTGAAGACGACAGAATTCTGCGCTTTAGTCCCGGGAAATTATTGCCGAACACATCGTATCGAGTTATAGCGCAAAACATCATCGCTCAGGTCCATCACGGAACACAGTACTGTGAAAAAGTTGAGTATACCTTTACCACAGCGTATCAAGTACCTCATGTTGCAGCAACTACCCTCGATTCAACAACCGTTCTACGATGCAATCAGCCCATTACCATTCAGTTCACCTCTCCACTTCCACCACAGGCAAGTGGTCCATCATTCATACAAATCGAGGAGCGCAACAACGGCCCGGAATGGACTCGGCGCACAGTTCAATACACAATGAACTCCAATCGTACAGTAGTAAGCATAACGCCAACACACCAATGGTCGGCCGGTAATCCTATCAGACTTACGTGTACGTTAGAACGCATCACCGGAGACCCTCTTTCAAATCGCTCGCTTGTGGGCGTTGTGCGCGGTGCATCGCGCGTTAACCTACACGTGCTGGACGCGGAAGGGGGCGAGGTACCCACAGACGTTTCCGCAGCAATTTCGGCCGACGCAACATGTATTACTGGAGCACCGTTCCGAGCGGTCGCCCCCAGCGGTCTGCCACGTGAATGGCGTTTTGTGCGATGGCAATGTGAAGAGTTTCCCCAGATTCACAACAGCACATTGCCATCGATTGATGTAACTCCAGACTGCTCTCTGTTATCGCGGGAAATCACCTTGATTGCTATTGTAGAAAAGACTCCTCGCCTCAGCGTGCCTATCACAGTAACAGGCGAGGGATTTGTTGAGGTTTTCGACGAGCTGGGAGCGCTTTTGGCACATGTTGACGCACAGGACACGCTATACGTTTCTGCGTCTGCGAAGGAGCTGACCTTTGTTGCAACGCCAACAAACGGAAGTGTGTTTCAACAGTGGACCTCGGCTCATGCAGCAGTAGCTGGACTCACTTCTCCAACTGTCGTGCTCCCTACAACCGGCGCCGTAATGAACCCGCCAATTGGCATATCACTTACACCAGTTGCAGGCCCTTACATAAACCCCAACTTTGGCAAACCAACAGCACCCGCAGGGGACAGATATCGACTGGAAGCATTTATAGCTGATACAGACCCAGATCCCATGTTCAGGCCAACGGACGGTGTACACTTTACCACGCCGCGAGAATTCGAAGACCTTCTTCCTGAAACTCGCACCGTGTGCGTTCGAGCAGACAGATGTTGGGAAATCGCAGGGTATCACGACCCCTCAGTGGGGCCGCCGGTGTGGTTCGACGAAGGCAGAGACGAATTGTGCGTAACATCAAAGCTCCTCAGTCCGGTAAACTACCTTGTGATATTCGCACGACGTAAACGCATAGACGTGCGCGTAGAACGAGTACTGCTTGCATCTGAGGACCCAAGGAACGTTCTTGTTGGACGCAAACCACATCCAGATTCGCGCATCGACGTTGAACGAAGAGTTGTGATTGCCGGACAAGACACCTGGGTACCTCTTAGCGCAGTTGCGTGCACTGTTTCGGGGACAGACTATTCTCGATACGCGTTGAAATGTGGCGACGACATTCGATTCCGGATTCGGTCCGCAATAAAACGCGGCGAAGAGTGGCGCTGGTTCACACCGAAAAACAGATACGCTTTACCCGCACTTCAGAGTTCTAACCGAACCGGATCGATATACACAATGGTGGTTGACCTCGATGTTGCAGAGTTCATAGCCACAACCTGCGGTGGAGTATCAATCGGGATACCGGAGATTAGAGTAGAGGGGGCGTTTAGGCAACTGTTCGCCGTTTCGGAGATTGGTCTTCGTGTGCGTGTGAATGCCCGTGGTCCGCGATCTGAGGCAAAATTTGAAGAACGTTGGTTCGACCCTCTTACCTACTACGACGTAGCCCCCGACGAACCACGAAGCGGCAGACAGCTAGAGTACATAGCACGAAAGGGCACAAGCGTAAAAGTAAAGTTCACCATGCCAGTTGATGGACCATCCATTTTGGCGGGCTCGCTATCGGCCGATGTGGCAGACAATATCCTTGTAACCGACCCTCATGCCGTGAACCTCGACTGCTTTGTTCGGTCTGGACCAAATGGGAATATAAATTTTCTTAGTTCTACCGGACAGTCTGCAGATATAGCAGAGTTTTTTATCTGCGACCCCACAACGAAACCCATCGCTCAGGCCTTGCATGGGGGTATCGTAGACGTTACATGTGGCACCGGAACAAAATCGTTTACAGGCGAGCCCCTTCCCAACGCGCAAATGTTTGTGTTGCGAAGAATGGAACTGCCCGGCTTTGGACTTCGACTGCGCGAGGCCGACATTCGGTACGACGGCGATTGGGACATCTGGCCGTTCGAGATGAACGGCGAAGTATACCATGCCATGTACGGAGCAAATCTTGCCGAAGAAAGGGCGCTACTCACGGATTTTGGTTTTGCGAGAATTCCCGACTGCGGCGAGCAACAGGGGGCGCAGGGTAACTGCACCATAAGCTACAATGACAAGAAACGTCCACTGAGTTTTGGCGACAGAGCCGTTTGGCTGCAGACCGCCTGGATGGGCGAAACAGATCTTGCCTGGTGGCGCATGTCTACGTGGGACGAAGACTGCAAGAGCACGAGCAACTGCCTGGTGAACCGCATTCGGGATGTCATTAACAACGTCCGCACACGAGCAGACTCGTACGGAAGCAACGAGGGCGGTAAAAAGCTAGAGTGGGGACGCATTCTCCCCGATCTCATAAAAACTGGTGCCGATGCCATAGCTGCCTTGCTACCTGCTGATGAACAAGACGACTTCCTTGGAGAAGGAACCTTCTTAGAGGACTTTGGTACACTCTGGGGAATGCGCACTGCGAGGTCGCCCCTAATAGATGTCCACCACGAAAACATCACCTATCGGCTGAGGGGACAATGGTTCGTTTCGCGCTCGGTTGTTCGATAATTGTTACAACACTCCTCGCTGTGCCAGCGTTATTAACGGCTCAGTGGGAAACATTTGTAACCTGCCACGAATTGTGGATTGACATCAAACCACACGAGGGATGGTGGGGCGTGATACCGAGGTGCATGGACACGCTGAAAGTTGGCCGTACGCGAGCAATGCCAAAGCATCCCTCAACGGCAACGAATACGTGCGCCGAACTCTATCTGATTGGAGTGTCGCCGAATGCTACATCTCGCACGCTACTTCCAACCGTTGTTGAATGCGAAGGACCCGGTCAGTTGCGAGTGATCCCAACACAAGGCATTCCGGCAACAGACGAGTACAACAGAGCATACTACTACGAGCTACGGATGTACTGCTCCTACTGGCACGGTCCAACAGAAACAGACACAAGCACCGTGGTATTCAGAAAGGCCACCGGCTTTCGGGCCTATTCTCGTGCGGTAGACATAACAACCGGAGAAGAGATAACCAGACCAGGCCTAGTATGGCCGGCGGAAGATGCACAACATCACGACGTAACAACGGGCGTGTTGATAACGGCCACGTATGGACTGGGCTACGATTTTCTGTATTGGACGTGTTCTCACCGTGGACTTCTGCCCGACTCAACGCAGCCGGTTCAACTGCTCGATTCGTTATGCTGGCCAATTGGAGAACCCGTTGTATACACTGCCATGTATCGAAAAGCCACGAGCACTGTATCCCAACGAGATAGGCAAGAACCTCACTCGTCCTACGTTCTGTTCGACATGTTAGGGAGAATCACAAGCTCTGGAAATCTTGGTGCAGATGGCATTGCGCCAAACCTTCGCGGGGTAGCCCGCGGATCGTATCTCCTTCAAACAACACAAGGAGGTACACACACAACTTCTACACTCATTCATTTGGAGTAACAACCATGAACACAATTCTTGTTGCGGTAGGCGCATTCCTAATGTGTTGTTCGATGTATGCGCAAGTGCAGCCATCCGGTGGCGCCCGCGAAGTACCAATCGCTCCCGGAACGCAAATTGAGATAACGTGGCCTGACGGGTTCGCGAATGCCCCCGTGTCTGTTGAGTTATGGAATGGCACACACCAAACCACTACCGTGATTGCGGCTGGCGTGAGCGCCGCTGCTAAACGGTACTCATGGACAGTGCCAACCGACATTGAAGGGGGCACGCAGTACCGGTTTGCCATTCGCGACCAGTCTAAACCCAACCGTGCGATGTATAGTCCTTCCTATGTTTCCATTTCGCGGTCTCGTGCCGCTACAACCGCAGTTGACGAAGGCGCAAAAGCTGAGCTTCGGACCAAGGTAGACCCAACACCGGCAAGCGAAGAAATACACCTGCATTGGAATGTTGGCGAGTTTCAGAATGCTGCGATCGTTGATCTAACAGGTGCTACCGTGCTGCGTTGTGAACTGCCGTTAGGTTCGAGTACACGGTCTGTAGATGTTCGTGCTCTGCCGGCGGGAGCCTATACCGTAGTGTTCTCCCAAGTGGGCGGACGTACAGCGTCCAACGCGCTTGTAATTCACCGGTAACTACGAAAAAAGCGTGTACTGCTTGCCCTCGGTAGGAATGATAACGCGAGTTTGTGGATAACGCTCGCGAACAGCTAGTCCGAGGGCATCGCACGACTCAGAATCGCCGTGGATAATCACCACCGTGTTTGGGGTTGTGTTTTCTACCAGCCGCAGGATACCCTCTCGCGGCGCATGTGAACTAAACCGAAACCGTTCGATCTTGCACACGCGTTGTCTTCTGCGTCCTGCAAGCTCGAACGGTTCTTTATACGGTGCATGTAATAGCTGATAACCAGGAGTACTTTGATGCTGAAATCCCACAAAGGCAATTCCAAAGTTTGGCTTAGACAGCCACAGGTTGGCCAATTCGTACGAAATGGAGCCAACATTCACCATTCCGGCAGAGGCAAGAACAATTGATGGCGCCTTCATGTAGCGTCCTGTTGCCAGTTCATCTCGAAACACTCGCTCTTGTTGAATGTCGGAGATCTCGAACCCGGGACGCAGCATCGGATCGGAGTAACAATACTGGTCGTAGATCTTGCTGATGCGCGTGCCCATCCCTGCGGTGTACATAGGAAGATGCGGAATCGAGCCACGTTGCATCAATCGGTAGAGTAAAAGGATTGTCTCCTGGAGTTTTCCAAGAGCAAAGCAGGGTATGAGAACAGAACCATTCTCGATTGTAATCTGATTTATGAAAGCAGCTAATCGCTGCGTTTCTTCCGCAATGGTTGGTGGGTTGAGGTCCCCGGCATTCGTTGCTTCCGTTATCAAAACGTCTACATGATGTAGAGGAAGTATCGCTCCCGGTACAACCTGTTGATTCTCTGTCTGAAAGTCGCCGGAGTGCAGAATAGTGCGTCCACCAACAGTAAACTGCACCATTGCCGACCCAAGAATATGACCCGCCCAAGTGAACTTTGCAGCGACATCGCTCTGCCCCCTATACCCCCGAAAAGTTACCTCTTCGTTATAGGGAATTGCTTCGAACGTTGTTCTTAGCTGCTCAATTACCGAACGGTCGTAAAACTCCAGCCAATTTGAAGGAACAACGCCCTGTAGCTCCTGGCGAATGTGTTTTGCGCTGTTTGGGAGCATTATATGCGATATATCCCGCGTGGCAGAGGTCATGAAGGACCGTGCATAGGGAAAAGCGTGGAGCACATACGGTAAGGCACCCATGTGGTCCGTATGGGCGTGAGTAATGAAAACCGCGTCCAGATCCAGCTCAGACAACATCTCAATGCGCGGGAAGGTTCTCTCAGAACGTTCGCGTGGGTGGAGACCGGCATCCACGAGGATTCCCGTTCCATCACAATGGAGATACGTAGAATTGGCGCCGATTTCCTCGGCACCACCAATCATCATTAGCTGGATGCCCACGAAACGAAAATAGGCCGTGAAGCACCAACCACTCCGTATTTTTGCTTCGTACCCGTTTCACCATACCCAGGTTGGGGATGCAGCAGTCAGTTCCATACAAATCACAGCACACCGTACGCATTGTAACCGCTGCGTCGCTCTTCGATGGCCACGACGCTGCGATTAACGTAATGCGCCGGATTATTCAGGCCACCGGCTGCGAGGTTATTCATCTGGGTCATAACAGGTCTGTACGTGAAGTGGTAGACTGTGCAATCCAGGAAGACGTGCAGGCAGTAGCCATGACGTCCTACCAGGGAGGCCACGTGGAGTACCTTACCTACATGCGTTCCTTGCTCAACGAACTTGGCGGCTCGCACATAAAGATCTTTGCTGGAGGGGGCGGAACCATTCTCCCTACGGAAATCGAAGAACTGCATCGCAATGGCATTACGCGTGTGTATTCGCCCGATGACGGACGTGCGATGGGTTTACAGGGAATGATTAACGATTTGGTGGAACAGAGCGACTTTGCAACACCTACACAGGAACTAGCAGACCTCGAACGCGGTGTTGCGGCCAAACATCCGCTTTCTCTCGCCCAGGCAATAACCTGTGCCGAGCGCGGAGACCACCAGATAATTCAATTCGCAAAAGGTGCAAAACGTTCTCCAGTGCTGGGAATTACCGGAACAGGTGGTGCCGGAAAGTCTTCGCTTACAGACGAAATCGTCCGCCGTTTTCTCATAGATCACCCTTCTGCCACCCTTGCCGTGTTAAGTGTTGACCCATCGAAACGTAAAACCGGGGGTGCACTTCTGGGAGACAGAATCCGAATGAACTCTGTTTCGTCTTCCCGGGTGTACATGAGGAGTTTCGCCACGCGCGAAGCAAATGTTGCGTTAAACCCACACGTTAAAGACGCAATTGATATACTGTCGTACGCTGGTTTCGATCTTGTTATTGTTGAAACCGCCGGTATAGGACAGAGCGACTCGCAGATAACGGAAATTTCCGATGTTTCTCTCTATGTAATGACGCCCGAGTATGGTGCGGCATCGCAGCTTGAGAAGATCGACATGATTGATTACGCAGACGTGGTTGCACTGAACAAGTTCGACAAACGTGGCGCCATGGATGCACTTCGCGACGTTCGCAAACAATATCAGCGCAGCAGACAGCTGTTTGAAAAGAAAATCGAAGACATGCCCGTTTACGGCACTATTGCTTCGCAATTCAACGATCCCGGTACAAACACACTCTACACGGTTCTCAACAATCTCATTGTAGAACGATGTGGGCTTTCGTGGACGTCATCGTACACGATTTCGGACGAAATGAGCGAAAAAGTGTACGTTATTCCTCCGGAGCGCACACGCTACTTAGCTGAAATAGTTGAAAGCAACCGTCGGTACGACCGATTTGTAAGTGAACAAAGTGCACTGGCGCGCTCTCTGTGGCAGGTAAGAGAAGTGGCTGATTTGCTTTCACGAGAAGACAAGAACACACATTCCATTCATGGTGGGGCTGAATAATGAAATATCTCATACAGAGTGCCTTAACGCTGGTTATCGGTGCACTACTATTTGCGGGCTGTTCAAGCTCAAGTTCAAATGAGCCCGTAGATAAAACAACAGTAGTACGATTGATTAATTGTGTTTACGACGACACCTTGGGGCTTGATCTCTACGTAGGTGGTAAGAAGATCATCTCGCGAACCCGCGCTGGCAAAAGCGGCGGCTACGCTCAAGCCGGCATTAATGGTGAGGCCGTAGAGGTTGCCGTTCACTATGCAGATTCGGCGGGTAACCGATTTAAATCGGCACAGCGGATATCCGAAGGTGGCTCGTACACCGCCTATGCTATCCCACCGGCGCAAACAATATCCGTGTCATGGTCCGCAGACAACCGCATTCCAGATCCTGGTACTTCTCGAATCAAACTGGTTCAGGCAGTACCCGATGGAGGGAGTTTGGCTTTATCCTATACCGATGCTGCAAGCCCCCTGCTTGGACCGATCAAATACACAGAAGTAACCAACAACTACGCACAGATTAACTCCGGCACGTATGCATTCTCCGTAGTGCGATCCAACAACACGGAGCTGTTTGCCTTCGACAGTGTTTCGTTATTGCCGAATACGTGTTATACACTCGTTCTTTATGGTACACTTTCTACTAGCGACTCATGGGGCTTCGCAGCCCGGTTGTTTAACGACATGGGTACCGGAACAGACTACATCGATTTAGTGGAGGCCCCAAACCGCGGCAAGATGCAAATGGTTCATGCCGTTCCGGGAGTACCTCCAATTACCGTAAATGTGGATGGATCTACTCTTCCGCTCTTTAGTGGACTCGCTTTTTCGTCCCAAACACCTTACGTGGATTTGGCTACGGGTGCGCACACACTCACGGCAACGGCAAATGGAACAAATCTTGTAACAAATGTGCCGTTCGGAGTAGGTAAGAGAACAAAAACATCACTCTTTCTTACAGGTACATCTGTGCCGCCAAACATGGCTTTGTTAGAATTGGCAGACCTGCTAAAACCACACGCAGAAAGTGGTGGCTCGGTGCGCATCGTGAATCTTTGTCCGGATGCGGGTGCACTAGATGGATACATCATTACGGCTTCCGGCGAGGAGAAGATTCTCGACGCTCAGTCAGTACCATTCAGAGGAACAAGTTTTAGCTCAACGTTTAACAGTGCGTTTTTCAATATGTTCCCAACTAACTATCGGTTTGTGTTTAAGAAGGCCGGAACCTCGGAAGTTGTGGTTCCAAGCACATCGATTACCATTCAGGCCGGAAAGATTGTAACACTTTGGATTGGTGGTCTTTCTGCCTCTGCAAAACTCTATACGATGCAACACGACTAAGCACGATGGAAACGAGAACACACATATCATCCGCCGAAGTTGTTTCGACTCTATCGAAAAGAGCGTCGGAAATAGAAACGAAACTTCATCACGACGTTCGCAGAATTATAGAAACGTGGGCAGACAAGAAGCGGATGTATGCCGGAGAGTACTACACGTATTCGGTGCGTGGTAGAGAGATTCGGGTAGAGAACCATACAGAGTCTTTAAGCCACACGAAAATTCCAAAAGTGAGTTTACCCAATTTCAAAGATTGGGGAGAGATTGTACGATGGAGTTTGCAGGAGAATGTTCCGGGCGAGTTTCCCTTTACCGCCGGAGTTTATCCTTTCAAGCGCACAAACGAAGACCCAACACGCATGTTTGCCGGTGAAGGTGGTCCGGAGCGCACGAACAAACGATTCCACTACCTTTCTCGCTCTATGCCGGCGGCACGTCTGTCTACCGCCTTCGATAGTGTAACCTTGTATGGAGAAGACCCCGACCACCGACCCGACATCTATGGTAAGATTGGCAACTCGGGTGTGAGTATTGCCACACTCGACGATGCGAAGAAACTCTACAGTGGCTTTGATCTGTGCGCGCCTACAACATCGGTGTCCATGACCATAAATGGTCCGGCCCCTATGCTTCTTGCATTCTTTATGAACGCGGCTATAGATCAACAATGCGAGAAATACATCATCGAACACAATCTTACCGATGAAGTAGAGCGGAAGATTAACGAGATCTATTCGAGTAAGGGGCTTGCCCGACCAACCTATTCGGCCGCCGATGGAACACACACTCTGCCAGAGGGAAATAACGGTCTGGGCCTGTTACTTCTCGGAGTAACCGGAGACCAAGTGCTTCCTGCGGAGGTATACGAAGAGTGCAGAAAACGAGCGTTGCTAAGCGTACGTGGAACAGTGCAGGCAGACATCCTAAAGGAAGACCAGGCGCAGAACACCTGTATCTTTTCTACCGAGTTTGCACTGCGCCTTATGGGCGACGTACAGCAGTACTTTATTGATAACAGCGTTCGAAACTTCTACTCCGTTTCGATCTCCGGCTATCACATTGCCGAAGCAGGTGCCAACCCAATTACCCAACTTGCCTTCACCTTGGCCAATGGTTTTACATACGTAGAGTATTACCTGTCCCGAGGCATGAACATTGATGATTTTGCGCCCAATCTTTCGTTCTTTTTCTCGAATGGAGTAGACCCGGAATACAGCGTAATCGGACGTGTTGCGCGGCGGATATGGGCTAAGGCAATGAAGCACATGTATAGCGGCAACGAACGCTCGCAGATGCTGAAGTACCACATTCAAACATCTGGCAGATCTCTGCACGCGCAGGAAATAGACTTCAACGACATTCGAACTACCCTTCAGGCACTCTACGCCATTTACGATAACTGCAACTCTTTGCACACGAATGCCTACGACGAGGCGATAACCACTCCAACGGAAGAAAGTGTTCGCAGGGCAGTTGCCATACAGCTTATCATCAACCGCGAATTGGGTTTAGCGAAGAACGAGAACCCGCTTCAAGGTTCGTTTGTTATCGAAGAGCTTACCAACCTCGTAGAAGAAGCAGTGTACGCCGAGTTTAAAAGGTTAGCCGAACGGGGCGGAGTGCTTGGTGCTATGGAGAGTATGTATCAGCGTAACAAGATTCAGGAAGAGTCTTTGTACTACGAAACATTGAAACATACCGGAGAGTACCCGATTGTTGGTGTAAACACCTTCCTCAGCACGAAAGGATCGCCAACTGTTATTCCGCAAGAGGTGATACGTTCTACGCAAGACGAACGAGAGCAGCAGATTACCAATGCAAAAGCAGTGCAGCGGCGCAATGAGAACGTTTCAGGGCATGCGCTATCTACCCTTCGACACACCGCGATAAAGAATCAAAACATCTTTGCGGCGCTTATGGAAACAGCCAAGGTGTGTACACTAGGCGAAATGACGCATTCACTCTACGAAGTTGGCGGTCAGTATCGCAGAAGTATGTAACCTAACGCGGACAAACAGAGGTGAATTATGAAGCTGCCGTCTGAGTACAACCTTGCAGGCACTGTAACACGTGGGGCATCCGGTAAGACGGTAAGGCAAATACAGGAGTGGCTTACCCTCAACGGTGTTCAACTCAAAATAGACGGATCTTACGGTCCCGCCACACAGGCAGCCGTGCGTTTGTTTCAAAAGAAGATGAAGCTCCCGGAAACAGGAAGCGTTGAGCAGTCTACCTACAACCATCTCATCGCACCAATAGTGCGAGTACTCCAGCCGCTAGCAAAACCATCCCCCACGTATTCCCGACGTGTGATTGCCATAGCAAAGCTCCATCTGCGCGAGCATCCACGCGAGGTTGGCGGTGCGAATGCCGGACCATGGGTACGGCTGTATACTGGCGGGAAAGAAGGTGCTGCCTGGCCATGGTGCGCGGGCTTTGTAACTACGATGCTGCAACAGGCACTTGGTGCGGACCAAACCGCTCCCATCAAAGGTTCACTTTCTTGCGACGTGTTAGCCAGCCAGGCACAAAAGGTGGGTAGGTTTTATGCCGGCGCACAGGTGCAAGCAAATACCGACCTTCGTAGGAAACTTGGCAGCGGCTGCATCTTTCTTGTGAGGAACGCAAAGAACAGCAAGGATTGGACGCATACCGGCCTTGTGACCCGACTTTATGATGAATATTTCGAAACAATCGAAGGTAACACAAACGATTCTGGCGACCGCGAGGGGTATGAAGTGTGTGCACGACGTCGCGGATTTAAAAACATGGATTTTATCGATATCCGTTAAATCGGTTCCGGATCTTTATAAACATGGTTACATTAGAAGATATATACGCCGCTGCTAAGCGGATTCAGGGCTACGTCCACAGAACACCCGTTCTTACCTCTTCCACACTCAACAAACAATTCAACGCAGAGTTGTTTTTTAAATGCGAGAACCTGCAAAAGGTGGGCGCATTTAAAGCTCGCGGCGCATGCAATGCAGTACTGAGTTTGGATACCGAAACTGCGCAGCGCGGCGTTATCACCCACTCGTCTGGCAATCATGCCCAAGCACTGGCGTATGCTGCACGTTTACGTCAGATTCCGTGTACAATCGTAATGCCATCTTCGGCACCAGCAGTAAAGCTAAACGCCGTTAGAGAGTACGGTGCAACGGTTATCATGTGCGAACCAACTCTGGAGTCTCGGATACAGACCATGGACCAAGAGGTAGCCCGCACGGGTGCTCACGTGGTACCACCGTATAACGACGAGAGAGTGATTGCCGGTCAGGGCACGGCCGCACTCGAGTTATTGGAAGACTATGCGGATCTCGATTGCATTATGGCGCCGGTAGGGGGCGGGGGGCTGCTGAGCGGAACAGCCATTGCAACGCGTGCACTGCGTCCAACAGCCGAGATCATCGGAGCCGAGCCCGAAATTGCCGATGATGCGAAGAGATCACTGGAAACCGGAATACTCCAGCCCCCTCCCCGTACCCTTACCATTGCCGACGGACTGCGCACCTCGTTGGGCAACCTCACATTTGCCGAACTCCAGCGAACAAGGGTCCGCATAGTTACGGCATCAGAAGCCTCGATAGCCGAAGGTATGTATCGGATGATGGAACGACTGAAGATTGTTGTAGAACCTAGTGCTGCCGTTACCGTGGGTGCCATGTTAGACCAACCAAGCGTTGTAGAGGGCAAACGGGTGGGCATTATCGTCTGCGGGGGTAATCTCGACCTCCGATCGCTCCTCCGCGTTTCGTAGAACGCGGCCGAACACTCCACAAACGGCGAATTCCGTACCTTTGGGGCCCTTTTGACCACACGGACGGATCATGCAAACGGGCTACGAAGCGATTATCGGATTAGAGGTGCACGCGCAGCTTACCACTGCGTCGAAGGCCTTCTGTTCCTGTCCCACCGTATACGGCGCCCGGCCGAACGTAAACGTATGTCCAATATGCCTCGGGCATCCCGGCACACTACCGGTTCTGAACAAGCATCTCGTGGAATATGCAGTGATGATGGGATTAGCCACCAACTGCTCCATACGCGAGACTTCTACGTTTTCGCGGAAGAACTACTTCTATCCAGACCTTCCCAAGGGTTATCAGATAACCCAGTATGCCGACCCCATTTGTTATGGTGGTAGCATCGAGATCGAAACCGACCACGGAATTCGACATATCGGCATCACACGCATCCACATGGAAGAGGATGCCGGAAAGAGCATTCACGATTTGGACATTGATACCCTTGTAGATCTTAATCGTGCCGGTGTGCCCCTTATCGAAATTGTAAGCGAACCAGACATCCGCACTCCACATGAGGCCTATCAATACCTACAACAAATCAGACAAACCCTTATTTATTTGGGTATTTGCGATGGCAATCTGGAGGAAGGCAGTTTGCGGTGCGATGCCAACATTTCTGTGCGCCCAATTGGCACCGAGGCATTTGGTACAAAGCGAGAGGTGAAGAACCTTAACTCGTTCCGCAATGTTGAGCGGGCAATAGAGTACGAGATATCGTGGCAAATAAGCGAACGAGAGTTGGGTAATACCATAGTGCAAGAAACGCTGCTTTGGGATGCAGGAGCGCAGCGAACGCGCCCCATGCGGTCGAAGGAGCAAGCTCATGACTACCGGTATTTCCCCGAGCCCGACCTTGTGCCCGTGGTTGTTTCAACCGAATGGCAAGAGGAACTTCGCGCTGCACTTCCTGAACTATCGCTGGCCAAAAAACGTCGATTTGTTTCTGACTACAGTTTGCCTGCTTACGACGCAGGCATATTGGTAGACAGCGTGGAAGTGGCCGCTTACTACGAGCGGGTGTGCGCCTTACTCTCTCCTCAAACATCCGAAGCATTTAAGCTTGCAAGCAACTGGATAATGACGGAGCTGCTTCGCATTATGGGCGAACAAAAGTGCGGCATAAACGAGACAGGCGTAACAGAAGAGCAGTTGGCGTCGCTCATCAACGTGTTAACGGCTGGCGAGATTAGCAGCAAAACCGCCAAGGAGCTGTTTCCGGACATGATTGGAAGCACTCGATTAGCACAAGAGTTTATTCGCGAGCGCGGACTGCAGCAGTTGAGCGACGAAGGTACTCTACGAACGATGGTACTACAGGTAATCGAAGCCAACCCGGATAACCTTAAGAAGTATCGCGAAGGTAAGTCGAACTTGTTTGGCTTTTTTGTTGGCCAGGTACTGAAGATGTCTGGCGGGCAGGCAAATCCAGGAATGGTAAGCAGCTTGATGAAGGATGCTCTGGATTCGATGGTTAACACCCAATCAACGGAGGCCTAATGCCGATCACTCCCACACGAACAATCTGGAAGAACGGAACTTTTATTCCCTTCGAAAAGGCAACCACGCACGTACTGTCTCACGCGCTACACTACGGTTCTTCCTGGTTCGAAGGAATACGTTGTTACGAAACAGAAGCGGGCGTTGCCATCTTTCGTCTGCACGACCACATGCGGCGGCTTCATCACTCGTTAAAAGTGTACCGCACGCAACTTCCCTTTGGTGTAGACGAACTCGCAGAAGCAGCAACCGATTTAGTTCGTCGCAACAAACTTGGACGATGCTACATTCGGCCATTCGCGTTCCGTGGCTTTGGAGACATGGGAGTGTACGGTTTGCGATGTCCACTAGACGTGTATATCGCTGCATGGGAATGGGGCGCATATCTTGGAGATGATGCCGCAGACAATGGTGTGGATGTGTGTATATCATCGTGGGACAGAATTACGCCCAATTCCCTGCCATCGATGGCGAAAGCCGGCGGCAACTACATGAATTCGCAGCTTGTGAAAATGGAAGCCGTTGAGAACGGTTATGCCGAGGGAATTTGCCTTGATTCCTATGGAAACATTGCCGAAGGATCGGGCGAGAACGTGTTTGTAGTATTAGAAAACGAGCTAATCACACCACCTGCGGCTTCGTCTATTTTACCAGGAATAACCCGCGACACCGTGGTAACACTTGCAACCGAGCTAGGTATTACCGTGCGTGAACAAAACATTCCCCGGGCAATGTTGTATTCGGTTGACGAGATGTTCCTTACGGGCACAGCAGTAGAGATTACCCCGGTACGTTCCGTAGACAGAATAGCGGTTGGCAGAGGGAAGGTGGGTCCGGTAACCAGGGCTCTACAGCAATCGTTCCACAAGATCACCGTGGAGGGCGAAGACCCATTTGGATGGCTTACGCCCGTTAAGAAACAGCGCACGAAGTAACACGCACGATAGAATCTAGAACCGAAAAACGAAACCAAACGAAGTGGAGAAGATCATGGCCAAGGCAGGCACACCGAAAAAACCAGTAAAGGCACCACAGAAAAACGGCGGTGCGCCCAGTGCGAAGAGTGCGGAGAAGCGGACCGATCTTTTTGATGTGTCGGGGTTCGACACAGATGTGCTTCTCGACTGGTATAAAACCCAGCACCTTGGTCGAAGACTGGACGAGAAGGCAGCAAACTATCTGAAAATGGCAAAGGGTTGGTCCTATCATGCCCCCTTTGCGGGTCACGACGGAATACAGCTAGCCCTCGGTAAGATTTACCGCGGTGGGAAAGACTTCCTATTCCCCTATTACCGCGACATGTTAACCTCGCTCGCCGCTGGAGTAACCGTAGAGGAGATTATCGCCAACGGACTTTCGAAGGACGCCGATGTAGCCGGTGGTGGCAGACATATGAGCAATCACTTCGCCAAACAGTCCATCAATCTTCAGAATTCGTCTTCGTGTACAGGTAACCACTCCCAACAAGCTGCCGGCACGGCGCGATCGATAAAGAAGTATAAAGGCGATGAAATTGTGTACTGTAGCACCGGAGACAGCACAACATCAGAAGGGTACTACTACGAAGCCGTAAACGGCGCGGATCGCGAAAAACTCCCACTCATCTTCGTTATTCAGAACAACAAATACGGCATCTCGGTGCCTCTCCACGAGCAAACTGCCAATCCGGAAGTATGCGACAACTTCAGCGGTTTCCAGAATCTATTGATTATCAAGTGCGACGGCCGGAACCCGATAGACTCCTACAGGGCCTTAGAAAAAGCGCAGGCATACGTGTTGAGTGGCAAGGGGCCTGCCATGGTCCATGCAGATTGCGACCGCATCGGTTCGCACTCCAACTCCGACAATCACGAGCTCTACCGCACCAAGGAAGATCTCGACGCAATGAAAGAACGCGACCCACTACCGCGCATGAGAGCCACCTTGATTGCTGCCGGGCTTGCAACAGAAGAAGAGCTTGTTGCCATTGAAGAGGCAAACAAGAAGGCCATTTTCGCAGCAGCCGATGTGGTAGAAGCGCTTCCCGATCCAGAACCGGAGTCGTACAAAGAGTTCTTACTTCCAGAAGCCGTGGTTGGATATTCAGACACCACTGAGCATCAGTGGCAGCCCCCTGCCGATGCTCCGTTGGTTACGTTCCGCGAAGGAATTGTTAATGCAATGATGGAAGAGTTCCGCAGGAACCCCAACACCTTTCTCTTTGGCCAAGACGTTGCCTCCCATAAAAAGCAGGGCATTTTTAATGTCTGCAAAGGCATGCTTGATGAATTTGGAAACGACCGAGTATTCAACGCCCCTATTGCAGAGGACTTTATCGTTGGCACAGCAAACGGAATGACGCGGTATCGCGACGACATTCGGGTTGTTGTGGAGGGGGCGGAGTTTGCCGACTACTTCTGGCCGGCAATGGAACAGCTTATCGAATGTACGCACGACTATTGGCGCACGCGGGGTCAGTTTGCCCCTGCAATGGTGATACGGCTGGCCTCCGGCGGATACATTCAGGGCGGATTGTATCACTCTCAGAACCTAGAGGGCACCTTTACAACACTTCCTGGGCTGCGCGTTGTTTGCCCATCATTTGCCGACGATGCGGTTGGTTTAATGCGAAACGCCATACGATCGAGAGGAACCACAATGTTCCTCGAACCCAAATTCCTCTACAACTATCGGCCAACATCGACTCCGATGCCGCCAGAAGACTTCATTATTCCCTTTGGCAAGGCAAAAGTTCGCAGAATCGGCAATTCCGTAACCATAGTAACCTACGGCACAACAGTCCACTGGAGTCTGCAGGCCGCCGAAACCCTCCAAAACGAAGGAATCAACGTAGAAGTGATAGACCTGCGCTCCTTAGCACCGTGGGACAAAGAACTTGTATTCGAGCATGTTAAACGCACCGGACGTTGTGTGGTGGTGCACGAGGACAAGACCACCGGCGGTTTTGGGGGCGAAATCGCATCGTCAATCGGGCAGGAACTATTCCGGTACCTCGATGCTCCCGTTGCCCGTGTTGGATCGAAAGACACCCCAGTGGGCTTCGCCAAGAACCTCGAGAAGGCAATTCTCGTGAATACCCAAGATATCGAGAGAGCAATCCGAGAAACCATGGCCTTCTAGCAGGTTTGTGTGAACAACTCCTGACACTGTGATAACATTAAAGCCCTAAACCGTTTCCGCGATACGGTTTAGGGCTTTTTGGCAATTACATCTTTCCCCTTGGTCAGTTAGGCAAACCAATCTATATTTGCACTCTCCCTTCCGTGGGCGGGGTGCGCCTGTGCGCAACTGTGACTTACGGCGGGGGGCTTTTTCGTTCAAACAGCACCTTCTGTAAAGGTGCATTACGCGAGACACTGAGGAGTGCATGAGCACAGAGAACACTGAAACAATAGAGCAAGAAACCCGGCACAGTTCTGTGCAGGCAGACGGTGCGCTTTCCACCCAACTCCAAACACAGGCAAAGCCAATCATCGCCATTGTGGTAGTTGTTGTTTTGGCTGTAGCCGGTTACTACTGGTACAGCACGTCTCAGGCGGAAAAGAATGCCGAAGGGCTAACGCATTTGGCGCGTATTCGTGCAACGTTTGACAGTGGCGACTTTACAAAGGCACTTACCGGAGATTCTTTGCCACCGGTTGGCACAGATGCGGTAAAGGGGCTTTTAGCCATTAGCAGTGAATACGATGGAACCGATGCAGGAGCCATTTCCGCGCTCATGGCCGGCAATGCCCTCGTAAACCTTGGAAGATTCGAAGAAGCACAACAGCAGTTTGAGCGAGCACAATCTTCAAGTGCTCAAGTAGTGGAAGTTGGCGCTCTGCAAGGACTTGCCGTAGTTAAAGAATCGGCTAAAGACTTTGCAGGCGCTGCCGAACTCTACGAAAAGGCCTATTCCAAGGGCGAAAAAAGTGGCCTAGAGGAACGTGCACTATTCCACGCAGCTCTTTGTTATGAGTACGCTGGAAACACCCAAAAAGCAACAGAATTGTATAGAACCGTCGTGAAAAAATACGAAATGTCAGAAGTCGCAGCATCGGCCCGAGGGGGTCTCGCGCGGCTTGGCATGGCAATTGATTAGCGACCATCGGCATTCTGTGCCCATTTTCCTATTTCCGACCGAAAACAAGTGAAAAAATTAAAGCAAAAGGTTTTTACAACTGGAGGTTGTATGCAACGTTGGTTTCGTCTAAGCAGCTTGCTGCTTGTGCTAACCGCGGCATTTCATGTAGCTCATTCACAGAGCTACGTTGATGTACGTGGTAGTCTTCCTCCGGGTTCGGTGCGCGTATTTGTACGCGACACCATTTATCGTCTCAGTGGCACATACACCGTAGGTGGTACGCTTCTGATCGAGCCCGGTACACGCGTCGAATTCATGCCGAACGGACGGCTGGTAGACTCGACGGGAGGTAGGATCATTGCAGACGGTCGCGCATCCGCGACGTATGATGCTAATGCAGTGAATCCACTCCTTCCGCCGTATACCGGTTATGATGATCCGGCATATTTCGGAGCACCTGGTGTGGTAGCCTCGGTGATTGCCACCGAACCTACCATCCACCCTTCGAAGTATCCCACGATCTTCAACGTGGATTTAGGTTCGAATCCGAACCTGCAAGGGCTTACGCCTGCGAAGGCAATCATGTACAAGGCAGCTCGCCTTGAATTTGGATCAATCATTCCGGCAGTTCGTCTGTCGCCATGGTTCCGTCCTACAACGGCGAACATCAATGTTCGTCCGGCGCGAATCACATTCGTTGCCGGAGATGTTAACAACTTCTCGCGCGAGTGGGGTCATATCGTTGTTCTTCCGGGATCACGTGCGGCCTTCTTCCGCGATGTTGACTTCTTGAACTTCCGCAAGGACACAACGGTTGATAACGAGCCGGTGTACCTTGCAAACAACAACGGTCAGCAGTTCACCCGTGCTCAAGCGGAAACAGCGAACGACAATCTTCTCCGTGCATCGAACGGTAGCGGTGGTGCCATCACCACGTTCTCCTCTCGCACATGGATTATCGGCTGTAACTTCCGTAATAACATGGCCCGCTACCGCGGTGGAGCTCTCCAGATCCTTCAAGCACCCGTTGATCAGTTTGCAGGATCAACTCTACAGCTGTGGCCAGTGATTTCGGCAGCGACAATAAATGCGCTTCCAAAATATCCAGCTACCGTTAACCCATTCCTTACAAGTCCACTTACCGCTCAGCCAATTGATCAGCAATTGCCGATCATCGACCGAATATATGACTCGGGTGCTGAAACGTTCACAGACGTAGAGCGCCAGTCCATCGACGATGCTCGTTTGGCAATGTACCTTGGCCGTATTCGCCAAATTCGTTTCACATCTAACCGTACTCTTCTCGCGGACGTAGACACTGTTCGCGTAGGCGGAATTTTGGTTGTAACGGATGCGAACCGCGCTGCAACCGTATATGCAACCACCACACGTTCACAGAAGAACGAAGCATCTGGTGGCGCTGTATATATCGCTGGTCGTAACCCGATGATTGTTGGTCTTGGTATCAACGACTTCCAGGGGAAGGACACAATCGAATTCAATAGCAACTTCGCCGAAAACCGTCAGCCATCAACGATTGTTGGAAACAACGTTCGCACGATGGGTGCACTTGGTGGAGCTGTTCACGTTGCCGATCAGACAAGCGTGATCTTTGCAGGTCGGTATACATCGAACCGCACAGCCACACCATTCATCACGAATGTTACGTCGGACCCGGTTAACTCTGTTGGCAACTTCTCCCGCGGTGGTGCTATCTATGCTGCACCAACAGCGTGGCAGATTCAAGTACGTGGTAATCTCGATAACAATCCACCAACCCACTTCCTGAGCAATCAGTCGGGCAGAGGTGGTGCTATCTACACTGCTGCCGGTGTTAACGACACGTTGGTTTCGCCATGGATCGGTGGATCCGACGGCATCATCACAGCTCGTAACTATGGCTTCAACATCAAGTTCCGTGATAACCGTGCAACGGTAGACGGCGGTGCTATCTACACAGCACGTAACATGTATATGTACGGTGCCGGCGGCGCAAGCGGTCCACTGTGGGTATATGGCACGAACTACGGTGTTGAATTCAACAACAATACAGCCAACTTCTCCGGCGGTGCTGTATCCGTGCAGCTCCCAACCGGCCTTCCAATCTGGCGCCGCACACTTCGCTACGTACGTGGTCACTTCGTGAACAACCGCGTAGGTGAAGTGGCAGACTCCATTAAGAACGAAGTTCGCGGTGGTGGTGGATTGTATGCAATCAATGCAGACCTTAACGTTGTTAAGGGTGTAGAATTCCGTGCAAACCAAGCATGGAATGGTAACGGTGGCGCTATCGCTATCGTAACTCCAGACACGCTTACACGCAAGCGCTTCTTTGTAACCGATCTTGATGAGATCAACTTCAATGCTCTTGGTGTTGCAACAGGTTACAATCCTCGTAATGACGTGTTCACATACCAAACAACAGCACCTCGTGCTGATGAGCGGATGCTTACGCGTTTCTACGACAACGTGGCAAACGAAAACCCAAATCGTCAAGGTAGCGGAACAACACAGAAGAACGACGTTCGCGTAACACACCCAGGTACCACACTCCGTGAAAACGGAACAGGTCTTGGTGGTGCTGTGTACATCCTCGACAGTGTTCGCGTTCGCGTAGACACTATCGCATTCGACCGTGTTCGTTTCCAAAACAACACTGCCTTCACTGGTGCAGCCATCTATTCGGACAACTACGATCTTAAGCTTGCTCTTGCACGCTCGCTCGTAACCGGCAACAAGGCAACATCCGGAATTGGTCGTAACAATGACACAATCCAGGGTCCACTTGTTGGAACAGCAAACCCTGCTTCCAGCGATCTTGCTGGCGCCGTTCTTTATGGCGAAATCACAGGTCCATTGCCATGGAGCACATATAGCTACGCTGCTAACTCGATCTATGCAAATGATGCACGCTTCATCATCCGTCTACCTGACGCACAAGACACCAAGGGTGTTCTTGCCGGAACAACAGGTATTGGTTTTGGTGGCGTAGACACACTTCGTGGAAACTATTGGGGAAGAACGGAAGCAAACGTTAACACGATTCTTCCAACATCTTCGAACAATACGTCGTTTGGCCGTATTCAAGAAACGTTCTTCATTGCCGGTAACGGAAAGACGCATATGCGCTTTAACCGTCAAGCAACAAACAACGTAACTGAGCAAGGCCCATTCGAATCGGCATGGCGTTACAACTACAAGCCAATTCCAATTTGGATGATTCCAGATACCCTTCTTCTCCAAGGTCGCATTTACGACATCTTCGACAAGGGTACAGACATCAAGACGGCAGACTACGCAAATCGCAGAATGTCGCCTATCGAAGATTTTGCCGTTGGTATCCCGCCAGTACTTAAGGTGTACACGGATGCCACGATGCCTTCGTTCAACAAATACGTAAAGCGCACAACACGTAATCCATTCGATGCTGAACAGTTTGCAGACATTGCTGCTGTTCAAACAGAGTTCATAGGTAACCACCCAATTGGGTATCCTCTGTTCCTCGAAGCACGTGCAGATTACAGCGCAACAGCGGAAATCAGCAACAATGACCCACGTGCAGTAAACGAAACTGTATTCTTCGTAATCAACGAGCGTACTGGCGACTTTATCCGCGCGAACCTGTCGCAAAAGACACTCACGGACACCATCTTCCGCGCACGTGTTGAACTTGTTCCGGACTCCTCCAACGGAGGTGACCCTAACGTTCGCCGCGCATACGAAGGACTTGCAACGTATGGCACTGGAGCAACACTGCTTTCATTCCTAACGCGCAACGCTGTTGCCGAAGACTCATCCGCTTTGGCAGGTCGCAAGTGGGAAGCTTCTTCGGTACTTGGCGAACTTGGTGGACAAAACTTCCGTCTCGGAAATCGTCCAACACTACCAATCTCCAACGCAGTAAATGGAGATGGTGGTAAGGAAACATACTTTGGTGGCGAACGCTACCGCGCTCTCCCAGTACGCGATGGTGACCAAGTAACGATTGTATCTCGTACGATTCTCTGGAAAGAGGGCGTAATTAGTGCAATCAACGGTGCTCTTACGTTCACCGTGAGCAACAACACCACACCACCACAATTCACAGGTTCTGCGGACACACTTGGCACATCGCCGGCCATCCACCCAGAAATGCGCAATCGCGTTTTTGTAACGGAGAACCGTCTGTACACGCCAGTTACTGCAGCACAATCATCACGTGGTCCTGGACGTGGTAGCTGGTTCAACGAACCACCAAGCTACCCAGCCGACGCAACGAATACGCCAATCCCTGGCCAAGACATTTATGAGCGCGATTCGATTTTCACAATCACGGCCGTAGACGTTAACAAATTCTACGATCCACGTGTTATTCTCGATCCGAATTTTAACGCTCAGTTGTCGTACTTCTGGAACATCACAACCGGTAACTCAGCTCTCCGCTACTGGTTGCGCGACACGCTCATTAACGCTGCCAGCGCAAACAACCCACGTTGGGGCGCTCGCGGGTACCGCATGCTGCGTGGTCGTCCAATCAACCCGTACATCGTACCGGGTGGTGAAGAAGTTGAAGTTGTAGCGAAGAACTTCCCACCAACAATGGAAATTGTGGACACACTCCGCAAGTCTGGTGTTAGTGAGGATGTGATTTCGCGCTGGTTCTACCTGTACCCATCGTACTTCCACGCTGAAGAGTACGACAATAACGCTCTTGCTCTTGGCGATCGGAACCCAGGTAACACCAATGCACGCTACCTGCAACAAGACACCGTTAACCACGGTTGGCTAGATTCTACATCGTATCGCTTCCGCATTCACGTTGTAGACTCGATGCCACGCTTCCTCTGGAACTTCCGTTCCTCTGCAGCGCAAGCGGTTGCAAACCAAGGCATGCTCAAGGGTGATACAACTATCGTTCTTGATCCAACAACAACCGATCCGGGATCGTACAATCAAGCAACGAATACGTATCTCGATACGCTTCGCATGCTCAATACAACGTCACGTGTAGGACGCCGTCTGGTTCAGCCAAACGCTATCCTCGATGAAGTGTATAACAACCCGAATGCGTCGCAACCAGATGATCAAAACGTTCAGTTCGTAGCAAACCTTACAGACTCACTGCGCTTCCGTGTAGACATCAACACTGATGATGAGTTTGAAGACCTTGCTGCAATCGACACAAACCGTGCTGTAGTGAAGAAGTATGGCGTATGGGACTTCCGTTATGGTAAGACCGCCTACGGCTTCCTTTCTACATCCATTCGTTTAAATCCGAATGATGCCGCGCTGGATCAGGTGGTTCAAGCCCGTCCAAGTTGGCTTGCCACTCGCTACCTGCGTCGCTACCAACAAGCGGGATCAGTTGATCAATTCGCCGAAGACTTTACATCGCTTGGACGAATCGAAGTGCGAATCGAAGGTGACGAAGCACGTGAAATTCTCAAGCCAGTTAATGACTTCGACCCAGGCCGTCCGATCAGCGGAGATCTGAACACAGACACAGTAATGACGATTGTTGTAAATGATGGCCATGGTGGCATCAACACTCTTACGCGTCGTCTCTTTGTTAACGTTCAACCGCAACTTTTGGGTAACGATGATCTAGACTCAATTGCGTTTGAAGATCTCGACTACAACGTGGCACTTCTCGACTCAAGTCGCACAGTGAAGGTGTATGATCCAAACTTCGGTCAGGCACACACCTTCGAGCTCATCTATACAGATGAAACCCGCGATTCTATCGAAATAGACCCGTACTTCCCAGAGGCTGGATCATTCAACCTCAGCACACGGAAGACAACTCCAAAGTGGTTGAAGATCAACCCAACAAGTGGTCTGCTCTACGGTACACCACGCGTGACCGATCTTCCATACCCAGACACAACAGTTCAAGTAACCGTTGTAGTAGTAGACGCTGGTGGACTGAAGGACCTGCGCACATACAACCTCCGCGTTGTTGCGCGCAACCACAAGCCACAACTTCTTACTTCGCCAATCATCCGTTGTGTTGAGCAAGGACGTCCATACACGGACACAATCCGTGTAACAGACATCGATCTTGCCCGCCGCCAGGCAGACAACGAGCAGCTTACGTTTGAAGTTGAAGAGCCAGCCGGTAATTGGACGTTCACACCAGCGCGTCTGTCGAGTCCAATTGCTGATACGCAAACTGTTGTACTCAGCACACCGGACCTCCAAGGCGTACCAGTAAATGGTCGCATCAAGATCCGCGTAGTTGTAACAGACCGTCAAGGTGCTAAGGACACACTGATCTACTCAGTTGCTGTTTCTGCACAAACACGCTTTGTTGCCGACGTTCGCGTAGAAAACAATCTCGGTGCCTTCCAGGTACTGCAGTTTGGTCTTAACGGAACAGAAATAGCCACACGTGGCGACGAAGATGGAGCATTTGGTAAGCTCGACAGTAACTACTGTGAATACGAACTTCCGCCAGTTCCATACATCGACGTATTCGATGCTCGTTGGACCATTCCAAACCGCAACGGTATTCTCCGAAACATCTTCCCGTATTCGAACACACCAGGAGAAGCAGTATATCGTGCTCGCTTCCAAGCTGGTGGCGAAACCGGTCAGAGCTCGGCCTACTATCCTGTTAAGGTTTCGTGGTGTAGGGATCAGATCCCAGCCGCCGGTGGTGCAGATCCTGGTTCGTACTACATCCGTGATGACCAATCGAACGGTAACCTCTTTGCCTACAACATGAAGACAGGTGTTGGACGCTCAGCTGCCGACATCCTTCACAAGGAAGCAAACGGTTGCGATACGATTATCATAAGCCGCGACGCTATCCGTGGATTCATTATCGTGTACGACTTCACATCAAGTGTGGACGATGGCACGGAAATCACCACAGGATTGGCTATCACGAACACTGTTCCAAATCCATTCACAACGTCTACAAACATTTCATTCAACGTTCCTACCACGCAAAAGGTAGCAGTTGAAGTTTACGACGCGATTGGTACACGCGTAGCAACACTTACGAATGAAGTGTTCACACCTGGTGTACACACAATCGAATGGAGTGGCATTGCAAACGGTGCAGTTCTTCCTAGTGGACTTTACACAGTGCGCGTAACGGACGGACAGCAGTCTGCAACACAACAAGTGGTCTTCGTACGCTAACGTCAACAACATGGGGTTGGGGGTAACCCTCCCAACCCCACTCTACCGACACGAATACAAAACACGTAGAAAACCTTGGAGTCCCTATGAAGAAACAGGTATTCATTGCTTCGGCGATAGTACTCTGTTCGTTCGCGATCGGTGCAGTGGACGGCGTTGCGCAGCAGATCTTCAACCAGTTTCGTCAGCCAGAACTTGTTGTTGGTCTTCCTTATCGCGACATCGATCAATGCAACACCGCGCGTTTGAACAAGAGAGTTCTACAACCGTCGCAATTTGTTATGCCGCCCACGTTTGTCAACGACGTTGACGACGGGTACGCATTTGTGCAGTTGCCAGCTGGCGTAGTTATCAACTACAACGGCGCAAACCGCACCAGCTTTTACGTAAGCGTAAACGGCTTCATCACATTCGACAACACGAAGTTGGTATCGGCGAAGAATCCGCAAGGACTCTTCATCAACTCTTCCTCATTCCCAGACAACGTTGTATCGCCGTTCTGGGGCGACCACCGACTTCGCACAAACGCTGAAACAGCCAATGGCTACATGCCATCTGAAGTTTCATGGGTTATTGATGTAGACCGCGATGAAAACTGCGACACCATTAAGCCAGTGCGCCAGTGCGTGATCGTTCAGTGGAAGAACCTGAACATTAATGCTCAGGCAATCAATTCAAGTGTTGGAAACTTCCAAGCTCGCTTGTACATCGGTGGAGCCGCTAACAACAACCAAGGCGAAATCGAGTTCGCGTATGGTCAAGTAGGTGGCAATCCGTTCACAACGAACACCACTGTTGTTACACGTGGTGCAACAGTTGGAATTAAGGGTAACAGCGGTTTCCCTGGCTTCCTTGCCGACTTCTGGAACGGCCTCCTGTGGCAGCCAGCAGCCGATGCAAACCGTCGCACAGACTCAACATCTATCTGGCAACCATCTGGTGGCCGCTCGGATGCACGAATTCGTTTTGGTACCATCATCTATCTCACATTCGACATGTGGGGATTTGGTGATGCCGACACGTCTGCCGCTCAGGGGCAACGCCATGATGGTCTTCCACAAAATCGTCGCGTAACCGCAAACGATGCACGAGTGATCATGCGTTCCATCGTTACAAAGCGACCACTCGACTCTGTATGGAAGCGTCAGGCCTACCAAGCAGACGTTAACCACAGTGGTCGTTACTACTACACGAAGCTCAAGCGGGATTTCTCTGGCGATTCGATGGTTGGAAACCAGATTGTTATCTGGCGCCGTACAATCGACGTAGACCAGTTCTATCCGGGACAAGGTGTTATCAATTCTACAGGCAAGCAAGTTCTCAGAGTAATGTTTGAGGGCGACGGCTTGTACGGAGTTGGTGGTAGGGCCCCAGACGTGTCGAGCTTGAACCAGATCTATTATGAGTGCACCGAATACGACGCAGGTCTCATCATGCGTTATATCTCAGGTCGCCTTCCATACCTGCCATGGGTACACGACATTGATACAACCGGACCTAATGCTGGAAAGGTAAACCTCAATGCAGCCGAACGTGCAACCAGCATCAAGCTGGGTGCTCCTTCAAAGATTGGCAACGGGCTGGTTCGTGTACCAGTATACATGAACGGTGTACATTCAGGAGTGTTTGGTGTTCGCTTTACGGCAAACACGGACATAGTTGAAGTTGCTCCTGTTCAGAATGACGGTAATGAAGTAGCAATCGACAATTACAACCGCACTGCTGTTGTAATTGGAAATGGCGCTTTTGATGCCTCGCAGCCAATTGCCTACGTTACAATGCAGGACGGCGAATTCGTAGAGTTCTCCGACATACGCTTCAATGAGATCAACACAGAGTCGGTTTCCGTAAACATGCTTGGAGACGTCAACTCGGCAGCTCTTAACGTGTATCCAAACCCAACCTCTGCGTCTGCCTCGCTTGCCGTTACGCTTCCAACAAATGGCATCGTAACTGTACGCGTGTACGACACATTCGGCAAGCTTGTTAACACGGTTGTGAATGCCGAGGCCCCTGCCGGCACATACACAGCAACGTGGAACGGCACAGACATGAACGGTGTACCGGTTAGCGCTGGCACATACGTTATTCAGTTCGACGGTGCCGGAGTTAACGCATCGAACATGGTTACGGTTGTTCGATAACCGTAGTCAGACTTGGCAAGAGAATTCAAAATTTGTGTGGTAGTGTGGCTGGCTGTTTTAACGGCAGCCAGCCCACTCGCCGCGCAAGATTCGATGATAGTTCGGTCCTACCGCACTATCGACCTTTGCACCGGGCAGAAGCGATTCACTATCGCCCCTTATCTCGGAGCAATTAGCGCAACAGACAGTTTAGCGTCCTTTGACATTACCATTGGTTACAATCCGGCAACTACGCGCCCAACGGATCTTCTCACAGAGGGAACCCTCTCTGCAAACCTCGACTTCAAGGCAACAATGTCTTTAATAGAACCGGGAGAGATTCGCGTAGCAGGTTTTAACATACTTCGATCTCTTGTTGGCGACCTACCAGTATTTGCCGTTGCCGGAACATATGATGGCGACTGCGGTATGGAAGACACACTTGGGATTCCATGGCCACCCGAATTCAACGAGGAGTTTAAGAAGCGCGTGAATGTGTTCAGAACAGACACATTACGAGTAGTTGTTAATCCGCAAGTACGACCAGATGTTGGCACCTCATTTGATCACGACACTGTAGAGATTAAAGGGGAAGGAAAAACAACAGAAGTTGAGAATAGCATCCTTCTCGGTTCCACCATGGAGTCTATTTCGTTTGCCTTCACTCTTCGCAACACAGACACTACGAAGGTTCACATAGTAGGCTGTGTGGTTGAAAATCTCCAGGAACCGTACACCGTTTCACACGATGCAACTCAGGTAACTGTTTCTGGCAGACACTTTGGAGCAACAGTGCCACGAGTGATAACAACACTTCGCAGCGTAACAGGCGCAGAAATTGCTTCATCCTCGGCAACATCAACCCTTAGCATACTGGACAGTTGCACGTGCATCAAACCCGGTCTCGCAGACAGCATAACGGTGCTCTGCAGTAACCCTATGGTAAGTGTTTCATCATCTTCTGATGAGCACAATGACATACTCGTTGTTCGCAACAACGAAGCTATTTGTCAGTGTGATCATGAGCAGATGAATGAGATTCGGCTCTACGATGTTCAGTATCGGTTACATCGCATCAATGCGAAATCCGGTGGAACATCGGCGAAAATCTCATTCAGCGATTTGCCTCACGGTTTCTACATTCTTGTAGGGCAGTGCGGAAATCGAATCCAAACACTTCGAAAATTGAAATGAAGAATCACTTGATCAACTCATCAGAGGAGTTTCCTATGAATCGTCGATATGCTCTCTGGGGTTCCGACGCCAAGATAGGCGTTGTAATCCTGCTTGCAGCATTAATCGGCCTCGGTTCGCACGTGCTTCAGGCACAAACGAACAAGCCCGAGCTGCCGACGCTATCGCTAACTGGCGGTAGTGGCGGATGGAATACAACATACTATCCGGACGGACGCATCTGGACTGCTAGCCGCGGTCCCAATGGAGATCGCGAACTCATCGTTCCGGTATTCATTAAGAATTGCTGGCGTTCCACGGAGGAATACAAGACGTTCCCTATCTATAGCTTCAAATTCAAGGTTCAGTACGACAGTACAGCACTTGAAATGATTGGCGTAGACAAGAACGGTCCAAATCGTGGTCCACAGTTCACGCCGCTTTCCTGTCTTGGACGTGATTTTGAATATTCTGTAGCTGTTGCGCGTGATACAACGTTCCAGAGCGTAATTGCAGCTCCTATTCAAAACCGTCTTCGTGGCAAGCGCGCCATGATTACCGCTATCTCTGCAAAGCCACTTCCTCAAACCGGAGATCCAGCGCAGCCATGTGATCAGCGTCCATTCACGGAGCTTATCTACTTGCGCTTTAAGGTTGTTGCCAACCCGAATCTTAACCAGGAAAGTGCTCGTACGCCGATCATTCTTACTAATGACACTCTATTTTACAATGACTTCCAAGTTGGATACGAGTTGGCCTTCCCTAATGATCCAGCACCAGGCACGTATGCAGGTCTGGGTGGTGTAGACAACTACTTCATCGACAACGTTGGTCAAGAACAGATTCGCGACCCGCTGCGTCCATCACGCCCAGGCATGATTTGGTTGGAAGTAACGGACATTGCTCCGCGCCTGTCGTTCACAAACGTAGCCAACCCAGCTTTCCGTCTCGTTGACTCCGTTGCAAACTCGAACGGTGCCGACTGGTTTGTTGTAGACCCAATCACCATCGACTACGGTTCAACATTCGACGATCAACCAAACGGAATGGGTACACGCGACGTAGACGTGATCAACGCAGTTACTGGTTCACGTGCATACGAGATCATGGTTCAGTCCGACTCGAAGTGGCTGAAATTCCGCTCGTTCCTCAAGGGTGGTCAGGGCGAAATCAATCCATTCCCACAGCCAGTGCGCGAAGGATATGTACAGTACCTTGATAAGGGTATTCTTGGCACAACACTTGGCCAAACACCACTAGCCGATCCAACAGTACCACAACGCGACCTTAACTTCCGTATCATCTGCGATCCTGCCGAGCTTCCTAGTGGAGACGATCAGGAAGTATGTGGTACGTACGTTGGTTACATCTCCTTCAAGTCTACAAGTCTTAACGTATCGCCTGTACGTTTGAAGGTTACCTTCATCTACTTCCGCACGCCATACGAGCCTAACGAATTCGACGAGAACAACAATTGGCAACGCGGTCAGGAGTTCCTCGGTCGTGGTATCACGATTGAACTTCGTAACAACAATCAGCCGGTACAATCAACGTATCTCGTGTTTGGTGTTGGAAACCGCGCTACCGACATGGTAGACACGCTGTTCGGTGAAACCGTATACACAACACCGCTTGCTAGCTTCGGTGCCCGCTGGTATCCGCAGGATCGCCAAGGAAACGACATCTATCCAAACGGTCTCGGCGATCTTTGGACAGCAACTGCTCAACGTCCGAAGGCCGCTTCCCGCGACATTCGCAATATTTACTCCGACACCACAATTCTCTACACCTGTAAGTTCAACAGCGGAAGCCCGCTCAACTACCCAGTTGTAGTTGCATGGGATACAGATGAGTTTATCCCTGGTTCGGATTTGTTCATCCGCGACATTCTCAACGGTTCACGCTTTAACGTAAACATGCGCGAAGGCACGAACATCGGCGGAACACGTCGCTCATTCACAATCCGCGATGCAGACATCAATGCGTTCGTAATTGAGTACACACTGCCAAAGGTTGCTCAGTTCCCGGTAATCAACAAGGGTTGGAACCTCCTTTCGGTTCCTGTAAATCCTTCGTCTAGCTACTGGAAGGACGTATTCAAGCAAGCTCTGAACATTCCAATTCGTTTTGCTCAGAACTCGTATCAAACAAACGAAACGAATCTTGCTCCAGGCGTTGGGTACTTTGTTAAGTATTCCGATGACGTAGATAAGACCGTTGCAGGTGCACGCATCTTCAAGATCGACGACCTATCATTCCCAACACGTCTTTATGATGGCTGGAATACGATTGGTTCACTTTCGTACCCAACATCAACAGAAAATGTTACCCTTCTTCCTTTCGGTTCGGGTGCATTCCCTGCAATCACTGGCGACATTTACGGATACGTAACAAACCGTGGCTATCGTGCAGTTAGCGAAATTCAGCCGGGTCTGGGTTACTGGATCAAGATTAGCGGTCAGGCATACCTCTCCATGTGTTGTGGAAACGCTCCTAAGAGCGGCATCAACGTATCGGCAGTTCGCGAGTCTATGAAGTCCGCTTCTATGCGCGTAACAGTTTCCGACAACGCAAACAACCTCGGTGAAGTGTTCGTAGCTCCTGCGGGATCTATCGAAACGCGTACAGCGTTCGAGCTTCCACCGCTTCCACCGAACAACCTGTTCGATGTTCGTTTCACGGATCACACGTACATCAATGACGAAGTGAATCCAACAATTCAACTTCAAGGTGTTGCATTCCCTGTAACGCTCACAGTGAACAACCCAGACCGCTCGTACGTGGTAACAAACCCAATCTCGGGTGCTGTATTGGGTACAATCAATGCAGGCCGCGCAAACACAATCACAATTGTGGATCCACGCACACCTGCTATCCGCCTGATGGGTGGCGAAACAACACTTACAGCTTTGTCTGTAAGCACGTCTCCAAATCCAGTAAATGTTGGTGGATCAGTTAACGTAACTGTACCAACAGCCGGACGCGTTACGGTTCAAGTATTTGATGCCGTAGGCCAGGTTGTAACAACACTTACCGATGCAGACTACGCAGTTGGTGTATATGGCTTCGATCTGAACGCCGGCGCACTTGCTCAAGGTAGATACATCGTGAAGGTAACATCGAACGGCACAACAGCTACCAGCACGGTTACTGTTGTTCGTTAATCGATTGGTCGAAAAACTTAAAGGGGCAGCAGAATTCTGCTGCCCTTTTTTATTCCCCCTAAGGTGGTGAGTATGCGCACACTAGTCCTCTGCCTGCTCCTCTGTGGAGTTCTGCTACCAGCCGTGGCACAAACCGTAGAGTTTCAGCTTGCATTTAGGAATACTACCCCAACTGAGAACAAAACGTACAATTTTGTCTACGCTGCTCATCCGCTGGGTTCAAATGATGTAGACACAGCGTTGGGAGAGCGCGAGATACCATCACTCCCTCCGCCGGCCGGAGTATACATCGTATACACTGTGCCTCCTGCATCAGACTACATCTGGCTTAGTCCGAAAGACGTGCGTAAGTACAAGGTAGACTCTAACGTGCGCCACGACTATGAAACGAACGTGTTGTGGACCGGAGGACGACTGGAAATTGCGTTAACGGGTGTATTACCCGCGCTGGTAGACTCCGCCTATATTGTTGATGCAATTACCGACTTTCCGGATAACTTCATCAAATACCGCATCGGCTCGCCAACCCCGTTTACCACAGATAATCCGGCACTTACGCGCTTTCGCGTGTTAGTGTGGTATCGGGCAAGCGCCATGTCTGTAGCAGAGGTAATGGAGAATACCGCTACCGTTGTTCCCAATCCAGCTGAAGATGCACTTCGCATTGTAGGCGGTTCGGGGGCGGGCACATTGATGATTCGAAATGCCTGCGGTGAGCAAGTTCATACCATACACGGATACATGGGAGAAACGTTTAGCATAGCCACACTTGCAAAGGGTGTCTACTTTGCACAGCTTACCTCCAGTAGTGGTGTTGCCACACAGACAACCTTCATCAAGCGGTGATTATTTGAGGTGATGGAAGCATTATGAGCGACGAACAGCAGGGAAACAGACCACAACATCGCCGCCGTCCGCGCCGTCCGCACGGAAGTGGTAGACCACATAACAGACCCGAAGGTGAACGCGGAAGAAATACCTCGGAGTATCGGTCGAACTACTCCGTGAGTGTGATTGTACCTCTCTTAAACGAGGAAGAATCGCTTGCCGAACTCGCCAGACAAATAGAAAATGTGCTGGATAAGGCAGTTCGAGGCAGATACGAGGTGCTGTTTATCGACGATGGGTCTACCGACGATTCTTTTGGCGTTATCCAAGACATCCACGCGCGAAATCCGCGCTTTAAGGCAATACGGTTTCGCACCAACCATGGTAAGTCTGCCGCGCTGGCGATAGGTTTTGCCGAAGCCACCGGAGACATTGTGGTAACAATGGACGCAGATCTGCAAGACGATCCGGCAGAAATTCCGGCAATGATTGCAAAGCTCGACGAAGGGTTCGATCTGGTATCGGGATGGAAAAGGAAGCGACACGACCCCTGGCATAAGACGATTCCGTCGAAACTCTTTAACTCTGTTACGTCGCGGATGAGTGGAATTCGTCTGCACGACTTCAATTGCGGCTTAAAGGCCTACCGCAAGGAAGTTGTGAAGTCTGTACAGGTGTACGGCGAGATGCACCGCTACATTCCCGCACTGGCCCATTGGGATGGCTTTCGCGTAACGGAGATTCCCGTTCAACATCGTGCTCGGCAGTTCGGATATTCGAAGTTTGGTCTGAGCAGGTTTCTGAAAGGGTACCTCGACCTTCTTACGGTGATGTTTACCACGCGGTACGTAAAGAGACCTTTGCACTTCTTTGGTGCCGTAGGGTCGCTATTTGCTATCGTGGGTCTAGTAACCGACGTGTATCTTGCAATCGAATGGGCTTTGGGACGAACTGCTCTTAGTAACCGTCCGTTAGCGTTATTCGGAATAGCCATGATCATTGTTGGTGTGCAGTTAATCTCGATTGGGCTCATTGGCGAGCTCATCGTGAAAAACAACCTCGAACACCAACGTTTCAGCGTCCGCGAACGTTTACCGTAACCTTCAACTCGGGATTGAGTCAATCGTGTAACCCGAACTGAGAATGTCATGAACCGAACGTACCTCCTCCTCCTCGTTTTCGCCGCAACCACCGTTTGTGCAACTGCACAAATTCGGTTCCGTCTTGCCGGTGGCATGTCTACAGACTGGATTACGAGCGACAATGCTGCAACGTATCGCCTTGCACCGCCCGACACGGTGTCTCCTGCAGGGGGCGGGTTCGACGGTGCACAGCTTGGATGGGGCTTGCGCGGATACGTTGACTTGGACAAACAAAAGAAATTTAGAGTTCCTGTAGGATTGGATGTATTCTACTATCGTGGCGCTCAGAGTATAGCGTCGGACTTGTATTCCATCCGAGTACAACACCAGAATACGCTTACTACTGCCTTAGCTGGCTTTGAATGGTCGTTTATTGAGTTCCCATGGGCATTCGCTCGCGCCTATGTTGGAGTTGAAGCACGAATGCTGTTTGTTAACCAAAGCCAAATCAAGTACGAAGAAACCCAGCTCGTTAATGGCGTGCCACAGTACCAGAATGTTGAATATGGCGGTAAGGACCCCGCAACTCGTTTGGGTGGTTTGATACGCTTCGGCTTAGAGGGCGAGATCTATTATCCGGTGTTTATCAATACCAGCGTTGGCTGGGGATCGATGAATCTCATTGGTAGAGACGAGCGCCCAACGTCGGACGGAGGCAGGGGGCAGCTACTTACGCCCTCCTCAACAAACGAAGGCCCAGAGCAGCTACTCTATCATGTAAACTTTACCTTCATGGTGCAGGTTCGGCTGTAACGGTTAACGTTACGAGTAGAAAGTTTTCTCGAACGCTGCCTGTTCGGGTTTGTTAAGTATCACGCGCGTCACAATCCCGCGTATCAGTCCCGTTCCATAACCAACAAGCTGCACAACAGCCGCGGCTACGCACTGTGCACCCAACACCAAAGAGCGATATCGATACGTGCCCCCTATAAAGAGCAGCGCAAGGTACACAAGCAACGGAAGTGTAGCCAACCATGTTGCAGGAGCGATTGCCACCGTTACAACACACATGGCCAAGTATACCGTAAATGCCGACGGAAAGAGATGGGTTATTCGCAGGGTACCGGGGTGGCGAAGTGTAATGTTTACACGTGCCATTCCGCTATTGTGTACCTGCTTGAAGAACTTCTTGAAGTCTGTGCGTCTCTTGTGGTAGACAAATGCCTCGGGAATCAGGCCAACCGTAAAGCCCATTTCGATCATTCGAATGCTGAACTCAACATCTTCGCCAAAACGCATGCGCGAAAACCCGTCGGTGGCATTAAACACATCTCGCGAGATACCCATGTTGAACGATCGCGGGTGAAATGTACCGCCAACACGGACCGCCGACCCACGAATTCCGCCGGTGGTGAGTAGCGACGTCATGGCAAAGCTTATTGCCTTCTGGATAGGTGTAAAGCCGGCATCTTCTCTATCGGGTCCACCAAAGGCCTGTAAACCTCGTTGCCGAATTGCGGCATCTACATCGCTCAGGTAGGTTACTGGTACGGTGCAATCAGAATCGAGAAAGACAAAATAGTCGCCACTAGCCCTGCGGCATCCGTAGTTACGCGAGAGGCCGGGCCCGGTGTTCTCTTTCTCGAAGTACCGCAGCGTTAAGAGTTTGGCGAACTCCTCGCACACCACATTCGAGCGCAGGGAAGAGCCATCTTCTACTACGATTACCTCGAAGTCTGTAAATGGCTGCGCAGCCAAACTGCCCAGTAGCTCTCGGAGCTCGTCTGGCCGATTGTATACGGCAACGATGATGGAATACTTCATAATGATTGCGGGCAAAGATACGGCTGGCCGGCGTGGTATCTTTGGAGTTATGAACGTGCAGCACAACGATCTTGCCGATACCGTGTCGGCAATGGAATGGCATCCGCGAACAAAGCGCAATGTGCGAATGCAGTACCGGCTTGCTGTAAACACCCTTATTCCGTGGCTTGAGCAGCGCACCAAATTGCCTGCGAATGCTGCTGTTTGCGAGATTGGTTGCGCCGAAGGGGGCGTGTTAGCCGCCTTTGCAGAACGTGGCGCGTCTTACGCACTTGGGACCGACATTCAGGGTCCGCTACTAACGCAGATAAGCGAACCTCTGTGGAATGCGGTGGGCGTGCCGATGACCTTTACTCAGCACGATGTGATTTATGAAGAAATTCCATCGGAGTGGCAAGAGCGATTCGATGTTGTGCTCCTACGTGATGTTATTGAACACCTCGACGATGCATCCATAGCACTGAGAAACATCGCGCGGCTGCTGCGTCCGGGTGGCACAGTGTTGATTACTTTCCCTCCATACACATCTGCCTTTGGCGGACATCAGCAACTGCTGGGAACATTCGCGGGAAGCTTGCCATTTGTGCATCTTTTGCCGTGGCCGGTTTTTAAGAAACTCATCGCCGCCGGCCACCCCATGAATCAGGAGGAGTTGAAAAGACTCCATACTATTCGGTTGTCTGCCCGCAAGGTTCACATGGCCGCAAAGGCGGCAAACATGGAGGTGTTAGACGAACGATACTTTGCGCTGCGACCAGTATTTCGGTGGAAGTATAATCTGCCGATTCCATCCTTTGAGATTTCCGCAATACAATCATTTCCAGGAGTTCGAACGTTGGCAATGGAATGTGCCTTTCTGCTGCGGCGCCCTGCATGAAAACCGTACTTGTAATTGCCTATCATTTTCCACCCGGTGGCGGACCCGGCGTGCAGCGTGTACTAAAGCACGTTACGTATCTACGCGAAGCCGGCTGGCGTCCGATTGTACTTACCGTTGAGAACGGAGACTTCCCGGCGCGCGACGAGTCGCTTCTTTCCAAGATACCTGCCGATGTTACGGTTGTTCGTGTTCCCATCATGGAGCCGTATACGGTGTATCGTGCCTTTATGGGACGCAAGGGGGCGGCAATAGACGTAAACGTAAACAAATCTTCGTTGGAGATACGAGGTTGGAAAGAGCGTTTAGCCGAGTGGGTGCGCGCAACATTCTTTATTCCCGATGCACGAGTTGCGTGGTTGCTCACAGCAGTGAAGGCGGCCCGCCACATCGTTCGCACCGAAAACGTTGTGGCTATTTACAGCTCTTCTCCGCCCTATACCTGCGCCCTTATTGCCCGCGCCGTGGCCAGAAAGGAAAACCTTCCATGGATAGCGGGCTTCCGCGATCCGTGGACAGAGTTTCTTACCACTCCCGAACGTTGGTTCCTTCCCGCAGCAATCGATCGCTCGTTAGAGCGATCCGTTTTTACCGAGGCCAATCTGGTAGAATGCGCGTGGACGGGCATAGCCGATGACGCGCTTCGCAAGTACCCCTACCTAGATCGAGACAAGTTCCGTCACGTTCCTAACGGGTACGACGCTACAGACTTCCCACAGATCCATTACGTACGCAACAGCCGATTTACCATAACCTATACCGGCTCCATGTACGGCAGAAGAACACCAAGGTCCTTCTTGGCTGCTCTAGAACGCTTGCTCGATAGGGGGCATTTGAACGTAGAAGATGTACATCTGCGGTTTGTGGGAAGATTTGGCGACGAGGTGCACACGATGTTCTCAAACTCGCCATTCGCCCCCTCCATCGAATGTATTGCCTACGTGCCCCACGCAGAGAGTGTTGGGTACCTTATGCGGAGCGAGGCTTCGCTGCTTATTGTAGACGATGCCAAGGAGAGCGCGGATATCGTTCCGGGCAAGGTGTACGAATACCTTGGTGTAGGACGCCCCATTATCGCTCTTGCTCCGCATAACAGTGCCATAGAGCACCTTATTCACGAAACACATGCCGGCATGTGTGCTTCGCAGGACGATGTAGACGGTATATGCGAAATCATCGGCACATTTCTTGCGAGGTGGAAACGGGGCGAAGAAATCCATAACCCCAATGTGGCGGCAATTGCGACGTACGAAAGACGCAACGCAGCCCATAAACTGGCAGCAATGTTAAACGAGCTAACAACATCATGAATCTCAAAAACCTGTTGGCAATACTCTTGGCCATTGCCGCCGGATACGTGTGTGTAAAGGTGCTGTTGTGGCTAATAGGCGTACTGTTTTCCATTGTGTTCGGTGCCCTTTGGCTAATGCTCATCATTGTTCTGGCAATTCCATTCTACATTCTTTTTCGAGTAAAGTGGCTGCGCTGATGAAGAGAATTCTTGTTGCTGTTTTAGCGCTGCTTGTTGCCATACCCGTAGTTGCCCAACAGCAGTTCTACGATCCATTGGCAGTAGACCTTACGCGTGCCATCATGAAGGGCTTGTTCGAATCGAATGCCGTGCCGTACATCCAACCCATGGTGAACACGATAAATGCTACATCGAATGCACGATTTTATGACAGGGCCTATGTGCCCGCATCGGTATCCAAGCCATACGTGCGCGTTAGTGCAAACGGAATGGTTGGTTACATCAACGAAGACCAACGTTGGTACACGCCTAAGATAGACCTTGGTCCCAACGTGAATGTTGTACTGGAGCTTACGAAGTACGGACAGATTATCATTGGTCCAAACGGACCCCAATACCAGATAGGTCCGCGTTACGAAGACACGCTTGGCTTAGCCACCATGCTGATGACCGAACTTTTTCGAGACGCGCAAGCGCAGGGTTTTCTCCAAACACCAGATAGTGCGGCAACACTTTTTGGTTACAAGCCCGATAATCGTGTGTATTTACCAACCAGCGATCAGCTTATCACTGTGCTCCGCGGTTGGCCGGTATATTCTGTGCTGGACACAAACACGCAGAAGGCACTGGAGAGTTTACTTACATCTGCCAAACTTCCCGCGTTCCTTACGCTGCCTCCCGGCGTAAACATGTCGAAGATTATTGCTGCCGTCCCGCAAATCGAGATTGGTAGCTTATGGGGTACCGAGGCGTTAATCCGATACATCCCGCCGGTAGAGTTCGACCCCAACATCGGCAAGTTTTCATTCTGGGGCTTAGGTCTCAAACACAGCATCTCTCAGTATTTCCCGGAGAGGTGGTTCGACATGGCCATACAGGGTGTGTACCAAGGAACGATGCTTCGGAATACCGTTGGGTTTACCGAATCGAAACTCGAAGCCGATGCAACGATTTTCAGTGGTAATGTCCAAGCGAGCAAAACATTGTGGGACATTGTAGACGTATACACCGGCATTGCCTTCGAACATATCAACGTGTCTAGCACATATACGTACGTTTTACCGCAGGAAGCACAGATAATGCTGGGTCTGCTTCCAGAGCCGCCACCCGGCCAGGTAGCCGTGCCCACACCGGATCAACCCGGAGATACCAAGCCACAAACATCCGTTGTTAGCGCAACGAATGATAATGTAAAGTGGACCATTGGTGCTAGTGTTTTCTACGGTCCACTTCGAGTTGCGATCGACTATAACATAAGCGTGTTCAACATTCTTACGATGGGTGTTAGTTACACCCTTTAATCTACTGGGCTAATACTACATCTGCGCCGGAGTAGGCAACCAGTCCATCGGAAACCAACCGCAAGAGTACATCCTCGAACCACGCCATTTCATCTGTGGTTAGGGGGCTTTCCATTACCCGCATCTGCAGTTCAACCGGAGAAATGGGCGCCGGTTGCCTGCGTAGTGCCTCAATGATGCGTCCTCTCCAAATTCGACGTGGTGTTCCTCGAAACATCGGTTCAGACTTCCTTGGCTTTTGCGCCGGCACTAATGCTCCGGCAGACGCGCAGTGCAACGCTACCGGACACACAGAGCACCCAGGAGAACGGGCTGTGCAAATTGTGGAGCCCAAATCCATAACCGCATGGTGCCAATCTGCGGCAGCGTTATGAGGAATTATAGCTTCGGCATACGCATGCACTTCAAACTCTGCAGACACATCTGCTGTTGTTTGTTGCGCTCTCATCCACCGCGAATACACGCGCCGAACATTTACATCGATTACTACCACACGCTGATTATACCCAAAGCAGGCAATGGCTGCCGACGTATAGGGTCCAACCCCTGGAAGCATTCTTAGCACCTCCACGGAGGATGGAATAACACCATTGTGCTCCCGTACCACAGCCTGAGCAGCGTTCCGCAGACGAAGAGCTCGCGAGTTATATCCCATTCCCTTCCACTGCCTCACAACGTCTGCGTTGGTTGCCTGCGCCAAATCATGGATAGTTGGAAACCGCTCCAGAAACCTCGGTAGTGCCTCTGCAACCCGCGATGTTTGCGTTTGCTGCAACATCGTTTCCGATACCAGCACCACATACGGACTAACGTTAGGGGTCCGCCACGGAAAATTTCTCGCCGAAGCAGCGTACCATGCAAGGAGCGAACGAACAAGGTTCATACGTAGATTGTTGGAATGCACACGTCGATAAATCCCGACCATCTTGCCGCAGCCATTCAAGCGGCCAAGCGAGCATTAGAGAACGCCTATGCGCCATACTCCAAGTTTCGCGTTGGTGCGGCCGTTCTTACGCGCACCGGAGAAGTATACGCCGGATGCAACGTAGAAAACGCAAGCTACGGACTAACAAATTGTGCCGAACGTGCCGCCGTTGCGGCTGCAACCGTTGCCGGACAGCGGGATATTCTCCTATGTGTGGTGGTAACAGACACGCCTGGTCCAACAACACCCTGTGGGGCATGCAGACAGGTGCTTGCGGAGTGTTCTATACACATGCATATCCTCTGCACAACGCTCCATGACAACGAAACGTGGCATCAACTTTCAACACTTCTACCAGAACACTTCGATGGTTCTTCGATCAGATAACACCGGCGCTACACGTGTGTGGCTTACCGTGCTCGTGTGTGGATTGGGGTACTTTGTGGATATCTACGACCTCATCCTCTTTTCGATTGTCCGTCCGGAATCGCTCCGCGATATCGGCGTACTTTCCACTCAGATGCAGGATGCCAGCGAGATAATTCTCAATGCACAGATGGTTGGCATGTTGTTAGGGGGCGTACTCTTTGGCGTGTTAGCTGATAAGCGAGGCAGACTTTCCGTGCTGCTCGGAAGCATCCTAATGTATTCCCTGATGAACATTGCCAATGCCTTTGTTACCAGCGTTCCCATGTATGCCGTTTGCCGATTTCTTTCCGGAATTGGGCTTGCAGGCGAGTTAGGTGTTGCCATTACGCTGGTTAGCGAGGTTATGCCAAAAAACTCCCGCGGTTACGGCACCACCATCGTTGCTTCCATGGGTATTCTTGGGGCCATAGGGGCATATGCCATCCATCAGCTAACCGATTGGCGTGTGGCCTTTATCATTGGCGGTATTATGGGGCTGGGTCTGCTGGTTATGCGGGTGCGCGTACGCGAGTCGGGCATGTTCCATAGAGCAGAAGACGCAAAGGTAGCCAGAGGCAACATCCTTATGATATTCCGCCGAGACAGACATGGTACCTATCTCAGCAGTGCCGCAATAGGTGTTCCTATATGGTTTGTGATTGGCATCCTTGTAACCTTTGCGCCAGAGTTTACCGCTGAAACCGGCAGCGCGGCCTCTGTGGTGGCCGGAACCGCCGTTATGTGGGCCTACGTAGGTTTAGCAACGGGCGACCTAGCCAGCGGACTCCTTAGTCAGCTTCTGGGCAGTAGAAAGCGCACAGTACTACTCTTTATCGTCCTCACCGGTGCTTCGGCGGCATGGTACCTGTTTAGCCCCCTAAAAACAACAACAGAAACCTACGTGCAGACCTTTGTTCTTGGCTTCTCCGTGGGATATTGGGCTGTGTTTGTTACGACCGCCGCCGAGCAGTTTGGAACAAACCTGCGCGCCACCGTTGCCACCACCATCCCGAACATTGTTCGTGGCAGCTTAACGCCTGCACTCCTTGCGTTTGCCGCCATTCGCAAGAGCAACTTCCACCTAATACCCGGTAAGCCCCTTGCCTCCGCAGCCATCGTGATAGGGGGCGTGTCCATCGTGTTAGCCCTTGTTGGACTGTACTTCCTCCGCGAGACGTACGGGAAAGATCTCGACTATCACGAAGTGTAGGGGGCTCTCGGTGCGAACATGGTAACTTTGCACGATGAAACACGCCGAACGCATCATTATCCTCGATTTTGGATCGCAATACACCCAGCTTATCGCCCGTAAAGTACGCGAAGTTGGTGTGTACGCAGAGATACACCCCTATTCCATAAGCCAAAGCGCGTTAGCCGCTTTAAACCCGAACGGGATTATCCTTGGTGGTGGACCCAACAGTGTTTACGCACAAGGAGCTCCAATTCCCTCGTTTGATGTGTTTTCTATGGGTGTGCCCGTTCTTGGTGTGTGTTATGGATTACAGTTGATAGCACATCAGCTTGGTGGTGCTGTAGACAAGGCAGCACGCAGAGAGTACGGCAGGGCCGAACTCAACGTAGACACGGCCACAGACATCTTCAAGGACGTGCCCACGTCATCCACGGTGTGGATGAGTCATGGCGACCACATTACACAGATGCCCGCGGGATTTGAACGTATCGCACACACCGCTAACGCAGACATCTGTGCAGTGCGCAATGCCGAGCGAAGGATATGGGGCGTGCAGTTCCATCCCGAGGTACATCATACTGCCGACGGAAAAACGATACTCCGAAACTTTGTGGTAGACATCTGCGGCTGCTCTCCAACGTGGAATGCAACGTCGTTTATCGAAGAAGCAATCGAAGACATTCGGGCAACGGTTGGCCCGGACGGTGGGGTAATCTGTGCCCTAAGCGGAGGTGTAGACAGCACCGTTGCTGCAGTTCTTCTTCATCGTGCAATTGGAAACCGCGTTCATTGCATTCACATAGACAGCGGGTTGATGCGCAAAGGCGAAAGCGCCAACATCGTAGAGATGTTTAACACCCACTTCTCCATGTCGGTAGACCTAGTAGATGGCAGCGAGATGTTTCTATCGCGGCTGGCTGGTGTAGAAGATCCAGAACGTAAACGCAAGATCATTGGCAACACGTTCATTGATTTGTTCGATGCCGAAGCCGCGAAGTTTTCCGATGCAAAGTTCTTGGCGCAGGGAACCCTTTACCCGGATGTGATAGAGTCTGTTAGTATTAAAGGTCCATCCCAAACCATTAAAACCCACCATAACGTTGGCGGACTGCCCGAGAAGATGAACCTAAAACTCATCGAACCATTTCGTGAGTTGTTTAAGGACGAAGTGCGAGCCGTAGGACGGGAGTTAGGTATACCCGAGTGGTTTATCGAACGCCATCCATTCCCTGGACCGGGACTTGCCATTCGAATACCTGGCGCCATTACAAACGAGAAACTTGCTATCCTGCGAGAAGCAGACGCTATCTACCTCGAAGAAATTCGCAACGCCGGTCTGTACAACAACATCTGGCAGGCCTTCGCTGTTCTTCTTCCCGTGCGCACCGTTGGCGTAATGGGAGACGAGCGCACATACGAACACGTATGTGGATTACGCGCCGTAACCAGCACAGATGGTATGACTGCAGACTGGTTCCCTATGCCGTATGACGTGCTTGCACGCATGAGCAATCGCATTATCAACGAGGTTCGCGGCATCAACCGTGTTGTGTACGACATTTCGTCTAAGCCCCCTGCCACAATCGAATGGGAATAATCAATGAATGAACTTCAAATACACCTCTTGTTCAATCACGTTCCGGTGATTGGTGTAATGGCCGCAACGCTTATGGTAGTCATTGGCATTGTTACCAAACAGTCGGCCGTTCGTTCTGCCGGACTTATCGTGTACATCCTCTTCGCATTAGCAGTGGTGCCCACGTATGTTTCCGGCGAAGGTGCCGAGGAGCGTGTAGAACACATAACCGGGATAGACGAACACGCGCTTGAAGAACACGAAGACATGTCCATTATCTCCCTATGGGCCACACTTGCCGCCGCCGCGATAGCGCTTGGAGCATTCGTAACCAACTATCGCGGAAACTCCTCGGCCCGGGCATTTACGTTGGCGTTTGTGGTTGTTGCTGTTCTTGCCAACATTCACATAGGCCTAACGGCACACGAGGGAGGGAAGATTCGCAGACCCGACCTACAAACAGCCACATCCGAGCACGAACACTAACCGATGAAGAAAATCCTTGTCCCTATTGCGAACGGCTCTGAAGAAATGGAAGCCGTGATTATTGTAGACATGCTCCGAAGAGCTGGCTGCGAAGTTGTGCTTGCCGGGGATGGGGACGTAGTGATTTGTTCTCGCGGAATACGAATAGTGCCCGACCTTTCCATAGACGAGATAACAGACGACGATAGCTTCGACGCCGTTGTGCTTCCGGGCGGATCGCAGGGTGTAGAGAGATTTGCATCGAACACGCATCTGCAACACATACTTGCGAGACACCGCGCAAAGAACCGTCTGCTGGCCGCTATTTGTGCCGCACCTGCCGTGCTGCACGAGTTTGGCCTACTCCATGCCGGTGCGGTTGTAACATCGCACCCCTCCGTTGCCAACACCTTAGAAGCGTATACCTATACGCTTGATAGAGTTGCCACAGACGGTGCTCTTATAACAAGCAGGGGTGCGGGTACCGCCTTCGAGTTTGCCCTACACATCATTCGCATGCTCACCGGCGAAGCCGCCGCTCTGCGTATTGCAACCGACATTGTGCTTTACGAATGAAACGATACCTGATAACATCGGCACTTCCCTATGCCAGCGGTATTACCCACCTTGGTAATGTTGTTGGATCTACATTGCCTGCAGACATTTACGCTCGGTATTGTAGGTTACGCGGACGCAACACACTTTCGATTTGCGGTTCCGATGAGCATGGCGTAGCCATAACCATTGCTGCGGAGAAAGAAGGATTGTTGCCGAAGGACGTTATCGACCGATACCACCAAGCCAACGCCAACGCACTGAAGGGTTTAGACATTGAGTTCGATCTGTATGACCGGACATCGAACCCCATACATGCAGAAACCGCGCAAGAGTTTTTTGGCGTATGGTTAGAGAAAGGACTTCTTACCGAGCGTGAAGAAGACCAGTTCTATGATGATACGGCGCATCTATTCCTGCCCGACCGTTATGTAGAGGGCGTGTGCCCAAACTGTGGTTACGATAAAGCCCGCGGAGATCAGTGCGACAACTGTGGTGCGTACTATGACCAGCTTGATCTGAAGAATCCGCGCTCCCTTGTTTCCGGCCTAACTCCTGTTGTTCGTAAAACCAAACACTGGTATTTCCGACTCGACGCGTTTCAGCAGTGGTGCGAGAGTTACGTAGAGTCTCATGCAGCAGAGTGGAAGGAGAACGTACTCCAGCAGAGTCGATCGTGGCTAAAGCAGGGCTTGGCGGAGCGTTCCGCAACACGAGACATGAATTGGGGAATTCCTGTACCCCTTCCCGATGCCCATGGGAAGGTGCTTTATGTGTGGTTCGAAGCTGTACTGGGATATATCTCCATCACAAAACAATGGGCCAGAGAATTGGGCGCACCCGATGAGTGGCGCCAGTGGTGGTGCAGCCCAAACACAGAGTACACAGCATTTCTTGGCAAAGACAACATCGTGTTTCACACGATCATCTTTCCAATTCTTCTCCACACTAGAGAAGAAGATGGATACATACTGCCACAGAACGTTCCCGCCAACGAGTTTCTCAATCTCGAAGGAAAGAAGTTTTCTAAAAGTCGTAATTGGGCAATCGACGTACAGCAGTATCTCTCGGCGTTTCCCCAGCCACAACACAGAGACATCGTACGGTATGTGTTAACGATGAACATGCCCGAGACAAGAGACAGCGATTTTACGTGGAAGGACTATCAGTCTCGCACCAACAACGAGCTTGCTGCAATCCTTGGTAACTATGTAAACCGCGTAATGCTGTTTGTGCACAAGAACTTCTCCGGCAAAGTACCTGTGGTTAGCACAGGCGTAGAGCGCGGAGAACACGAAGAAGCACTGCAACGTGCAATAGAGCGCGGCATGGAGCAGGTTGCTGCATCGTTAGACAACTACCGCTTTCGAGATGCCGCAACAGAGGCAATGAACATTGCTCGTGCTGCAAACAAGTATTTCAACGACAAAGCCCCTTGGAAGAGCATAAAGGATAACCCGAGCGATTGTGCACAAACGCTGTACACGTGTATTCAAACCATTCGAACTCTATCCATTGTGTTTGCACCGTTTTGTCCACAAGCTGCGCAAGCCATGCAGCGTATGCTTGGTGAATCTGCCACGGTTGGTTCTCCCGGATCTGCATCGCATGGTGTAGATCTGTGGATGGACGCGGTTAACCACACCATACCAGAACAACGAACCCTAGGCGAGGCATCCATCTTGTTTACGAAGATCGAAGACGACGTAGTTCAGCGCGAGGTTGGCAAACTGGGTGAATCTGCTCCTGTGGCAGACGAGGATGCGCAAGCAGACACGATAGGTATAGAAGACTTCTCCCGAGTAAAGTTGCGCACGGCCGTTGTGCTGGAAGCAGAACGTGTTCCGAAGTCGGAAAAGCTTCTTAAGCTTCAGGTAGATCTTGGGACAGAACGCAGACAGATACTTGCCGGAATTGCCAAACACTACACTCCCGAGCAACTTGTTGGAACAACCATTGTTGTTGTTGCCAACCTGCGTGTGGCAAAACTGATGGGACTCGAGTCTCAGGGCATGGTTCTTGCCGCATCAGATGGCAAAGGAGCACTTACACTGGTGCGTCCGGAAGATGCCGGTATAGGTGCGGGCGGCGAGGTGCGCTGATGCAGCCACAGGCATCACAGCGCGAGAATATGGACGAAGAACTGCCCATTCAGGCACCTTCGAAAGAGCCGGTTCCACTGCAAAAGCAACGACGGCTTCTAAACAGATGGAGCATATTTGCCCTCGTGTTTGTTAGCGCCGCAGCCACTGTTCTTTATGTAAGCAACGTTATTGCCGTGAAGAAACTTCTTGTTGAAACAGAAGAACTTCGCAGGTCCATTGATTCTCTGCGCACTGTAAACGAGAGCTTGCGCACCGAAACATACCGATTACAGTCTGCAGAAAGAATCACCCGCATTGCGACGGAGAAACTCGGCTTAGTTCCTCCGCCGAAGGCACCGGTTGTGCTAGACGGAGAAGGTGCGAAGTGAGCGATGGATCACCAAGTGGCGAACAGATTAAGTGGAAGGTTGGACTTCTTACTCTGGCCTTTAGCGTGGCCTTTGCAGCAATAGTAGGACGTTTGTTCTGGGTGCAGGTAGTGCAAGGCGCGCATTACAGAGACCTTGCCAAGAAGCAATACGAGAGCAAGGTGCCACTGCGTGCAGAGCGCGGACGTATGACAGACAGAGAAGGAAGAGAGCTTGCGGCGATGATAAAAACAACTTCCTTCGCAGCAGACCCATCCATGATAGAACATGCAGACGCATGTGCTCAGCTACTCTCCGCCGCAGACGGTCTGCCCGCAAAAACATACATGGAGCGCTTGCGCAACGCCCAAGGAAGATTTGTTTGGCTTGCACGTGGCGTGAATACCGTGATGTTTCCTGTGCTCGATACCGTTCGTGATAGGGGGCTTATCCGAGTAAAGGAACCAAAACGATCCTTCCCGCATGGTGCACTGGCAGCGCAGGTTATAGGCACCACCGATGTAGACAACAACGGACTGAGTGGACTTGAGCTTTATTACGACAATGTGCTACGAGGCAAAAGCGGCTTTGTAATTATGCAACGAGACGGACGCGGTAGACTGCGTCCGGGAGTTGATCCCGAGCGCGAGGCACCGCGAGATGGCGAAGGTTTGCAGTTGACTATCGACTTGGAAATGCAGCGCGTTGCCGAGCAGGAATTAGACCGCGGAGTTCGCGAGTCTGGCGCTCAGAGCGGAACCGTTATTGCCATTGAACCAAGCACCGGACAAATCCTGGCAATGGCCTATGTGCCAACGTTCGATCCCACTCGGTTAGACCGCGCTACAGACGAGGCAATACGCATCCGCGGAATCACTGATCAGTACGAACCCGGATCTACGTTAAAAGCAATTACAGCAGCGGCACTGCTCGAAGAGCGCAAACTTGTGCCAGACGACGAAGTGGATGGGGGAAGTGGCACACTTCAGCTTCCCGGCGGCTTGATTGTTAAAGATGATCACCCTGTTGGAAAAACCACCTTTCGCAGAGCACTTGAGCAATCGAGCAACGTTGTTTTTGCTACCGAATCAAGAAAACTCGACGATAGAGTGTACTACAAATATGTTCGCGACTTTGGTTTTGGCATACCAACCGGAGTGGATCTTCCCGGCGAAGTACGTGGCAGATTAAAACGTCCGCGCGATTTCGACGCCACCACCAAACTCTACATGTCCTTCGGATACGAGATTAGTGCAACGGCACTTCAGCTTGTTACTGCGTATGCCGCAATTGCGAACGGTGGCACACTCATGCAGCCCTATGTGGTACGCGGAGTACTTAGCTCGACCGGTGGCGTACGAGAAACTATCCAGCCACAAATGGTGCGGAGAGTAATAAGCGAAACAACCGCACAGCAGCTTACCGACATGCTTGTAGGTGTGGTAGAGCGCGGAACCGGAGCAGAGGCGCGTATACCTGGTGTGCGTATTGCAGGGAAAACGGGAACTGCGCAGCAACTATCGAATGGAACATATAGTCGTCAGAACTACACTGCGTCCTTCATTGGCTATTACCCCGCAGAGAAGCCCCGTGTGGCAATGATTGTGATGTTAGACAAACCAACATCGAGCATCTACGGTGGTTCTACAGCCGCACCTATCTTCCGACGTATTGTGCAGAAAACCATGACGATGCTCCGTTTAGATGTTGCCACACAACGAAAGATTGCAGCGAGCGCAGAAGCAGATACCGTAATTGTTCCGGACGTGCGTGGATTAACTTCCGAGATGGCCGATACCGTGTTAGGCAGACTTGGGCTTCGTCTACAACCAGTATCGGGTAAGGGTCTTGTTCTCGGCCAGCAGCCCTCTGGTGGAACGCGTGCAGAAAGAGGCAGCGTGGTAACCGTTACCAACGTGCAAAGCGCGCCCAAGCCCGATGTAACGGGCTTTACCCTGCGTAAGGCAGTAACAGTGCTGCATGCTGCCGGCTTCGAGGTAACCGTTCGAGGTTCCGGCAGGGTTGTGCGTCAGGAATGGTCGCAATCTAGATGTACAATCTATGCCGAATAGCGTGTAACTATCGCCCCCGTTTTGGATTCTCTGCACGTATAGCTATGCAAAAAACCACCACCCTTTTGTGCCTCCTTCTTTGCTGTGCCATTGCTCCCGCAATTGCGCAGCCGGGAAAAGTGTACACCGAGGCAGCGAACTTTCCTCCGATGCCACTTGGCGCGAAGAAATTTTTGGATGTTTCGATATCCGGAATATCCGGCATCGGCGTTTTTGATGTGAAAGATTCGTGTACGTCGCCGTTTTCGATGAGACTACTGCCTAATGGGTTACCCATTACAGACGGTAAGGTGCAATTTGGTGTAGAATTCATGTCGGTAGACCCCGGAGACTTTCGCGATACCATTATCCTTGTGCGTAGGGGGCCGATACAAGACGAGATTCGTGTGCGGCTTTCCGGCACTGCCTTCCGCATAGAAAGAACAGACCGTGTAGAGTTTGGTGATGTTATGACCGGCGATACAGCCCGGAGGTTTGTTCTTGTGCGACCCGACCTAAACGCAGAGATTCGATGGGATATCGAGAAACGTGTAACAGATCCCTTTGCGGTACTCTCCAGAAATGGTCCACTCGTTATCGGGCGCGACTCATTGGCTTTTGTATTTGAGTTTGCGCCGCAACGTGCGGAGGCATACAGAGATACGATACTACTCGTGCGGATCCATCGCCCAACTGATAAAGTGCTCGATACACTGATTGTTGCCTTCTCGGGAAACGGAAAGACCATGGCGGAGGAGGCGCGTCTGCGCTTCGCTAACATCATGGTTGGAGAGAGTGCATCAGACACACTGAAACTCGATCTTCCGGCGCAGGTACGATCTGCTGCATTCACGTACAGTGTTCGAGTTACAACTGCTAGTGGCCCTATATCGGCGTTCATGGTTGCGCCGCAGTCCGCATCCAAAACCACTCGTCTATCTGTTGGCGTTACGTGTGCGCCAACACGTTTCGAGAGTAAGGCATACCGGTGCGTGCTGTACCGCGGAGACGGTAGGTCGCAGAAGATTCTCGACTCCACAGTAATCGACGTTAGCGTTGAAATGCGTCCGCGTCCAGTGCGCTTCACCATGGGCTTTCGTTTCGACACTGCACGGGCAGCTATTGGAGACACCGTATCGTACGATGTGGTGTTGCAAACAACCGATCCCATAGACGAACCCATTGAAGTATCTGCAGTTTCCTTTGATATTGCCTATAACCCCACGGTTTTTGTGCCAATTGCCGGCACTGGTCAGTCCACCGTTGTTACAGATGATCTACCCGTTCTGCAAACACGGCTAGAAGGAACCTCCGGTTCATTTCGGGTCTCGGAAGCTGAGACCTTCCTAACCTCAGTTATGGCTGCAATTACCATGGGCGATGCCGATAGAACAATGTTGCAGCCCCTTATAGCTACCATTACACCACCAAAAGAGCAACCAGTTGCCTGCTCAACGAAAACGGCCGTGGTTGTTTTGTCGAACGTATGGTGGTTTCAGAATGGTGTTCCACGGTATGTTAACCCTTTCGCCGGCGGACTTACCGCTCAGGTAGATCCAAATCCGGTACTCTCCGCTTCTACGCTACGTGTGGGTGGTTTGGCGCAGGGGACCGGCAGATTGATGATAGTGGATGCTTTAGGTGGCGTGCGGGCGATATTAACGGACGCTCTGCGTGCCGGGAAGCGCACATTTACGATTTCTTCTTCCGGAAGTGCGGACATAGTGGTTCCGTCCGGTACATATTACGCCCGACTTCTTGTAGAAGGATCGCAAGGCGTACCTATTCACAGTATTGTTCGTGTGTTCGTGGTGCAGTAGACCTACTTTTGCACCAATGCCACGCATCGCTGTTTTATTGTTGATTGTTGCTGCAGTGAACATTGCGGCCCAGGACCGCCCCCTACCCATTGCAATTGATGGTGTTGGCGGGGTGAGTTTTCTTTCGTCGAGTGGCAGCTTTGAGTCTATACCCGGTATTCCTTCACCCGGCAGTCTTTCGTTTACTTCCACGGGCGGAACTATAGGTTGGTGGCTGCGCCTAGGTGCAGACGGAGTGATAACTGACTATCTGCGGGGTGGACTCCGCATTGGAGTTGCATCCGGATCTGCAACGTACGAGGCACAAGAAACCGTGCCGATTGCAGCCGAGGGAGGGGGTGTGTACCGTGCAACGCTTACCCATACTCTTGCCACAGACATTACAACGGTATTGGTAGAGCCGTATGTGCGGTATCAGCCAACATCATGGCTGTCTGTGAGTGTTGGACTTCCGTTGATACTAGCACCATCGGCATCCTACACACAAACCATGCGGTTTACGGATCCACCGGGATTGCCGTTCCTTGATGGGCGCACGGAAATTGTAACAGCAAGTGGAAACATCCCAAATGTTACCTCTGCATTCGGTTTGCAGTTGTCCGTAGAGGGAATGTTCCCGATTCTTCGCGAAACACCTCTCTACGCGGTACCCCATATTGGGTATGGCGCTATGTTTTCTGCCCTTACAAGCAACGGCGCACTTCAGCTCCAGTCTATCACTGTTGGGATTGGTGTTCGATATGAATTCCCTGCTTCAGCGGATGTAATGCCAACAGAAAGTGCTACACTGGAACAGACTGTTCCTCTGCCACGGAGAGTGCGCGTGGTGCGTGATACTTCGGTAGACTTAAGCTCGCAGGTAACAGAGCCGCGTACAGTTTTAGCGTCTGTGCGTACAGACACCGTAGAGCAGATAGTAAACTCCGAACGTGTGAACCTTGTAACCACATACGAAAGTTATAGAACGGTTCTGCCGCGTCCACCTGCTCTGCTGCGTAGCAGCTTACGGTTAGCGTTCGAACACGAAGACGGAAGAGTGAGCGACGACGCAAACATTCGCGCCCAACGTGTGCGGCTAACGCGATCTGTTCCGTTCATGCCCCTGGTGGTATTCGATGAGGGGGCGGCCGAGATACCCGATAGATACATCCGCCTTACTCAGAGCGCCGCCGCACAGTGGAAAGAACTCTCGGCTATCTTCGATACGCCGATACATTGGCAATACAATGTGCTGAATGTAGTGGGTTCCAGAATGCGCAATCAGCCAACTGCCACAATAGCGCTGTTAACGTACGATGATGGAACAGACGCGGGTAAGGGGCTGGCAGAACAACGCATAGAGAGTGTGCAGAGGTACTTATTTACGGTGTTTGGCATTGCGCCAAGACGTATCACCACACAGATCGGCCGCGGCCAAGCATCGCAACAGCCATGGGTGTTAATCACCGATGCATCTCGAGTATTGCTTAAGCCAATTACCGGCACAGTTATGCAGAATGTATCGCGCTTGCCGCGCGTGAAGATTATCCCGGACGTTGTTGCGGAGTCGGGCATTACATCGTGGTCTGTTAACGTGTTTCAGTCCGGACGCACCATACGATCGTTCTCGGACAGCGGCGCAGTGCCCGCTTCGATTACGTGGAATATGGAAGACAACGTTAGCGCAGACGAGGTGCTGTCTCAGCAGGTGTTGGTAGACCTCCGTGTTACCGATAGTGAAGGTGCTTCTACTCGGTCCGAGCCGGGCCGCATTGTGATGCGAACACAAACCCCAACACAAACAGATCAGGCCATGCAAACAGCACATCGTGTGGAAGTGCTGCGTGTGTTGCCGCCAGACATTATGTCTACTCCCGACCGTGAGTTGTTTACAACCGGTCAGAAGTTTACATCCATAGAATTCTACCCGGCTACCATTTACGACGAGGCAGAGTATCTACAGGCAGACGCGCCCGTTGTAAAGCGTCGGATCGACGCCGACACATGGTTTCGTAGAGGGTTAATCCATCCGGAGCGTGAGTTTTACCGCAGAGCCGAACTGTATATAAACGACGAACGGCATCCGTAGGGCAACCGGACGCCGTTCATCGTGTCTAAACAGGGAATTTTTTAGTGTGATTCTATTGCCTGAAGTTCGGCGTTCCACCGATCGGTGTTTCTCTTCGCGGCTACGCCAATCTCCACGGCTGTTCGGAATGCATCGGCCGCTGCGTTTAGATTACCTTCAGCTTTCGCCAGTACGCCAAGCTCGCCCCATGCACTCATTTCATACTCGGAGAGTCGCAGAGTACGTGCGTGAGCAATGGCCGACTCGAAGTACGTGCGTGCCGAGCTGAATTGTCCGCCCTGGCGGTACGTTTTACCAATCACTAGAGCAATCTGCGCGCATCGCACATGATCGTTGGCGGCAGTGCACCTCTCGTATTCGGCCAGTGTTTGACTAAGAGCAGCATCCGGTGAATTTGTTGTTCCAACAACATTCACGTTGTCTGTACCCGATTGTGAACGAATAGTCTGCGTGGCTGTAGACTGTGCGGAATTCTGAGCGGCACGTGTTTCATTGCTCTCTGCCGGCTGGATGGTTTGTGGCGATGCCGCCGAAGAACCTTCTACAGACTTAGGTGCTGGCGAAACCGTTTCGATACGTTGAACGTGTGCCGAAGAGGGTTCGTTCTCGGCAGAGTTCGAGGTCATGTACACTGCGCCGCCGCCAATAACAACAGCCGCAGTACCACCGGCTATCCACGTCCACGCATTCTGTGCAAGCGTAGAAAGGAGTCCGGGCGTAGAAGCCGCCGCTACCTTGGCAGCGATAGCGGATTCAACAGAGGCAAAAAGTTCTACCGGATATTGTATCTGCGGAGTTGCCGTTGCGAGGATGTTCTCTACAGTTAGCATCTCGCGTACTTCGGCTGCGAATTCCGGAGAGGCCGCTTGGCGAGCTTCGAATTCCAGGAGCGCGTCTTCGCTGAGCGAGCGCTCGAGAAAGCCGGCGAGAAGTTCGTGATTAGTCATCGTAGTTCACTGATTATACTGGACATTGTTTGCTGGATGAGTTTTTTTGCTCGGAACACCCGAACCTTTGCGAGCGACACCGTGATGTTGAGTGCGGCGGCGATGTCTTCGTAGGCAAGATCATCGAAATACTTCATTTCAAGGGCTTCACGGAATTCCTCGGGCAAACCGGCAATGGCTTGATAGAGTGCCTGTTTTAGGAGGAAATCCTGACTGTGGCCTTCTGGGTCTTCGCGAACAAGCATATCCTCTGTTATCTCGGACGTATGCTTGCGTCCCCGAAGCCCCTTAAGGCAATAATTCCGCGTTATGGTAAAAAGCCAGGCCGCGAAAGATCCGTCAATGAACGACGCTCTCTTGTCAAACACCGTCATCGCAATTGTCTGGAACATGTCTTCTGCCTCGTCGCGCGAGCCCAAGGCCCGCAAACAATATGCATACACCCGCTTGTCGTAGCGTTTGAACAAGGCCCGGAAGGCCTGTTCATCGTTGCCGTCTCGGACGAGGGCAAACAACTCTTCGTCGGATTGCAAGGTATAGGACATGTTCTGGTACATTGGCGTTAACGTGTGGAAGAAACCCTATCCCGCCAATGCGTTACAGGGGGCATTTCCGTTGTATTTTCGCAGCGGCTGAGTGTACGAGAATTTACCTAAACAACGAGGGAGATCTCCCATGAGGGTTCTGTTTACAATGATGCTGGCTGCGCTGGTGGCGATATCGGCTGCTTGGGCGCAAACACCGGCAGACAATACGCCTGCTGCGGCCAACGATTCGATGTTTGTTGTAACCCCTGCTGGGAAATACGTTCTTCGTGTTGGGCCAACAATTGGTTTGGTTTCCGGTGGTATCAACACCGAAGACATTGAGGGACGGAAGGTAAACCCAGACTACTGGTTTTTTCAGAACTATGGGGTAATGGTGTTCGCACCATTCGCCAAGGAGTCGAAAGTTGGTGGACGGTTGGATCTGGGAATAACGAGTGTTGGCTCTAGAACACGTCCGTACGAGTTCTACGACCAAAAAACCGATTGGAAGGGATACATAATTGAACGATACACCTACTTCTCGGTAGCGCCACAGATTAGTTTCTACGGCGTAATGGTGGGTGTTGGATTTAACTTCCCCATGAAGGGCGAGATGTGGAATCCGGACAGAACAGACGACGTGTATGTGGTAGACCGCAACACGCTAAAGACGGCAATCGATCTTCGTTTAGGTGGTGCAATTAACCTTTGGGATTCGAATGTGGGGATACTCACACTCGACCTTTTGGCGAAGTACTACCTTACTGGACTGTACAACGACGGTACCTATACGAATGGTTTTCCAGTAGATGCCACGGGACAGCCTTTGGCATCGAACAAAGCCACGTCTGTTCTGAACTTTACACCGGTAAGTGTGTCGCTCGGTTTGAGCTACCAATTCAAGCTCGGTCTCTAAACCACCAATCAGGAAATACCCAATGAAAAGTCTTATAACATCGTTCGCGCTCGTGTTGTCCGTGTTCTCGATTACGGGCTGTTCCGATGGACCTTCCGGACCACATCCAACACAGGAACTCAAGGTGATCTATGATAGGCCACCGCTTACCGGTGTACAAATTGAGGTTAGCGCAAGGATGATTTCCGGTGGCGACTCCGTATTCATGAGCTCGCTCGCTATGCCGCATGACGGGGTTTTTGGCACAAGCATTTACCTGAGCGCCTCGCCGGTAACGTCCAGCGGCGTACCAACACTGCAGCTTAACTTCCCCAAGCTCCCCACGGCACCCGGAACCTATGAGTTTACAGCAGCCGAGGTAAAACAAGGTCTGCTTGGGTTAGAACCAAAGAGCAACCAAGGTGCATTTGTTTCGATTGGTGGTAATCTCTATGCTCCGGTAAGCGGAACTATTACTATTACCGAGGTTCGTAAGGATGCTTCGTTTATCTACGGATACTCCGGCTATGTAAATGGTCAGCTCCAAGCCATGTGGCCCAAAGGTTTCCGTCCAACAGCATCTCAGCCATTTCCGCCGGGCTTCAGTATTACCGCTCCAACACTCATTGGCGAGAAGCTTACGCTCCACAGTGCCTCGTTCAAAACGCGCGCTACAATCGCAATTCCTATTCCTTCGTAAGGCGGTTAACGACAGATGCGTTCGTACTGGGAACAATCGCAGTGGATGCATGCAGACATAGCCATCATTGGTGGTGGAATTGTAGGCATTAGCACAGCAATAGAATGTAAAACGCGCCACCCGGAGTGGCGCGTTTTTGTTCTGGAGCAAGGTCTGCTACCAACCGGTGCGTCTACCCGCAACGCGGGCTTTGCCTGCGTGGGATCGCTCAGCGAAATTGCCTCCGACATAGATATTATGGGAGCAACAGCAGCTGCCGATCTTGTAAGTGCTCGGCTGCGTGGCTTGCGCATTCTCGCAGAGCGTTGTGCCAACGCAGACGTTGGATATATCGAAGACGGCGGATCGGAGATCTTCTTCGACAAACATTCTTCGCTCGACCGAATGAGTGAGATTAACCAATTGCTGCAGCCGATTTTTTCGTGTGATACGTTTCGGCTTCGAAACGAGCTCATATCCAAATACGGTCTTCGAAATACGCTTCACGCTCTTGTGCACACTCCGTTCGAGGGCACGCTGCATTCCGGAAAACTACTCCGACAGTTGTGGCTGTTAGCTCAATCACTCGGAGTTGATATTCGTACAGGGGCTACGGTACGTGGTATCGACACTGCCGAGCGGCAACCACACATTGATGTGGAGGTAAGTGGCACACAACATACATTGCGAACCGAGCGTGTTGTACTTGCAACGAATGCGCGGATTCCAGAGCTTCTACCGGCCTCACAAGCACCCGCCATTAAGCCGGGCAGAGGACAAGTGATTGTAACCAAACCCATTGCCAATTTGGCCCTACGTGGATCCTTCCATGCAGACGAAGGTTTCTACTACTTTCGCACCATAGATGGCAGAGTATTGTTAGGGGGCGGACGCAATCTGAATTTCGAAGAAGAAGAAACAACCTCGTTCAGCACCACAAACGAAATTCAAAACGCACTCGAAGAAATGCTTCGAACAACCATCGTACCAAACCATGCGGACGTAGAGATAGACCTTCGATGGGCCGGTACAATGGGCTTTACGGAACACAAACAACCGTATGTAGACTTTGTACACCCCTCAACCGTTGTGGCTTTTGGTTGCAATGGAATGGGTGTTGCAATGTCTTCTGTTGTTGCAGAACGTGTAGCTGAACTGCTCTCATGAAAATTGCTAAACGCGATATCGTTGCCGGACCAATAGAACTAAAAGGGTTGCCCCTTTCCGATCTAGAGCAACTGCTTGTGGAACATGGAGAACGGAAGTATCGTGCGCAGCAGATATACGATGCAATGTATATCCAACGAGTAGCCGGCATAGAAAACATGACGTTGTTGCCGCAAGCCCTGCGCGACAAACTCGCGTCTGGCTTTCGTACCTCCAGCGTACGAATGCGCACAGTTCAGGAGTCCGACGATGGAACAAAGAAGTTCCTCTTCGATCTGTATGACGGACGGTCAGTCGAAAGTGTGCTCATTCCTAGCGAGCTTGTTGAGGAAGATGGTAAACCCCGGCGTTTGACGTTATGCGTGTCTACGCAGGTTGGATGCAACTTGGGATGTGTATTCTGTGCAACGGCATCCCTAAAGCTCACGCGAAATCTTACCTCCGGCGAGATAGTAGATCAGTTCCTGGTTGCACAACAACATTCTGCCAAGCCCATAACGAACATTGTGTTTATGGGAATGGGCGAACCCATGAACAACTACGATATGGTGATGAAGGCCACAGAGATCTTCAATGACCAGCGTACAAACATGGTTGCGCCCCGGCGCACTACACTGTCTACGGCAGGTGTGATTCCCGGCATTGTGCGCATGGCAGACGAGGGAAAGATTATCAAGCTTGCGTTGTCGCTTCATGCAACAACACAAGATGTTCGAGCAGAGCTTATGCCCATTGCAAAAAAGTACCCGCTTACCGATGTAATAGAGGCACTCGAATACTACTATCGCAAAACGCGGAAGAGTGTAACGTACGAGTACATTCTCTTCGACGGACTGAACGATGGTATAGACGATGTGCGCCGATTGGGTAAACTTGCCAGACGTATGCCCACCAAGGTAAACGTTATTCCGTTTCACGAGATAGACTTTACGCAACCACAAGGATTTGCCGGCACACTGCGACCCACACCTCCGGCGCGGTTCCAGTGGTTTATAGACAAGCTCCGTGAGGAAGATGTACAGGTTCTGGTTCGATCATCGAGTGGATTGGATATCGATGCCGCCTGCGGTCAGTTAGCATTTTCGATGGAAGGTGGTGCACAGTGAGGTTTGTGTTTCTAACAACGCTACTTGCTCTTTGGTTATTCGCTGCAAACGCATCTACTGTATACGCTCAGATAGTGGGTATGTCTGATGCAGAACTCGAAGCAATAGAGTTCGACAACGAGTTGCCATACTATGTGCGCCTTGTTAATGGCGACCTGTTATCTGGCGTTATTACCGAAGCAGACGCAGACACATCAGGTGCCTTTATCCGCATCAAGGCACCAATTGGCAGGGCGAAAATCTACGCCCGCGAGATTGCCTGGATTGGTCTACTCGAAAAGTCGTACCGCGCACGCAACCGCGGCTACATCCTCCCTACCGCGCAGCCAATTGGAAACGACCACTACCTAGCTCTCGTAGAAGGAGTGATGCCGTGGTTAGGTGTTGGTATTGCAGACATTGTTAGTATTACCGGCGGTAGAACCATCGTACCTGGCATTGGATGGGAAAATCAGTTCAGCGCTGTAAACGTAAAGTTCAGCCTGTACGAAGCTGGTAACGGACTTGTTGAAGGGGGCAAGCAGTTCTATGCTCTGGGCATGAACGGCACATGGATTAACGACGTTAACTTTATTGGCCATGTTTACGCTGTGGCAACATTCACCGGAAAACGAACCAGCGTAAGTACCATGATGCATGCCAAGATTGCCGGCAAAGATTTATACACCGTAAGTGGCGGCACGTTGTTCGACCCATTCGTCTTCCCGTATCCGAATGGATCGATTGGCATTGCGTTAATGATGGACGTGCGTTTTCCGGAGCTGCATGACCTGCATTTTCTTGGTGAACTCTGGAATGCAGACCTTACGCGTCCGGCACAGAGTGCCTTGTTTCTTGGTTTGCGGCAAGGCAATACATCGTTAACGTTTGATTTTGGTCTAACCCTGGTTCCGGGTCCGGCCGTGGTACCCACGTTAGCAGTGGCCTGGCATCCGTTTTAGTGTTACAAGCTTGGAGGAGCAACCTTAATGGGTATCTCCTTGCCCTCTTTGTCAAAGATATGGATGCCAACCAAGCCATACTTGTGATTAGTAACCCATACGATTTTCGAGAGCAGTGGATCGTTTGTTTGCGTCTGTTCCGTTTTGAACACCTTTAGCCGCCACCAGATTACCTCGTAGTCATCTGTTGTGGAGTGATACACAACCTTGCGTGTTACGGTACTTCCGTCGGCCCGCTTAAATGTCCAGGTATCGCCCACGTTCATGTTGTACTTAATGATGGTGAAGGGTTTGGATTCGTCGCCATTAGAATTCACAAAGTCCTGAATGCCTTCTGAAGAAACGCGGAACTTGGGTTCTGCGTGAATCACCATCCGATTTTTATCCGTTGTGTCTAACGAAGCACCATACTGTGCCAAGTAGGCATCGAGAATGGCTTTCTTAGCCTGATCTGGCAGACTACTGGTGCCAAGCACTGTATCAAGGCGAAGCGTAAAGTTCGTGTCGAATATCACGTTGAAGTCCACAGTAACAACGCCATTCGATCGCGACTTGATACTAACGCTGTCCCGTGGCTCGATACCATCCGGAAAAAGTCCACTAAGATCTGGGTAGGCGGAATACCGTGCCCCCGGTTCGGTATCTTCCAGTACCGTATTCCCGCCAACTGGTGTGTTGAAGTCATCGCCGGCAGGATCGTTACCAGACGAGCAGGACGCAATAAGGGCCGCGATGATGAGCAGTGCAAGGCGCTTCATGATGGTTCCTCTAGATGTGAGTGGGGTTCTTTCCCTCGCAGTGCAACCTATTCATATTCTAAGCTGAAGAGCATGACATACGTCAGTTTTTCCAACTTTCGGAGCACGTCAGCTCCTCTTTGATACATCTTGCAGCGGGGTAATTCTTAGTGAGATCAACACAAACCAGCCCCTGATAGTAAGCACCAATCCGCCAGAGTATCTATCCCGTAAATTGATGGCATCATTCAGCATTCATCGGTTGTGTGTTGTTGATGAAATAGGTACTTTCTCGAAGGTACAACTCATTATCATGCAATGAACATTCTGTGGTACAGCCATGCGAACGTGGTCCGTGGCATCACCCTGGCCGACACGTCCTTTAGCGGTAAGGGGGCAAACGCGGCCATTGAAAGATTGGCCGTAGAGTTAGGCGTTCCCGTAGAGAACATTCACTCTGCCAAGCAGGTACATGGTGTGGGCGTTGCAACACCCGATACATGGCATAGAGGTATCGAGGCAGACGCACTTATCGAGCACCGTCCCGGTTACGTGGTTGGTGTTACCGTAGCAGACTGCTGCGCCATTCTTATTGCGCACAACACCCTGCCTATTGTTGCAGCCGTACATAGCGGCTGGCGAGGAACAGCAAGGAACATCATTGGCAATACCATTCAAGCACTTGTACGCACGTACAGTATCCACGCAGAGCACCTTAGTGCCCACCTAAGTGCGTGTGCTTGCGCACGTTGCTACGAAGTAGGTGCAGACGTGCGCAACCTGCTTCCGGATTACTGCACAGAAAGCGCATTGCGCGCTGATAAATGGTACTTCGACAACCGCCGTGCTATAGAAGCGCAACTTCGTAATAGCGGCGTAGAGGCAATAACCATTGCGTCAGAGTGTACAATAGAGAACGCACAGTATCACTCCCATCGGAGAGACGCGGCCCGTGCCGGACGGTGTTTTGGGTTTGTTGGTGTTACTACTCCGGGAGAGTAACACTCCGGGTGTCGGGCTCTACGAGGTCAACGAAATACATCTGAAGTTCGCCTTTTCCTTTTACAGAAATCGCACCGCGGCTGGTAAACGCAAGTTGTGGGCTGCCCTTAAGAATGTTGTATGTGACGGCACTTACGTTCACACGTCCAACTTCCCCCGCACTTTCCATCCGACTTGCGGTATTCACCGTATCACCCCATACATCGTATTGGAACTTCTTAACACCTACAATGCCAGCCACCACAGGACCAGTATGTATGCCCACGCGCATTTCGAAGTAGTGTTTACCATCGGCTGCGCGCTGGGCCATGTGCGTTTGCATAAACCGCTGCATCTCGAGAGCCGCCTTTACAGTATTGAGCACACTTAGACTTGTAGGCGCTGGCAGACCGCCGGCGGCCATGTAGGCATCGCCAATCGTTTTAATCTTTTCAACTCCGTACGAGGATACTATGGTATCGAACGCCTTAAAGCATGTGTTGAGTTCTTCTACTAGTTCCTGAGCACTCATCTGTTCGCTAAGAGAAGTAAAACCCTTGAAGTCCGTAAAAAGTATCGTTACGTTATCAATGTCTCGAGCCTGCGCAGAGCCATTCTCTTTAAGTTCTTCTGCCACTTCTGCTGGGAGGATGTTGAGAAGCAACTGGTCGCTACGCCGCTTTTCAACCTCAATAATCCGTTTTGTTCGTGCTGTGTGGCGTAATCGCTGCCACAGCGCAGCACAGAATACTAAGATGGCCGCCACCGAGAATAACAAGATGTTTCGCCGGTCGCGTTCTCGAGTAACTTCTTCTTGCCCCTGCATTTCAATTCGATGTCGGTCTTCGGCGTGAGCAAGACTATCGGCAAGTGTACGCTCGAGTTGTTTGCGCTCCATTTCAGACCGCAAGGCAATGTTCGATTGCTCGTGATACAACACGCTATCCTGCCACTCGTGTGCTAGTTCAGACCAACGTAACGCTTCTGCAGGACGATTCAGGGCTTTGTAGCACTCTAGGAGAATACTGGAGGCATCACGTTTGATAACATCGTTCTCGTCTGCTTGTGGCGTAAAGAAAGCAGTTCGTGCAAATCGCACAGCATCCAAGTAGCGCTTCTTTTTAAACATTAAAAGGGCATAGGCAACATTAAACTCTTGTTCATAGGGATTCTTTGACATTAGCTTCTTGCGGTACAATTCAGAAAGTATTCGATTACCCGCAGCTACACTATCGAGTCGAATCAGCATGTGACCTATCGCCATGTCAATTTGGGGAATCGCCTTCGTATAAATGGGATCAAGTTCAGCGTCGCGCCGCACGATACGGTAGTGTTCGAGTGCCTCTGCCCAACGCCCCTTAACTTGTAGGCAATAGGCCCAGTTCAACTGTGTGCCCGCTTGTACGCTGTACAGGTGCAAGCTGTCTGCAATCCTATACGATGTTTGGAAATTCTTTTCGGCCGCATCAAGGTCTCCCAGTCTACCCCGCACCATTCCCAGCAGGCGATTACTCCGTGCTACTAGCCCCATATCGTGGGCTTCTTGTGCCCCAGAGACTGCCGCTAAAGCCAGCGGAAATGCCTCTGCCCAACGCTCTTGTAATCGATAAAAGCGTGCCTCGATATAATTCATCCAGGCGAGAATCGATGTGTTTTGGCAACTCCTTACGGCCTCACGAGCAGTACGCAGGTGGGCCCCGGCATTGGACAAACTCGGAGAGCTCATGTAAAGCTCGGCTACAACACCATTCACTATTACAATGTCTTCGGGATCTGCCGTGGGTAACCCCTTGGTAATTCCACTCCAATGGCGGACGATCTCCGGCCCGGTAGCACCCACAAAGTCTCGTTCAACCCAGGCGAGATAAAGCCATAGGTGCGCCTTAGCTATTCCACGCTCCCATCCAATGCGTTCGGCAAGCTCAAGCGCCCGAGCGCTAAGGGCCGAATCGTGCGTGTAGCTGAATGTAAACCTGCTCGAAGGTGAACGAGCGCGTTCTAGCAGTTGGAGTACATGAAGGGAATCGTCGGGTGTAGACGCAGAACATACGGTATCCGGCCCCAATACAATGAGCGAGACTACTGCAAGAATGGCAAGTAAATTGTGCAGTGCCATCGGCATTCACGTTGTCTTGTGCTGCGATGTTTTATAGACCGGACGAAGAACATAACAGTCGCACGAAGGTAACGCGAAATATTCATGTGATAGCAAATACTCTTTCACAAGGGGTATCGGTTCACAGCGATGATGGAGTCCGAAGCTACTTTGCGAGTGTTCTCCAGTGATAACCCCGTGTGAGGATGTGGAATTTAAATCCGGAATCTATAGTTAAGATTAACCAGCAAAGACCAGCGCCCAATCAAACCGGCCTCGGCTCGAAATGCCCACTCCTTGTTAATCTCCCACTGTGCGCCAAGCAGAAGGTTTGTAGGATAGGCAAGCGCCTTCATCATTCCGTAGTTCACAACGGTGTTTCGTATGTCGGCCTCTTGCATTCTCGACACTACCTGATCTACAGCAGCTTGTTGCCAGCGCTCAAGAGCCAGGTATCGGTCCGACTCTTTGTAGTTGGCATAGAAGTTATCCAGTTTATCAAGAACATCGGGAGGCACAGCATCGGCAACAGAGACGCTACCACTCGTTTCTACGGCAAGTTCTGCGTTCATCATACCAACCCACGCAGCGAACTTCATGCCTTCGTTATTGAGAGGAAAGGTATGGCCTAATCGGATTCCGATGATGCGAGTTCGCACCGGTTCATCAAGCAGCTCTAAATCACTCCAGGTCCAGTTAACGTCAACGGATGCCCAATGACCGAAGAAACCAAAGGCAGATGTTACCCCGACGCCATAATAACGTCCTGTTTGATCTACGCTGGATGTAAACGGAACCGGCTCTTCAATGGTAACTTCTGTGTTGGTACTAGCAATACCGTAGAGACCATACACATTGAGAAATGGCAGTACCCATAAATCAAGTCGTGTATTCAGACTCATTACGGTGCTTTGGGCATCACCAAACTTTATCAACGGGAACGGTACTGTTGGTTCTCCCGCGCCAAAGCTCAGTCGAAAGTCGTTCATAGACACGGGTTGCGTTATGCCTATTCCAATAACATTCAGCCCTACGGGATAGGGAATGTCGAAGCCACGCTCTACAACTTCTCTTCCGAAGAGAGGGAAAATGTAGTTGTATTCGCTGGCGTTCTTTGCATCATCTGTTGTGTCGCGCTTTAATGATGCATTAAGCTGCGCAAATGCTTGCCCCATCCCAAACCCGAACATAGTAATCGCAACGATTAGTCGCATAGACATCATGGTTCAGACTCCGTAGGTTGAGTAACTCCGCCGATGGGAATGCCCAGCGTTGCATAGAAACCCGTGTTTATTTGTGTTCCGGGAACATTCGTCACTGCATCCAAAAAGCCGCGATAGTATCGCAGAGCAATGCGCATTGAATGAATCCCCAGTGAAGGGGCGGTTAACATCTCTACTCCAACGTGCACACCAACATCCCACCGGCTGATGCGTCCAAATGCGCTCGTTTCAACCGTGATACTTTCGCCGGTTGGTCCCTTGCCAGACAAATTATCGGTGGCTTCTGTAAGGTAGCCAACCTGGGGTCCGGCGAACATTCCAAACATTCCGTTGGTGTAACGCAGAAGGAGAGGGATTGTGAAATACGACAATGCGGTCCACTCCTCCTTATCAACCACCAGAGTGTCTATAGATGGTTGATGGGAAAACAAGCCCGTGATGCCCGACGCACCAGCAGGAGATTTAAACGTGATCTCTGGTGCGAAGTGCCAATGCTCTCCTAGCTGCCAATTGAGATAGGTGCCAAACAACCAGCTTGTGCGCATTGTGGCATCGGGATACATTCCTAGAGTGGTTAAGCCAATGCCACCATTTATCCCACCAACAAACGTGGGTGTGGCAATCTTGTCTCCAAACACCAACATTATCAAGGGCTGCGCATGCGCACTGGGACCGCCCCAGAGCGCGAACGCGAACGGTAGCCCAATCACGAGTACTTGTTCTACAAGGAGCTTCATCTACAAACTTAGGTACCGTGCGAATCCTAAGCACCAATAGGAGTGAACAACACCAAGCAGTGGGTGTTAGAGGCGTGACTTCTACAACAAACCTGCAATAAACATACCTAACATAGCAGTAACGTGTGCCGCAAGTAACATCTTTTGCCATAAGCGTCGGTCCTGCCAGGGGGTAGGGGCAAAGAGGTCGAAAATGAGCGCGATTCCAAGTGTTGCTGCCGCATCGGTAAAGTCGTGGCTGAAGATTGCCCTATACATACCCAGCAAGACAAAGAGTGCATAACCCGAGTACACAATGATCCTTGGCATTTCCATGGCGGTGTTCGATGAATGGTAAGAAAGCGCGTTGATTCGAACAACGCAAGCCCATTGTTTCAGGTTCTCTCCAGTTGTAAACAAATGGTAACAGTATCTCGGGTTACCGCACAGTGTAGGGATTATGATTGGGCAGCGCCGAGAGTGAGCACCATAACAACGCTACGATAATTCGTGAACGGACGATAGTCGCAATAGCCAACATGTTGATAGCCCCACGCGGAATACATGGCAATCAAATGAGTGGCACCCTCTGCGGTGTCGAGAGCAACCCTGGTTGCCCCCTTTCCACGGGCAATTTCAACGGCGTGTGAATGGAGCGCCCTTCCAATTCCTACGCCGCGTTTCGCGGGATCGACAGCGAATTGCGTGAGTTTGTTGGTATGTTGATCGCGATAAACAGCTACTTCCGAGTCGGCCTCAGGGGGGTGTAGTGCAAGAGTTCCTACGATTGCGCCATCAATTTCCGCAACCAGACCGATTCCTTTTGAGATACGTTCAAGCGTATCCTTGGGCTTTTGGTGTGTGCCCCAATATTGCAATCCCATTGCGCCAAGTTCGGCATATGCAGAATGGATCAGGTCCGTGAGATCTTCTATACTATCGGTTTCGACAAAGGGGCGGATGTGTAGTGCCATAGAGGGGATTTCTGCTTTTTACATTGGTTCGGTTGGCAATGCTTCTTCGCACCCCGACCAGAAACACGTAACTACGGCTCACAGACTCGGAGAGAAGAAGTATCACCGTATCGAAACTGTTACCTTGTTCTTTGTAGCAACCGAAAGTACAACAGCAATGCCTCGCTTGGAGAGCTCGTTAGCGAAGGCAGCTATCTGAGGTTCGAGCATGTTGGGAAGGGTCTCTATATGGAGTTTGGCATGCACGTCGGTGTTAAAAAGTACAAGTTCTGCTACTTCAGAAAAGGCCGACACCGCCGAGGAAGAGTCTTCATACAATGAAAAGCCAAATACGTCTCCAGCGCCTGTTAACGCAGACATCGTGCCACCGGCGCATTGATGTGTGCGCACATCAGTATCCTCTAGAGCGAGTACTGCAGAATTTACCGCGCACCGAGAAAACACACGCTTACTACCACTACCACAGCAACGGAGATGTAGCGTTTCTGCATTTTCTGGAAGAGACATAGTTTCTGCATCTGACAGGGCAAAGGATCCAACCATTTCAGATCGGCAATCAAACGCATCTACATACACAAAGTGGGTTGTTGGACAGCTATGCGACACTACTATGGAGCGCAGCTTTACGCGTGGCGTTGCTTGAAAGCCGCGCGCAGTATCTCCTACGCGTCGCCGAAAGAATAACGTGTCTTGTTTTGCTGCTACTCCATACTCATCTGCAGCCGTGTTTACGCCAGACCCAACATTAATGGGCGAAAGCCACTTGTACGTTCCAAGCTGCGGGTAGTAGTGCAGCGTAGTAGTATACACATCGCGGTTACCGTAGCCGGGTAGATCGTCGGACGTTAGAAAGCGAACGTTGCCAACTTCATGCATTTCTAAAGGGGGCAAGTGTTGTGTATGTATCCGCTGTGTAGATCCGGGTACCTCTTCTACAACCCAGTCTGAACAACAGTTATCCCAAAGCCGAACCTGTTGCTCGCCCTGTTCGGCGGTTACGCGCATATCGGGAACGGCCTCTAACACTTCCTTCCGGATACTATCTCGCTCCCTGGCAGACGCCGCATGTGTATACGCCTGTCTATAGCGCCGAAGATTGTAGCGCTGAACTGCCGTTGGCTCTTCCAACAGCAGGAACAGTGATAATATGAGAAGGGTTAGCGCTGCCATTACCTTTATAACCCTACTACATCAGCCACAGCACTGCGGCCGTAACAGTTGCTACAACAATCCACGTTGCCGTACCGGCAAGTAGTGGCCTTACTCCAACAGCACGCAGTTGCTCTCTGTTAATGCCAGATCCCACAAGGAATAGTGTAACAGTTAGACCCTGGCGAGCAACTATTGCAACAGAGGATGCAAACGGAATATATCCAGACACTGCCACGGCAACAACGAAGAGCGCGATGAACCACGGAAACGCAACCGTGGATTGCCCCCTACCAAACATCCACGAGGATACCAGGGCCAAGGGTACAATCCACAAGGCGCGGGCAAGCTTAATGGTGGTGGCAATGGCAAGTGCCCCGGTACCATACACACCGGCAGCGCCAACAACCGAACTTGTATCGTGGATAGCCAGTGCCGACCATAGTCCAAACTGGGTTTGAGAAAACCCCAACCAATGTCCAATTGGTGGAAACAGGAAGAGTGCAACAGAGTTCAAAACAAACACCGTTGCAAGAGATACAGACATGCGGTCCGAAGATGCCCCGATTGCCGGCCCAACCGCCGCTATGGCACTGCCCCCGCATATAGCCGTGCCGCTGGCCAGAAGGTGCGAGGTAACATCATCCAGTCCGGCAAGTTTGCCGATTAGTCTGCCAACTACCAGCGTTCCTACAATCGATGCAATGGTGTAAACAAAGCCCTGCTGAATTGCCGCAACAGCGTTCGATGCCGACAAACCAAAACCCAAGCCAACCACGCTGGCCTGAAGGAGTTTTGTGGTAAGCCACTTCTGCTGTTCGGCGAGAGCCGACCCTACGGTGAAGCCAATAATCAGCCCCAGAAACAAACCAAGGGGCGCAGTAACCCAAGGCGTGCAGCACGCAATGAGTGCTGCATAAAAAATGGCTGAGCGAGTTGCAGGTGGCAAGGGCAATTGCGGGGTGGTTTATGCTTGAGCGCAAATTGCACAATTGACCGTTCCGAGAGAACCATACAACGATAGATTACGCTACTACTCCGAATCGTTTACCGAAGAACAGTTAGCATCTGTCGAATAGCGCCAAGATGATAGGCGGTATGAACAACAACAGCTATTGCACGTCGTTCATTAATAGCTTCGGAGTTGTGCATTCCTTGCAAGCAAGATGTGGCGCGCTCGCACGCGTCGAGAACCCGATTGCGCAAGTCAACCCACTGGTCTTCGGAAACCCGTTGCACAGCCCACGCATCCGACCAATCAACATCGTTTAGGTTTCCGCCAATCCTCGCAAGTACAACGTCGAGAAAAAACACAACATGATATGCGTGAGCGGCCACCGTGGTGCCTCCCGCAACAATAGGTGTTGATGCCTGTTCTGCGGTTAGTGTGTTAAGACTATCCACCAATGATGCCCCCTCATCCGAATAGGCATACACACCATCGGAGGGCTTCGTGAAGGTCTCCGTAAGGAGCTGTATAAGACTTTCCATCGTGAAAGATAGGTGATATGCGTGGTAAAGGGGCGATGCAGGGGGCTTTGCGAGATCAACGTTCCGGGATAGAACAAGGAG